>JBQGFJ010000238.1:0-5363 GCA_052040085.1 Pseudoxanthomonas sp.
GCTCCAGCGGTCGCGACGTGGCGTACTGGCAGGTCAAGCACGCACAACATTTCGATGGTTTCCTGGCCTTGCCGGCTTATGGGGCACGTTACGTGGCCATGCTGCCGTACGTGTACGCCGGGCTGGACCAGGTCTCGGCGCAGTTGGATGGGCGTGCCGCGGCAACACCGGGGGATGTGGTGATCGAGTCCGTGCCGCGTGGTGCAGGTGCGGTGCAGCGCGAGCATCTGTCGATTCCGAAGTGAGCATGAGGAACAGCGGCAAGCCGCCGCTCTCTTCACCGGTGGGCCCGCATCACGTTACCCTGTAGTGATCCTGCTGCCGGCCTTGCCCATGTCACGCCACTTTTCCCTGATTCGCGATTTCCAACTGGCCGACTGGTTCACCCTGGCCAATGCCGTCTGCGGTACGGGCGCCATTTTTGCCGCCATGCGCTTCCTGCAGGATGGTATGACCCGTGGCCTGCTGATCGGCATGGCATTGATACCGCTGGCGTTCGTGTTCGATGTGTTGGACGGGCGGATTGCCCGCTGGCGCCAGCAATCCTCGCCACTGGGCCGTGAACTGGATTCCCTGTCCGACGTGATTTCCTTCGGCGTGGCCCCGGCGGCACTGGCATATGCCTGCGGCATGCAGGGCGGCTGGGACTGGGTGGTGCTGTCGTACTTCGTGGCTTGCGGCGTCAGCCGCCTGGCCCGCTACAACGTCACCGCTGCGGCGATGTCGGATGAGGCCGGCAAGGTGAAGTACTTCGAAGGCACTCCCATTCCCACCAGCCTTTTGCTGGTGGTGGTGCTGGCCGTGGCTACCGTGCGTGGCAGCATTGGCGAGGAACTGTGGCTGGGCGTGTGGCAACTGGGACCGTGGCAGCTTCATCCGCTGGTCCTGATGTTCGCGGTTTCCGGCACCTTGATGATCAGCCGGACCCTGCGTATCCCGAAGCTGTGACAGCCTGCCCGGGGTTCTCTGGGCTACCCGAGCTGATCCTCGGTATCGACCAAAGCCTGTAATGCAAGCCGGGGACTTGCCCGCTAGAATCAAAGCGGACACGGAGGGTGCATGAGCAGCTTTTCGACACAATGGCCGAGTGATTTCGAATCACTGGCACGGCAGTACTGGAACGCCTGGGGCGACAATCTGCGCCGGCAGGCAGGGGTGGGCATCGGCATGCAGGCCGCGCCGGACTGGCAACAAGCGGTCCAGTGGTGGTCCCAACTGATGCCAGGCCAGCAGCCCGCCGTCACCGATGTGCTGGGACGCTTCAATGCCCAGGCCAGCGACTGGTATGGCCGCATGCAGCAAGTGGCAGCCCAGTTCACTGGCATACAGGGCAGTGCCGCCGAAGTTGGCGAGGCCTGGCGGCAGGCCTTGGGTGCGAATGCCGAGAACCTGGCAACCGGTTTGTTCCCCGAGATGATTCGCGCCATGCGTGGCGGTGGCCAGCATGCCGGGCTGGACGAATGGATCACGCAGGCGATGCCCTTCGTGGAGTCGCTGCGGCGCGAACGTTCCAAATGGCTGCACGTGCCTACTTTCGGGTTGAGCCGTGAGCACCAGGAACGCTGGCAGCAGCTGGCGCTGGCCCAGGACGAATACCAGCAGCGGAACGACGCATTCAACCAGTTGATGGCCAAGGCCACGCAACGGGCATTCGAATTGTTCGAGCGCAAGCTTGCCGAACACGAAGCACCCGAAAAACAGATCACCAGTGCGCGTGCATTGTTCGATCTGTGGATTGATGCGGCGGAAGATGCCTACGCGGAAGTGGCGCTTTCGGCTGAATTCGGCGAGGTCTATGGCGAGCTGACCAATGCCCAGATGAAACTGCGCGCCTGCATGCAGCGCGAAGTGGAACAATTCTGCAATCTGCTGGGCATGCCTTCGCGTACCGAAGTGGATTCTGCCCACCGCAAGATCGCGGAGTTGGAGCGGGCGCTGCGCAAAGCGACCCGGATGGCGTCCAAGGGCACGCCTGCAGGTGTCAGATCCCAGCCCGCGCCAGTGCCAGCCGCTTCCGCTCCCGAGGTGCCGCCGATTACTCCGGTCGTCCCGGAGCGTCCGGCCCCGGCAGCGCCTGCGGTGGTGACCACGAAGAAGGTCGTGGCCCGTAAATCCAAGGTGGCCGCCAAAGCCAAACCGGCGAAGAAAGCGGTTGCCAGCAAGAAGTCTCCTGTGCGGGCGAAGGCGCCGGCTAGCCGCAAGGCAACTGCTGTCAGCAAGCCCTCGGCAAAACCAGTCGCCGTGAAAAAACCGACCAAGGCAACGCCACGCAAGGACAAGGTGGAAGCCAAGCCTGTGAAGGTGGACGCAACCCGCAAGGTGAAAAAGGTTTCGGCCAGCAAACCCGCCAAGGGCAAGCCTGCGTCGCCCGGCAAGCGCAAGAGTGCCCCGGTGGCCTCCGCTCCGGCCAACGTGGTGTCCATGAAGGATTGGGTTGCCAGGAATATTGGCGTCAGGGACGGCGAGGATCAGCAGAAAGGTGCCCAGCGCAAGTCGCGTAATGGCAAGCAGGGGACACGTAAATGAGCAGTCCACTGAACATCACGCCCGAAGGCTTGCTGCACGAAGCCGTGGTCATGCAGCAGAAGCTTTCCGCCGGCCTCAGGACGCTGCCCGAAGTGGAGGATGTCCATTACGGCGCCACAGGCAAGCAGGAAGTCTGGCGCGATGGCAAAGTGGCGTTGTACCGCTTTGTCGGCAGCGAGCCGCCCACCGCGAAAGTACCGATCCTGATCGTATATGCGCTGGTCAACCGCCCGTACATGGTGGATTTGCAGGATGACCGATCGCTGGTCCGGCGCCTGTTGGCGCTGGGCGAGGATGTCTACATCATCGATTGGGGCTACCCGGACCGTTCCGACCGTTTCATGGACCTGGGCGATTACATCAATCTCTTCATCGATGGCGCGGTGGATCACATCCGCACGAAGCACCGGCTGGATGCCATCAATGTCCTCGGCATTTGCCAGGGCGGGGCGTTCTCGCTGTGCTATTCGGCCCTGCATGGGGAGAAGGTCAAGAACCTGATCACCATGGTCACACCGGTGGATTTCCACACGCCGGACAACATGCTGTCGCATTGGACCCGCGGCATGGACGTGGATCTGTTCGTCGATACGCTGGGCAACGTCCCGGCCGACATGATGAACGCCTGCTACCTGATGCTGAAACCGTTCCGGCTCAACCTGCAGAAGTACCTGGGCCTGGTGGATATCCTGGACGACGGCAAGGCGATCGAAGACTTCCTGCGCATGGAGAAGTGGATTTTCGATTCCCCTGATCTGGCCGGTGAAGCCTTCCGCCAGTTCATCAAGCAGTTCTACCAGGGCAACGGTTTCATCCGTGGTGGCATCGAGATCGATGGCGAGGCGGTGGACCTGGGTTTCGTCGACATGCCCATCCTCAATATCTATGCCGAGCAGGACCACCTGGTGCCGCCGGATGCTTCGCGTGCGCTGGCCAAACTGGCCGGAACTGCCGATTACACCGAGCTGAGTTTCAAAGGCGGGCACATCGGCATCTATGTTTCCAGCCGTGCCCAGCGCGAGGTGCCGACGGCTATCCACGACTGGTTGGCGAAGCGCGCGCGCTGAACAGCCGAGCGGCTTCCCAAGTCACGGCAAAGCGCTAGACTTGCGGTTGTCCACGGAATCGGGGAGCCGCCGCCATGACCGAAGAAACCAAGCCTTTCTCGCGATCACTCAATGACCGCATGATCGCCGGCGTGCTGGGCGGCGTTGCCCACCGCTGGGGTTGGAGCTCCAACCTGCTGCGATTGATTTTCGTGATTGCTTCGGTTTGCTCCGCGGGTTTCCCCGGACTGCTGATCTATCTGATCCTGTGGCTGTTGATGCCGACGGAAGCCGACTGAGCCGGACTTTCCCCATGCGTTCCGCCGGGCGGATGGCCACAGTTGCCGCGGGCGTAGTGTGGACCTTGCCCAATACCCTGATTGGTCTGGCAGCGGGCTTGGCTGGGCTGATGGCCGGGGCAAGAGTGCAATGGAGCACCACGGAATCTGCGCTGGTTTTCCAGCATTGGCCGTGGGGTCCGGGCGGCGCGATGACCTTGGGCAACATCATCCTGCATACGGGTGACAGTCTGGATGAGCGCTGCACCACCTACGAGCATCGTGCAGGACATTGTCAGCATCCACCCGTCAGGCTGGGCGATCACGAGCGGGCCCACGTCTACCAGTACATGCTGCTTGGTCCGCTGTTCCTGCCGGTGTACCTGTTGTGTGGTGGCGTCAGCGTGCGCAATCCGCTGGAGCGGGCTGCCGACCGTTACGCCATGACCGGGCAGGGATGGTGGCCGTGGGTGCCACGCAGGCTGGCCGAGCGTTCCTGATTCAACGTGGCAGTGCGCCGCGCAGGAACAGGTCCACGGCAAACAGGGCGCGTTCCCGGACTTCATCCGGATCGACCTGGGTGATGTAGCCGCTGGCGGCACGGATCACGAAGTCACTGAAGATCATGCCGTAGAACTGCATCGCGGCGGCTTCCGCCGATGCCAGTTTCAGCCGGCCAGAGGCGATCTCCTGTTCGAAATACGCGGTCAGTGTGTTGCGTATCGAAACGACCGCGTGCTCGAAGAACCATTCACGCAGGTGCGGGAACTGTTGGCCTTCGCCGATCACGATGCGGTAGGCCACCAGTGAATCGGGTTTGGCCAATGCCTCGGCCATTCGCACGGCCGTCCTGCGCAGAGCCTCTTCAGGCGGCATGTCCGGCGAGAAGTGGATGCTGTCGAGGGTGCCGACGAGGTTGTCCAGGCGGCGCTCCAGGATGGCACTTACCAGTCCTTCCTTGTCGCCGTAGATGCGGTACAGCGTGGACAGCGAGCCTCCGGCCAATGCCACGATCTCGCTCAGTTTGGCGTGCTGGTAGCCCTTTTGCGCGAAGACTTCCGTGGCGGCATCCAGGATTTTCTCGGCCCGGCGCTCACCCCGCTTGCACAGGTTCACCCCCGGTAGCGGACGCAGCGGAATCACCTGTTCGGTGGCGGTCGCGCGCTTGTCGGTTGAAGAGGGGAGGTTGTTGTTCATGGGTACCTCCTTGTACCTGCACGTTCGTTGCTGGCGATGACGAGGTGTCCGGCAACTGCCGGGCATGAAAACAAGCATCGGTCATGGAACTGCGCGGACCTTGTCCAAAACATGGAGCGCTGGTTTCGCAATTTGGAGTTCCGTACTCAACTGAGGCTGTGTCCGGATACGCTTGCTTGGATCGATCTGCTTGCCTTGAATCAAAAAATGGTGGAGGTGGGCGGAATCGAACCGCCGTCCGAAGGCACTCCATTCCCGGCACTACATGCTTAGCTCACCGTTGAATCTCGTCCCGGGGCAGCACGGTGTGCAAAGC
>JBQGFJ010000239.1:0-2940 GCA_052040085.1 Pseudoxanthomonas sp.
CGCCGTCGACGCGTGTATCCAGTTCCAGATGGCGGCGTGTTGCCGCGTTCATGGCAATGGCATCACCTGCTGATTCCAAGGCAATCGCGGTCAGGTGCGGCAAACGCTGTTTCTGGGTTTCTTCCACGTAGCCGAGCAGCGCACCGGCGGCGGCAGTTGCCAGCGGTTTGTCGTCGATGCCGAAGCCGGTGAGGTCGTGCAGCCGGAAGAATTGCAACAACTGACGCCGGCCACTGTCCGGGTCGAACAGCCACGGTGCGCGCCTGCGCACGCCGATACGCCCGGAAAGGAAGGATGGCCAGCCATCCTCGTCCGGCAGCAGCAGTTCCGCCGGTTCCAGCCGCGAAAGCTCGGCTTCCAGTGCATCGTCGCCGTCCACTTCATTGACCAGGAAGCGGCCGCCGGCCAGATCGGCCCAGGCCAGGCCGTAGCCGTTGCGTCCCCGTGCCACCGCCATCAGCAGGGTGTCGCGGCGCTCGTTGAGTAGGGCCTCGTCGGTCACCGTGCCGGGTGTGACGATGCGCACCACCTTGCGTTCCACCAGCCCTTTGGCTAGTGCTGGGTCGCCGATCTGCTCGCAGATCGCCACGGATTCGCCCAGCGCCACCAGTCGTGCCAGATAGCCTTCGTAGGCATGCACCGGCACGCCGGCCATCGGAATCGGCGCGCCGCCGGAGCTGCCACGCTGGGTCAGGGTGATGTCCAGCAAACGCGCGGCCTTGCGCGCGTCGTCGTAGAACAACTCGTAGAAGTCACCCATGCGAAAGAACAACAGCAGGTCGGGGTGTTCGGCCTTCGCACTGAAGAATTGCTTCATCAGCGGGGTGTGTTCGGGGGACTTCGTCGTGCTCATGGAGGCTTGCGTTCGGGTTCGCGACATTTTGCCGCAAACGCCACCGGAACGCTTCCCGGCTTGGGGCATACTGGATGTGCGTGGTCCGGACGGAGGGGCGGCCAGCCGCGCCACACCGCAGAGAGGCAGCATGGCAATGTTGTGGGAAACCATCAGTGCGATCCGTGACCTGGGACGTGTCCAGCAGATCGCGTCCATCCTGATCCGTTATGGCTTCGGCGACGTGGTGCAGCGCATCGGCATGGGCGGTGCGCTGGAGCGGACGGGGCGGGTGCTGCATTGGCAGGCGGCGGAAGAGATGTCGAAGCTGGACTCTCCCACCCGCATGCGCCGCGCGCTGGAGGAGCTGGGGCCGACCTTCGTCAAGCTGGGGCAGGTGCTGGCAACGCGCGTGGACCTGTTCCCGCACGAGTGGATTGCCGAATTCGGAAAGTTGCAAAACTCGGTGCCACCGCTCCCGTACGCCGAGATATATCCGCAGTTGTGCGAGGACCTGGGCGATACGCCGGAGAATGTCTTTGCCCGCATCGAGGAAACGCCGCTGGCTGCCGCATCGCTGGCACAGGCACATCGTGCCTGGCTGGCCGATGGCAGCGCGGTGATCCTGAAAGTGCGGCGGCCCGGCATCCGTGGCGTGGTCGAAGCCGATCTGCGCCTGTTGGCACGGCTGGCCGAGATCATCGATGCCCAAGTGCCAGATCTGAAGCGTTACCGTCCTCGCGAGGTGGTGCGCCAGTTCACGCTTTCCTTGCGGCGCGAGCTGGATTTCGCTGCCGAGTGCCGTAACGCCGAGCGCATTGCCCTCAACTTCGCCGACCATCCGGAAATCCTGGTGCCGGACGTGTATTGGGAATGGACCGGCGAGCGCCTGAACGTGCAGGCGTTGATCGAGGGGATTCCCGGACGCGATCTGGAGGCGGTGGATGCCGCTGGCCTCGACCGCAAGGTGCTGGCACGGCGTGGTGCGGAAACCATCCTGAAGATGGTGCTGGAAGACGGCTTCTTCCATGCGGATCCGCACCCCGGCAACATCTTCTATCTGCCGGGCAACCGAATCGGCATCATCGATTTCGGCATGGTGGGGCGCCTGACCGAAGAGCGGCGCTTCCAGATTGCGCAGTTGCTGCATGGCATGGCCACGCATGATGGCGATGCCGTGGTGCAGGTGCTGCTGGACTGGGCCGATACGGGCGGCATCGTGGACGAACAGCGCTTGCACGCGGATACCGATGCCTTCGTGGACCAGTATCGCGGCGTCCCCCTCAAACAGTTGAGCCTGGGGGACATGCTGGCGGATGTCACCCTGATCCTGCGCGACCACGGATTGATGCTGCCGCCGGACCTGGCGCTGATGATCAAGACCTTCGTGACCCTGGAAGGCATGGGTAGGCAACTGGACCCGGATTTCGACATGGCATCGCAAGCGCGGCCGTTCCTGGAGCGTGCGCTGTTGCAGCAGCACGCACCGGCCGCGCTCATGCGCCGTGGATGGCGGGCGATGTCCAGTACGCTGGACCTGCTTTCGCGTTTGCCGCGCGACCTGCGTCAACTGCTGCGTAACGCACGCAATGGCAAACTGCACATGGAGATCGAAGTCACCTCGCTCAAGCAATTCGGTGACCAGGTCAACCATGCCGCCAATCGACTGACCCTGGGCGTGGTGACCGCTGCGCTGATCGTGGGCTCCTCCATCGTCATGCATGCCAGCAGCGGCCCTTCGGCAGGTACGGGTTGGCCCACGCTGGGCATCCTGGGTTTCATTGGCGCGGTACTTGGCGGCGTCTGGATACTTTTGTCCATCTGGCGCAGCGGCAGGAAGTAGCTGGCGGCGTGGTTGATCTCCGATGTATGCGTTGATCCACATCAATGCTGCTGTCATCGACAGGGATGACGATGGGATGAGAGGCGCTGGCCTGTGCTTGGGCGTCGCCTGCTCTCTACCTTGGCCAGAACCGGAGAAATGCCATGAACAAGACCATGAAAGCCGCTGTCGTCCGTGCCTTCGGGCAACCACTGGTCATTGAAGAAGTTGTCGTGCCCCGGCCGGGGGCAGGCGAGATCCTGGTCAAGATCGAGGCCTGCGGCGT
>JBQGFJ010000240.1:0-5471 GCA_052040085.1 Pseudoxanthomonas sp.
TCGCGCGAGGCCAGGTCCTTGTAATGCGGTGCATAGCGCTCCATGAAGCGCTCGCCGTTGCTGTTGCGCAGGATGCCGCCTTCGCCGCGCACGCCTTCGGTGATCAGGCAGCCCGCACCGTAGATGCCGGTGGGATGGAACTGCACGAACTCCATGTCCTGCAAGGGCAAGCCGGCCAGCGCGACCAGACCACCACCGTCACCGGTGCAGGTGTGCGCGGAGGTGGCGCTGAAGTAGGCGCGACCGTAGCCGCCGGTGGCCAGCACCACGCCATGGGCACGGAACAAGTGCAGCGAGCCCTCGGCCATGTCCAGTGCCAGCACGCCGCGGCAGGCACCCTCTTCGTCGAAGATCAGGTCCAGCGCAAAGTACTCGATCATGAAGCGCGCATCGTGTGCCAGCGATTGCTGGTACAGCGTATGCAGCATGGCGTGACCAGTACGGTCCGCGGCAGCGCAAGTGCGCTGTGCCGGCGGGCCTTCACCGAACTTGGTGGTCATGCCGCCGAATGGGCGCTGGTAGATCTTGCCTTCCTCGGTGCGCGAGAACGGCACACCGTAGTGTTCCAGCTCGATGATGGCCGGGATGGCTTCGCGGCACATGTATTCGATGGCGTCCTGGTCACCCAGCCAATCCGACCCCTTGATGGTGTCGTAGAAGTGGTAGCGCCAGTCGTCTTCACCCATGTTGGCCAGTGCGGCGGAAATACCGCCCTGCGCTGCCACGGTATGCGAACGGGTCGGGAAGACCTTGGTCAGGCACACCGTCTGCAGGCCCTTCTGGGCCAGTCCGAAGGTGGCGCGCAGGCCGGCGCCGCCGGCGCCGATCACGACCATGTCGTATTTGTGTTCGGTAATCTTGTAAGCAGACATCTGTTTCAGTTCCCCAGCACGATGCGGGCCACGGCGAAAACGCTCACGATGGCACCGAGCACGGCAATGAACTTCACCGTGGTCTGCAGCGCCAGGGCCAGCAGCGAGTTGTGGATGTAGTCCTCCAGCACGACCTGCAAACCCAGTTGGGCATGCCAGAACATCGCGATCAGAAAGCCGACCAGCAGTACCGCGTTCCAGGGCTTGGAAACGGCGGCCACGGCCGTGGCGTAATCGGCGCCGGCCAGGCTGACCACGAAGACCAGGAACCAGATGCTGAGGAAAACCAGTGCGGTGGCGGTCAGGCGCTGATGGACGAAGTGCTCGGTACCGGTCTTGGCCGTACCCAGGCCACGCACGTTCTTGAGCGGGGTGCGGTACTTGCTCATGCAGCACCTCCCGACAGCGCCACACCGGCCCAAACCAGCGCGGTGATCACCAGGCTGGCAATCACCGACAGCCAGCTGCTGCGCACGAACGCGGGAATGCTGTAGCCGATGGCGAAGTCCTGCACGATGTGGCGGATGCCATTGCACAGGTGGTAGGCGAACGCCCAGGTCCAGCCAAACAGGAAGACGGTGCCGAACCAGGAGCCCGCCAGGCCGGCGACGCAATTCCATGATTCTTCACCCAGCATCAGGGCCAGCAATGCAGCGGCGATCAGCAGGGCGCCAAAGGCGAGGAAGATGCCGGTGCCGCGATGCAGGATGGAGGTCGCCATCTGTATCTGCCAGCGGTACACCTGCAGGTGCGGTGAAAGCGGACGTTCTCGTGTCGCCATGCGCTGACTCGTTGTCTCGGCTGGGCGGCCCGATGGCCGCGTTGGCTCAATGCTGCTCAGAAATCGATGCAGCGACCGTTTTTTTCCCAATCCCCGTAACGGGTGGGCTCGAGTCCCCCGCGCCCACCGATTTCCTTCTTCCCGTCA
Organism: Pseudoxanthomonas sp.; assembly: GCA_052040085.1. Taxonomy (GTDB): domain Bacteria; phylum Pseudomonadota; class Gammaproteobacteria; order Xanthomonadales; family Xanthomonadaceae; genus Pseudoxanthomonas_A. The sequence continues at coordinate 1,801 of JBQGFJ010000240.1, forward strand.
TGCCCGGCCTTGGCTTCGTCACCCGGCGGAAGATCCGCGTTTTCGGGCAACTGTGTTCCGGCTGGGGATTCGGGGATGGGAGTCGTTTGGCCTATAATGAGGGTCTCGCAACGCAGCACATTTTAATCCCCACCCTCGTGGCTGACAACCTGCCCCCTTCCGACACCCCGTATTTCCCGCTTCCCGGCCTTGGCTTGATTGCGCTGGAAGGCCCGGAAGCTACGGCATTTGCGCAGGCCCAATTCGCCAACGACGTGGTTGCGCTCGCGCCCGGGCATTGGCAATGGAGCGCCTGGTTGACGCCAAAAGGCCGTGTCATCGCGGTGTTCGCGCTGTTGAAGTTCAGCGAAGACCGGATCTGGCTGTTGCTTCCCGACTACCCGCCGACGGCATTTGTCGAACAACTGCAACGTTTCGTCTTTAGACGAAAGTTGAAGCTTGGCCAGCAGCAGGACATGGCGATATCCGGCCGTTTTTAACAACCCGGACTTGCCCGGGCCACACTTTTTGCCGAGCAAGATGGTGGTTGGGAACAGGATTTCGGCAGTGAAGCCATGCCGCGAAGCCTGATCATCGCCCCTGCCGGAGACACGGCGGACACGGACGAACAAGCCATCGAACGCTGGCGCGCATACGACCTTGAGCATGGTTTCCCGCGCCTGGATGAATCACAGCGCGAGCAATGGACACCGCAGCAACTGTCGCTGGACCGGCTGCAGGCGTACAGCGTCAAGAAGGGCTGTTATCCGGGGCAGGAAATCGTGGCGCGCACCCACTTTCTCGGCAAGGCCAAGCGCGGGCTGGCGCTTTTCTCTACATCAGCTCCGGTTGCACCCGGCGACAACGTGCTGGCCGATGGAAGCGCGCTTGGCAGCTTCGTCAGCGTTGCCAACCGTGATGGTGAATACCTGGCTCTGGCCATACTCCCGGCGGAACGGGATACCACGCACGCGCTCCATGCAGGCAGCATCCCCCTGCACGAACAGCCCTTGAAGGAGGGGCTGAAACGCCAGCCGTCCTGATCAGCCGAGGTGGTTGCGCAACCACTGCGTGTAGCGATCCACGAATCCTTGCAGGAATTTCTGTGTCCGCTCGTTGTCGATGACACCCTCGTCATCGATCATGCCTTCACGAAACTGCACGAAGACCTCGGGCTGCGGCATGGTTTCCACGCCCACGCCCACCAGTACGTTGCGAAGGTGCTGCTGCGCCAGCGCACTGCCTGCCGAGCCCGGCGAGGTTCCGATGACCGCCGCCAATTTCCCGTTGAACGTATTGTCGCCCCAGGGGCGCGATCCCACGTCGATGGCATTTTTCAACACGCCGGGAATCGAACGGTTGTACTCCGGGGTGACGAACAACAGGGCATCGGCCTGCGCGACCTGCTGCTTGAAAGTACGGGCCGATGCCGGGAAATCGCCATCGAATTCCTGGTTGTAGAGCGGCAGATCGCCGATCCCGACGAACGCTGCCTCGAAACCTTCGGGCAGCAGGCGATGCACCGCCTTCGCAAGCTTGCGATTGATCGACGCGGCACGCAGGCTGCCGACGATGATGGCTATCCTGATCACACCCATGCTGCTGGCCTCCAGTGAACCGGAGGCCAGACTAGCGCAAAACCATGACGGTCATCCCGCCAGTTTGCGTGCCGCTGCCACGATGTCCTCATCGCCCGGCAATACCAGGAACGCCGCACCCGCCAGTGGCGTATAGGTGTCGGTACCCACCACCCGCCCGAACGGACGCGAGGCGTAACCGCCCTCCGCGATGGCGGTGATCACGCCCTCGCCCACGCCAGCCGAATGACGGCCTTCGTCGACGATCAGGATGCGCTTGGCGCTCTTCGCCTGTTCGGCAATGAAGGCTTCGTTGAGCGGAACCAGCCAGCGCAGGTCCACGACCCGCACCTTCCAGCCCTGCTCCGCCTCGATGGCACGGGCCGCACGCAGGCTCATCGGGATGCCGTTGCCGTAACTGAAGATCACCAGATCGTCGGCGTCTTCGTTGTAGATGCGGCCTTCGCCCAGCGTCATGGCCTGGTCCGGTGCCGGGTACGGGAACAGCCACTGGCCATCGCCTGCCTCATGCAGGTCCTTGGTCATGTACAGCGCAATGGGCTCCAGGAAGATGCTGACACGCCCGTCCACCTTTGCCAGCGCCGCCAACGTGCGCAGCATGGTGGCCGCGTCATCACCGCGCGACGGACAGCCAACCACCAGGCCCGGGATATCGCGCAACGCCGTGATGGAGTTGTCGTTGTGGAAGTGCCCGCCGAAGCCGCGCTGGTATCCCAGCCCGGCCATGCGCACCACCATCGGATTGCGGTACTGGTCGTTGCTGAAGAACTGCAGGCTGGCTGCTTCGCCGCGGATCTGGTCACAGGCGTTGTGGAAATAGGCCAGGTACTGGATTTCCGGGATGGGCAGCATGCCCATGTTGGCGTAGCCCTGCGCCAGGCCCAGGATCATCGTTTCATCCAGCAGCGTATTGAACACACGGCTGCCCTTGAACGATTTCTGCAGACCCTTGGTCACTGTATACACGCCACCCTTCTGCGCCACGTCCTCGCCGAACAGCAGGGTTTCCGGGTATTTGCAGAACAGGTCATGCAGGGCGTTGTTGATCTGGATCGCCAGATGACGGGGCGGCAATGCCTCCGGCAACTTGTCCTCGCTGCCGAAGACGGCGAGGCGCTTGTCCTGCGACGGCGGCCTGGCGGCCTCTTCCGCCACCGCATCCGGGGTGTACGGCGCCAGCGGGGCAATGACGTGCTCCAGCGACATGATCTTCGGCCGGCGATCAGCCTCTTCGGCGGCGGCGAAACAACGCCTGCGGGTGGATTCGTACAGGGCGAGCAATTCGTCCTTCGAGTACAGCCCGGACTCCAGTGCAATCGCGGCACTGCGCAGCAGCGGATCGGTGGATTCCACCGCACACAGTTCCTCGATGCTGCGCCATTCAATCTCGAAGTCGGTACCGGCATGACCCATGATCCGCGTGGTACGCAGGTGCAGGAAGGTGGGCCGGCGCGTGCGGCGGCAATGCTCCACCGCGGCCTGTACCTGCCCGTAGCCGGAGGCCAGGTCCAGGCCATCGGCATGGAAGTAATCCAGGTCGGCGCGATCACGGAAGTTGCGGCCGATCCAGCCATCCGGCGTCTTCACCGAAATGCCGATGCCGTTGTCCTCGCACACGAACAGCACCGGCGCCGGCAGCTTCTGGTACGCCGTCCATGCTGCCGCATTGAACGCGGTCTGCGCGGTCGCGTGGTTGCTGGAAGCATCGCCGAACGAGCAGATGGCAATGCTGTCTTCCGGGATCGGCAGCACATGGCCGATGCGCCGTGCCTGTTCGATCGCCACCGCCGTGCCCAGCGCCTTGGGCAGGTGCGAGGCAATCGTCGATGTCTGCGGCAGCACCCACAACGGCTTGCTGCCCCACACCTTGTGGCGTCCGCCCGAAGCAGGATCTTCCGCACTGGCGGCGAACGACAAGGCCGAATCCATCACCGGGTCCATGCCCGGCAACTTGCGGAAACGTTCGGCCATGAAACCGCCGCTGCGGTAATGCAGGAAGGCCGGGTCGGTATGCCGCGTGAGCCGCGCGACCATGGCATTGCCTTCGTGGCCACTGGAACCAATGGTGTAGAAGACCTTGTTCTGCACGCGCAG
>JBQGFJ010000241.1:0-12123 GCA_052040085.1 Pseudoxanthomonas sp.
ATCAACTGGTAGCGCCAATCCACCTCGCGCTCCAGCACCACGGCGGCATAGATGCGCAGTACCCGCTCCATCTGCACGCTGGAACTTCCCGCGGGGCGGCGTGATTGCCATAGATGCCAGGTTGCCACCCGCACCTCCCGCTCACTCAGCCCAAGCCACGCCCGCCAACGTTCCGCATCGGCAGTGGCCAAGGCATGCGCACGGCTGCGCTCCATCAGGTGCGGGCCGGGTGTTTGTCCGGGCACCAGCCCGGCCGAAGGCTCCTGGAAACCCACCGGTTTGGTCAGCAGGTTGGGGCCTTCGCGTTCACCGTGGTAACCACCCCCCACGTCCGAGTGAACGCCCGGCAATGCAAGATCACGATGGGGTGGCGCAACGCTGGTGAGCATGAAGTTGGCGCGCTTCTCGTCGCGGGCTACCAGATGCACCACCTGCCGCGCACTGCCTGCCGGCAGGAACAAATCCAGGCCGGCACTGCGGGGACCGCGTATGTTGAAACCATCGGCCAGGCTGCCGATGGCAGCCACCGAATCAAACAGACCCACGAACCCCACGCGCACCGCCTGCGCGAGCTCAAACCCCTCGGCATAGCGTATGCCCCGGTTCAGCACGGCTTGTGCCAGATGCTCCTGCCCCCGGTTGACCAGACGGACAAAGTGGCGGGCCGCCGTGGCCCCACGGGAAAAGCCGAACACATCGAACTCAATGGCATTGACCTGCTTGTCGGGGTAGCGTTCACAAAACACTTCAATCTCTTCGGGAATCAGTGATTCGAAAGCCTCCTCCACCCGCGCCGCCACGCCGCTGCGTCCAATCCCCAACCCTTGCGACAGCTTGCTGTCTGCTTCGCCTGTCGCGGTGCCGATACCGGGAACATAAATTCGCAATGCGCACTCTGTTGCATCTTCAGCGGCAGGTTCCGCCGTGTTATCCCGATATAGTTCGTACAACCGCGCGACATTGGTTGTGCCGTTGTCATAGCTGCTGCCCGCCTTGAGCATGAACGGCTTGCAGTGCAGGAGCATGGCCGCCTGTTCTTCGTCATCCTGGCCCAAGGCATCGCCGGTGGAAGCACGGCATTGCTGGCCTTGCGCCACGTTGGCGGCATTGTTGTTGGTGCCATCGAAGAACACCCCGATGCGCAAGGTCACCGCAATGGGGGCCGGCTGCGCCGCTTCCGGCACGGCGGCATGCGAGGGCGAAAAGGCCATTGGCGACCCGCCCGTTGGCATCGACGGCACGCCATCGGCCAACATGCCCAATGACGCGCCGTGGACCGCGCCGCCTGCCTGCAGGTTGTCAATGAACATCCTGGACTGCCGGACAGACACCAAGGTGCACCCGCAAGCCACCTGGTCATGCTCGCGCGCCACCGCCTGTCCATGCATCCTGAAACGCGCATCGCCGGTGACGATGGGAAATATGCCTTTGTGCTCACTGCACGACACCAGATCACCGACGCGCGCTATCTGGATTCCATCGACACGGCAGAAAGAAATGCCGCCAATCACTTCGCCGCCACTGGTGGTCGTATCGCCGACCACGATGACTTTCCTTGTCATGGTTGTTGTTCCTGAAAATCCTGCAAATCCATTCGAGGATGCCAGACGAACTCATGCAATGCCAGAAACCAGACGCCATGCTGCACGCATGTCACATAGACAATAACGACTGATTGATCAGCACATCACACGAAGGCTGGATGCAGTTTTTTCAATGCCTTGAAATTCAGGCATTTAGTCCGCGCGCGCTATTTCCAAAATGCTCTGATCAATTAGATGAGACAAATAAAACATGAATGCATTTCATCACCCCATTCACTCGATCTGCGCGAGCACATGTTGGAGGTGATGGTTTGACCGTTGCTTGCCAAGGACAAAGCCTGGCGTCGCACCTGCGAGTAACCTTCTGACATCCGCGTCAGAACTTGCCTGATTTTTCTCGGGAAATTAGATGATGTTGCATGGTCGGCTTCCGGACAATAGTCGGCCCCATGGCCAGACTTCCTCACCCCGACCTTGCAGATGTCCGCCAGCACGTCGTGCAACGCAGGAACAATCGTTCGCCCTGCTTTCTGGATGAGGGGGACCGACAACGTTACCTGCAAGGACTCCGTGAAGGGCTGCTTCAACATGGCTGCTCACTGCATGCCTACGTCCTGATGACCAACCAAGTTCACCTGTTGCTAATCAAGTGACTTTGACGCCGTTCCGACGCTGAAGCGAAACTTTCATTGGCCACCACCACGATGCAATCACGGCCACGGCGCTTGGCTTCATAGAGCCTCACGTCCGCCGCCTTGACCCAGCTGGCGGCATCATGGACACCAGCATCCGGTTCGCAAAGACCGATGCTTACCGTGCAACGCAATTCCATTCCGGCGAAGGCGCGCGCAGCCACTTGCCGGCGCAAGCGCTCGGCAGCCAGGATGGCATCTTCCCATCCGGTATCCGGCATCACCACGCCAAACTCGTCGCCGCCATAACGGCCCACTGTGTCGATGTCGCGGAAACACGCCTTGAGCAAGTGCGCGAATTCCTCGATCACGCTGTCACCCACCAGATGTCCGTGGGTATCGTTGATTTCCTTGAAGTAGTCGATATCGATCAATGCCAGCACTGCCGGCCGGCCGGTGCGCTGATGCTGACTCAACGCCACACGCACCGCATGCAGCCATTGTTGGCGATTCATCAAGCCGGTGGCGCCATCGAACCTCGCCATCTTCACCAACAGTTGTTTTTGCTTGAGTGCTTTCTGCGCCAGCGAACGCGTGGCGTAACCCACCAGCAGTGGATAGAGCAACAGGAAAGGCAGGCACGCCACCAGTACCTTCTGGCTGGTGGCGGTGGAGACCGGGAATCCCATCAATGCACTGACCACCAGGCAGGCAGCTGCCATCACAAGCAATGCGAGCCCCATGAAACGCAGGCCGCCCACGATGATCTTGTCCAGCATCACCAGGGTCAGCAACAGGACACTGGGCAATACATTGAACTGCATCACCGCAATCCACACGCCCCCCATCGCGGCATCGAACAACAAATTTCCGTGTTCAGCCGTGACTTGATCGATATTCCTGTATGCACGCCGGTAGGCCACGTGTGGCCACACCAACACGTTGGCTGCCAACAACCACCAGAGCCAGGCCGGTGACGCCTGTTCGGCCAGCACGGCACCAATGCCTATCGCCCCAAGGGCAACGCCCGCAATCCTCATGCGATAAATGCGCAACGCAAACCGTGAGCGGTTTTGATCGGCTATGCGCTGTACTTCGTCTGGATACAAGGAAACACACCGTGGATGGTTTCTGCGGCCATCATCCTCCATCCGCGGCCGGATTGGACCAGCCCCCGTCACCGCCTCCGCCCCAATTCTGTGAAATCGGTCACATTGCAATCCGGACGATGCATTCCGGCCTGCTCCCCTCGCTGCCAGCCTGCAAACAGAACCCGGAACCCCCACAATGGGCGGCATGCGCACATCAACCATTACGCTTCTGTTTGCCCTGGCGGCCATCACCCTGACGGGGGCCTGCTCGCATTCACCCGCCCCGCAGGAGGGCCCGACGTTCATCGTCGTGCGCCATGCCGAGAAAGCGGACGATTCGGCCAAGGATCCCCCGCTCAGCGAAGAGGGCTTGAAGCGCGCCGCCTCATTGGCGGACCTGCTGTCCGGGTCCCGCGTGGACGCGGTCTACGCCACCGGCTACCAGCGGACCCGGCAAACCGCCGCGCCTGCCGCCGCGGCACAGCAGGTTCCGGTAAGGGACTACGATGCCCGGCAGCCTGCGGATGAATTCGTTGCCCAGTTGCTGGCGGCACATCCATCCGGACAAGTGTTGATCGTGGGTCACAGCAATACCGTGCCCGGCATTGTTTCGGCACTGTCCGGCCAGCCGGTGGAACCCATGTCCGACAGCGAATACGGCCTGATCCATTTCGTTCGGCCGCAAGATCCACCCGGCTCGCGCATACGGATCCAGCACTACTGAGTATTGCCTCTCGGCGCGGGCTGGCGCTGCGACAGTCTGTTCCCTTGCCGTGAACATGGTCCCTGCATGGCTGTGCCATGCTTCCGGCACCAGGAGGCTGCTACCCATGACGACGCTCATCACCCCCCGCGAACACGACCTTGGCGGCGGTTTCAAGGTACGCCGTGCCGTACCCACCCTGCAGGCACGCAGCGTTGGGCCGTTCGTGTTCGTCGACCACATGGGCCCGGCCATATTCGAGCCCGACCATGGCATCGATGTCCGTCCCCACCCGCATATCGGGCTGGCCACGGTGACCTTCCTGTGGTCGGGCGCGATCAACCACAAGGACACCCTGGGTTCCGAACAGGTCATCCGCCCCGGGGACGTGAACTGGATGACCGCCGGCCGCGGCATCGCGCACTCCGAACGCACGCCGCAACCCCGCGACCACGACCAGCCGCTGCATGGCATGCAGACCTGGGTGGCACTGCCGAAATCCGATGAGGAAACCGCACCGGAGTTCCATCACCACGGGGCATCCTCGCTGCCGCAGATCCAGCACGGTGGCGCCTGGCTGCGTGTGATCGCCGGACAGGGTTTCGGCCACGAATCGCCCGTGCGCGTGTTCAGCGACACCTTCAACGTCGCCGTTGACCTGCAGGCCGATGCCGAGCTCAGGATCGACGACACCCACGTGGAGCGGGCGCTGTACGTGCTGGAAGGCGAGGCCCAGGTGGACGGTGCCGACATCCCCGAGAAGCACCTGCTCGTCCTTGATCGCGGCACACGCCCGGTCTTGCGCGCCAAGACGCCCGTGAAGGCCATGCTGCTCGGCGGCGAGCCGCTGGATGGGCCGCGCCACCTGTGGTGGAACTTCGTCTCCAGCTCGAAGGAACGCATCGAACAGGCCAAGCAGGACTGGCTGGAAGGGCGCTTCGGCAGCGTCCCGGACGAGACCGAGTTCATCCCGCTGCCCGAACGCTGATGCAGCATGGTGGCCCCACCGCCAGCCCACGCATAACACAAGCAAAACACTTGCCCCGCCCGGCTGGGTTATTTTTCGTTGCCGTCGTCAAGACGGTATCGAATCAAGGGGAATGCAATGAACATGAGCAAGAAACTGGCTGCCGAATTCCTCGGCACGTTCTGGCTGGTGCTGGGCGGTTGCGGCAGCGCCGTCCTCGCCGCGCAATTCGGTGGCGAAGGCAATCCGCTGGGCATCGGGCTGCTGGGTGTGTCACTGGCCTTCGGCTTGACCGTGCTGACCGGCGCCTACGCCTTCGGCCACATCTCGGGCGCCCATTTCAATCCAGCGGTCAGCTTCGGCCTGTGGGCCGGCAGACGCTTTTCCGGCAAGGAACTGCTGCCTTACATCGTGGCGCAAGTACTCGGTGGCATTGCCGCCGGTTTCATCCTGCTGCAGATATTCAAGGGTTCGCCCGGCTTCGCGCTGGATCCCGCGACGGCAGGGGCATTCGCCACCAATGGCTTCGGTGATCGCTCGCCCGGCGGTTTCACGGTAGCGGCAGCCTTTTTGACCGAAGTGGTGCTGACGGCATTCTTCCTGGTTGTGATCATGGGAGCCACCCACAAGCGTGCACCGGCAGGCTTTGCCCCGATCGCCATCGGCCTGGCACTGACCCTGATCCACCTGATCAGCATCCCGGTCACCAATACTTCGGTGAACCCGGCCCGCTCCACCGGCGTGGCCTTGTTCGTGGGCTCGGGTGCCATCCAGCAGTTGTGGCTGTTCTGGCTGGCCCCGATCCTGGGCGGCGTCATTGGCGGTGTCGCCTACGGCTGGCTGGGGCGTGACGAAAAAGCCTGACGCCAAGGCGTTTGGGGAGGGCGAACACCTACATTCCGTCACTCCCGCGAAGGCGGGAGTCGCTCTCCAACGGATGCATGTCCGGTCATCGCCCTGCAACAGCAAAGACACTGGATCCCCGCTTTCGCGGGGATGACGAAGGTGTAGACACTTGCACCGAAGTGCTCCAGCCAATCCCTCGAAAACACAAGGCCGGGCAATGCCCGGCCTTGTTTGTTCACGACCTCAGTACGGCCCTCAGAAACGGCCTTCCTGGTAATCAATGAAAGCCTGCATCAGTTCCTGGCGCGTGTTCATGACGAACGGTCCGTGCCGCATGACAGGCTCACGCAGTGGCCTGCCAGCGACCAGGATCAGGCGTGCCGGTTGATCACCTGCCTGCAGGCTGACCTCATTGCCGCCGCCCAGCACGGCCAGTTCGCGGGCCTGCAACAGACGCGCGTCATCGCCTTCGCCCACGTTGAGCTCGCCCTCGAAGGCATACAGGAACACGTTGTGTCCTTCCGGCAACGCATAGGTCCAGGCACGACCGGCCTCCAGCGCAATGTCCAGGTACACGGGATCGGTCGCCGGCTGCACGATCGGTCCGGTGGTATCGCCCACGGTCCCGGCAATCACCTTGATCTCCACGCCTTCGGCGGGATGGGTGACCGGAATGTGGTCCGGGGCGAATTCCTGGTACTTGGGCGCGGTCATCTTTTCGCGCGCAGGCAGGTTCACCCACAACTGGAAGCCGCGCATGCGCCCGGACTCCTGTTCCGGCATTTCCGAATGCACCAGGCCACGGCCCGCGGTCATCCACTGCACGGAGCCCGGTGTCAGCAGGCCTTCGTTGCCATGGTTGTCCTTGTGCCGCATGCGGCCATCCAGCATGTAGGTCACGGTCTCGAAACCGCGATGCGGGTGGCTGGGGAAACCGGCGATGTAGTCTTCGGCCCGGTCGGTGCCGAATTCGTCCAGCAACAGGAACGGATCCAGATCCGGCAGGTCGGGACCGCCGATGACGCGGGTCAGCCTGACCCCGGCACCATCGGACGTGGCCATGCCACGCACCTTGCGGGCAATGCGGGCGGGAGTGGCGACGACGGTATTCATGGTGGAGCCCTCTGTGGAATGCGCAAAAGATGGACCCGCTGCCCGGCGAAGCCAACCGCCCGCAGCGGAACCCATCGTTCCATCCATATCGTTCGCGAGGGGATTCCCGCGACCAAGTGTCAATCGATGTAGACGGACTTGATGTTCATGAATTCGTGGATGCCATGCCCGGCCAGTTCACGTCCGAAGCCCGAGCGCTTGATCCCGCCGAATGGCAGCCGCACGTCGCTGCGCACGATGGCGTTGACGAAGACGGCCCCGCATTGCAGCCGGCGTGCCACGCGTTCGCCCCTCGAACGATCCTGCGTCCATATGCTGCCACCCAGGCCGAAGACGGTGTCATTGGCCACCCGCACGGCTTCGTCTTCATCGCTGACACGCAGAATGCTGGCGACCGGACCGAACAGTTCCTCGTCGTAAGCCGGCATCCCGGGCGCCACCGCATCCAGGATGGAAGCCGGATAGCCGGCATGCGATGCAATGGGTTCGCAGCCCAGCAAGGGACGCGCGCCCTTGGCGATGCTCGCTTCCACTTGCCGATGCAGCTCGTCGCGCAAATCCTGTCTTGCCATGGGCGCCAGCGTGGTGGCCGTGTCCTGCGGATCGCCATATTGCAGCGCTGAGGCTGCCTCGACGAAACGGCGCACGAACGCATCGGCAATGGCCTCGACCACGATGAAACGCTTGGCCGCGATGCAGGTTTGCCCGGCATTGCCGAAGCGTGACGCCACCGCGGCCGCCACGGTCTTGTCCAGGTCGGCATCCTCCAGCACCACGAAGGCATCACTGCCACCCAGTTCCATCACGCATTTCTTCAACTGGTCGCCGGCATTGGCGGCAATGGAACGCCCTGCCCGCTCGCTCCCGGTCAATGTCACCGCCGCCACGCGATGGTCGCGCAGCACCTCGGCCGCTTGTTCGTTGTTGATGTGCAATACGCCCAGCACGCCATGCGGCATACCGGCATCGCGCAGGACGTCACCGATGATGTCGGCACAGCGCGGCACGTTGCTAGCGTGCTTCAGCAACGCGACGTTGCCTGCCATCAGCGCCGGCGCCAGGAAACGGAACACCTGCCAAATGGGGAAATTCCACGGCATCACTGCCAGCACGCAGCCCAGTGGTTCATAACGGACATAGCTGTTGGCAGCCTCGGTCGCGACAGGGGCATCCTGCAGATAGGCCTTGGCATGATCGGCGTAGTAGTCACAGGCACCGGCGCACTTGTCCACTTCAGCCAAGGCCTCCTTGCGCAGCTTGCCCATCTCGGCGGACATGACGGCCTGGATATCGCCGCGACGGTGGCGCAGTTCTGCACCCACCTTGCGCAACAGCACTCCGCGCTCCTCCAGGGATCGGCTGGACCACTCCTCGAATGCGCGCTCCGATGCGGCCAGGATGGCCTCCACGTCGGATGCCCCCATCAGCTCATGGCGATATTCGATCTGGCCGCTGAAAGGGTTGATGGTTTCAATACTCATGGGAACTCCCGTATTCAGGCCTTCAGTGTGAAGCACCGGGGATTAACGAAACGTCGGCACCTGTGCTCACCATGCCTCGCACTGCATGTCCGTTGCAGGCACCGTCTGCAAATGGGCCTGCAAGGCCGGGACGGGGATCCAGTAGCGTGGCATCGCCACATCACCATCAAGAACAAACCACTCCGGGTGCTCCTCCACCCTGCGGACTTCCCAATAGTCGCGGGGAATCCGGGCATCCCGGGTGCGCTTCATGCCGCCCATTTCGCGCTTCAATGTCTGTATCGAGCACGGCAGCCAAGGCACCGGATCGGCCAGGAACGGCAGGTAGTACTCGCCATCCCTGTCGCGGTATAGCCGCGCCGTTGCATAACGCGGCATGACGAAATCCCTTCCATCCGTACGGATGTCCATCAAATAGACAGGCGGACGGCGCATCTTGTCCGGCATGCCGTAATGGCTGGTGGTTGCCACCGCTATTTCCGGTACGGCCAACTCTCCCTTGACCACCTGCTGTACGCGCACCCGCATCCAGAACGGCGGCGGGTCCATGCAAATCGTGCCCGCTTGCTCGCATTGCGGGAAAGGCGGCAGATAGGCACCTGGATGTTCGCTGGCAACCACCACCAGCTTGGCAGCCCCTTCCCTGTCGAACTCCGGATAGGCCGCGGGAGGTTCGATGGCAGCAGCGGCTGCCACGGCGAATACGGCGCAGCACAGCACCGACAGACACGCCGCCCGGCGACGAGTCATCCGTTCTCCTGCAACGCCAGCTTGATGTCGCGCTGTCGGCGCTTCTCTTCGCGATGCATCAGCCACCAGCCCATGAATGCGGCAATGGAAACGAACAGCACCATCAGGGTGGCCAGTGCATTGATCTTCGGACTCAAGCCCATGCGCACCGACGAGAACACCTTCATCGGCAAGGTGGTGGAATTCGGGCCTGCCACGAAGCTGGCGATCACCACGTCGTCCAGCGAGAGGGTGAAGGCCAGCAACCAGCCGGAGAACAGTGCCGGTGCGATGATCGGCAAGGTGATCAGGAAGAACACTTTGACCCGGTTCGCCCCCAGGTCCATGGCCGCTTCTTCCAGCGACTTGTCCAGCTCCGCCAGCCGCGAGGACACCACCACCGTGACGAAAGCCAGTGTGAAGGTGACGTGCGCGATCCAGATGGACACCACGCCGCGCGGGGCGAAGCCGAACAATCCACCCATCGACACGAACAGCAACAGGATGGACAAACCGATGATCACTTCCGGCATCACCAATGGCGCGGTGATCAAGGCACCGAACAGGGTCTTGCTAGGGAAACGGCGCATCCGCACCATCGCCAGCGCCGCCATGGTGCCCAGCACCACGGCGGCGGTCGCGGTCCAGAACGCCACCTTCAGGCTGATCCAGGCCGCCTCCAGCATCTGCCGGTCGCGGAACAATTCGCCATACCACTTCAGCGAAAATCCCGACCACACCGTGGCCAGCCGTGACTCGTTGAACGAGTACACCACCAGGATGATCACCGGCAGATAGAGGAAAGCGAATCCCAGCGCCAGGATGATCCAAGTTGCCCAGCGTGCGCGACGGCTGCTCATGTCAGCCTCCCTTCCATTTCCTTCTGCTGGAAGCGGTTGAAGATCACGATGGGGATCAACAACAGGATCAACATCACGATCGCCACTGCCGAGGCCGCCGGCCAGTCACGGTTATTGAAGAACTCGTTCCAGAGCACGCGGCCGATCATCAGCGTATCCGGCCCACCGAGAAGCTCGGGAATCACGAATTCACCCACCGCCGGAATCATCACCAGCATGCAGCCGGCCACGATGCCCGCCTTGGATAGCGGCAAGGTGACGGTCAGGAATGCCTTCCACGGCTTGGCGCCCAAATCGTAAGCCGCTTCCAGCAAGCGGTTGTCGTGCTTCACCAGGTTGGTGTACAGCGGCAGGATCATGAAAGGCAGGTAGCAATACACGATGCCGATGTAGGCCGCCAACGGGGTGTACAGAATCTGCAATGGCTCATCGATCAGCCCCAGCTTCATCAGCCAGTTGTTGAGCAACCCGTTGTTCTTGAGGATGCCGATCCAGGCATAGACACGGATCAGGAACGACGTCCATGACGGCAGGATCACCAACATCAGCGCAATGCTGCGCGAAGCCGGTGGCAGCCGGGCAATGGCATAGGCAATGGGATAACCCACCAGCAGGGCCAGCAAGGTGGAAATGGCCGCGATCTTGATCGAGCTCAGATACGCGCGCACATATTGCGCATCGGTGATGAGCGCCACGTAATTGCCCAGGTTCAACTTGAGCGTCAACGCGTTGTCCACGTACTCCAGCACCGGCGTGTACGGCGGCATGGCGATGGCCAGCTTGGAGAACGAGATCTTCAACACGATGAGGAACGGGATGGCGAAGAACACCAGCAGCCAGACGTACGGCACCGAGATCACCGCCCAGCGCGGATGCGGCACCAGCTTCCCGAAAATGGACTTGTTCATGAGGTGAGCACCACGCCGTCGTTGTCACCCCACCACACCCAGACTTCGTCATTCCAGGTCAGGCCTTCACTGGCCCAGCGCTGCTGGTTGGTGAAGTTGGCCATCAGCTTGATGCCACTCGGCAAGCGCACGTGGTAGACCGAGTGACTGCCGAAATAGGCGATGTCCTCGATCACGCCGCGTGCTTTGTTGTTCGCCTGTTCCGGCTCGCCCTTGCCGATGCCCAGCTTTTCCGGACGCACCGCGAACGACACTTCCTGTCCCTCGAAGCCGGTGATGCCGTGGCCGATGTAGATGGGCGCATCGAAGGCCGGCGTGCGCAGGGTGACGTAATCCGGCTCATCCTCCTCGATCACGCCATCGATCAGGTTCACCGAACCGATGAACTCGGCTGCGAAACGATTGGCCGGCTGTTCGTAGATTTCATCCGGCGTACCGACCTGCTGGATCCAGCCCGCATCCATCAACGCGATGCGCGTCGCCATGGTCATGGCTTCTTCCTGGTCATGGGTCACCATCACGCAGGTCACGCCCAGCTGCTCGACGATGCCCACCAATTCCAGTTGCATCCGTGAACGCAGCTTCTTGTCCAGCGCCCCCATCGGTTCGTCCAGCAACAACAACTTGGGGCTCTTGGCCAGCGAGCGCGCCAGCGCCACGCGTTGCTGCTGACCACCGGAAAGCTGGTGCGGCTTGCGGCCCGCCAGCTTCTGCAATTGCACCAGCGCCAGCATCTCGTCCACCCGCTGGCGAATCGCATCCTTGGGCATGCTGGCCTGCTTCAGGCCGAAGGCGATGTTCTGCTCCACCGTCATGTGCGGGAACAGCGCATACGACTGGAACATCATGTTGATGGGCCGCTCGTAGGGCGGCAGGTCGTTGACCAGTTGGCCATCCAGATAGATCTGGCCGGAAGTTGGCTTCTCGAATCCGCCCAGGCACCTGAGCAGCGTCGACTTGCCGCAACCGGAGCCGCCCAACAACGCGAAGATCTCGCCCTGCCGGATGGTCAGGTTGGTATCGTCCACCGCCACGAAGCCATCGAATTCCTTGCGCACGTTGACGATGCGCAGATAGTCGGCAGCACCCGTCTTTGCCGCATGCCCCGCCTCACCCACTGCCTTGCTTTGCGCCACCGTCATGATCTCTTTCCCCTGGAACAAGGCCCGGCCAAATGTGCAGGCCCCCGGACTGGACACGCATCCGATGCTTTCCGGATGCGCATGAATGGAAACAACCGCGGCAGGCG
>JBQGFJ010000242.1:0-7440 GCA_052040085.1 Pseudoxanthomonas sp.
GCCATGCAGCAGGCGATGATGGTGTACCACCGGGATTTCCGCCCTTCATCGTCCTGGCCTGCGCCGTTCGCCATGCTGGCATTGAACGTGGTGGTGGCGGAAACCGATGCCGAGGCACGACGCTTGTTCACCACGCAACAACAGGCGTTCGTGAATCTGCGGCGCGGCCTGCAAGGGCTGGTGCCGGCACCGATTGACGATATCGAAAGCTATTGGATGCCGCATGAAAAGGCGGGTGTGGAAAGCGCACTGGCGTGTTCGGTGGTGGGCAGCCCGGAAACCGTGGCGCGCGGTATCCAGGCATTCGTGGACCGGCATCGCCCGGATGAAATCATGTTGACCGCGAATATCCACGACCATGGCGCGCGAATGCGTTCGTTCGAGCTTGCCGCGGATATCCTGCGCAATCCGGGATAAAAGGCGGTCTACACGGCCATGCCAGCGGCGTGGCCGGAGGCCCAGGCCCACTGGAAGTTGTAGCCCCCCAGCCAGCCGGTGACATCCACCACTTCGCCGATGAAGAACAGTCCGGGCACGTGGCGGGACATCATGGTGCTGGAAGAAAGGCCGTGGGTGTCCACGCCGCCGAGCGTGACTTCCGCGGTGCGGTAGCCTTCGGTGCCGCTGGCGACCAAGGGCCAACGTTGCAGTATCCCGGCCACTTGTTGCAGTTGCGGTTCGTTGTACTGCCGCAGCGGGCGGTTCGGCAGCCAGATGTCGCACAAGCGGTGGGCGAAGCGGCGCGGCAGGACATCCGACAATACGGTCTTCAGTTCCGAAGCCGGGCGTGCCGCCTGTTGCGCCTGCAGCCACGACAAGGCATCCGTACCGGGCAGCAGGTCCAGGTGGAGTTCGTCACCCGGTTGCCAGTACGAAGAAATCTGCAGGATCGCGGGGCCACTGATGCCACGGTGGGTGAACAGCATGGCATTGGTGAAGCTTTGTCCATTGCTGGAAGCAGTGACAGGCAGGGATGCGCCACTCAGGTCCTGCAGTTGTTCCTGCGGTTTTCCACTCAGCGTCAGCGGCACCAGTCCGGCGCGGGTCGGCAGTACGGTGTGGCCGAACTGGCGCGCCAGTGCATGGCCGAAACCGGTGGCACCCATGCTGGGGATGGAAAGTCCGCCACTGGCGACGACCAGGGAGGGTGCGGCGACATCGCCGCGTGAGGTTCGCAGGCCGAATCCACCTGCCACCTGGCGGACGTCTTCCACGTTGCAGCTGGTTTCGATCCGTACGCCTGCATCGGTACATTCGTCCACCAGCATGCGCACGATCTGTTTCGATGATTCATCGCAGAACAGTTGGCCCAGTTCTTTCTCATGCCAGGCAATGCCGTGGCGGTCGACCATTTCGATGAAATGGGCGGGCGTGTAGCGGGCCAGTGCGGAGATGCAGAAATGCGGATTCGCGGAAAGATAATTGGCCGGCGTGGTGCCGGTGTTGGTGAAGTTGCAGCGGCCGCCGCCGGACATCAGGATTTTTTTGCCCACCCGGTTGGCATGCTCGATTACCAGGACACGCAGGCCGCGCTGTCCGGCGGTAAGCGCGCACATCAGCCCGGCGGCGCCCCCTCCGATAATCACTACATCATGGGTCAGTGCAGCATCCTTCACGGAGTCCCGGCAGCGCTTTGGCGTATGACGGGATGCACGGTGATGTCGCCGCTGTCACCGATCAGTTGCACGTCGCCATCCTGGATCATCACGCTCAGGCGCATGCTGCGGGTGATCAGGGAAGCGAGTGCATCGACGGCATCGGCGGGGACGTCCAGTACGGTCAGGTTGCGGTGACGGGCCAGGGCAGGGGCATTGCGCTTCCACCACAGGTCGGCGGCATTGCCGCCGTAGTTCACCACCACTACTTCGCGCGAACGGCCGCAGGCTTTGCGGATGCGGGATTCGTCCGGTTGGCCCAGGTCGATCCATTGCTCGATCTCGCCGGTATACGACTTGCGCCACAGGTCCGGTTCGTCATCGGTGCTCAAGCCCTTGCCGAACTCCAGCTTGTCATCCGCGAACAGGGCAAAGGCCAGCAGCCTGACCATCAGGCGCTCGTCGGTTTCGGAGGGATGCTGGGCCAGGGTCAGGCCATGGGTGCCGTAGTAATGACGGTCCATGTCGCTGATCTGAAGCTCTGCTTTGACGACGGTGGCCTTGAGTGCCATGCACGTTCCGTGGCGGAAAGGAGCGCCATGATAAGCCGCGGGGAAGCCTGGAGGCGCTAGGCGAAGTTCAGATGCCGGACGGATCGTCTTCGGGCAATGCCAGGAAGGACCAGAACGGCACGTCCCGCGAGGCCCAGCGTTGCGAGATGTCGTCGAGTATTTCGACCAGTGTGTCGAAGCCGGTTTCGTCCGCGGCCCGGTACCCGCCTGCCTCATCGAACAGCAGGACATGGCCACTGGCGGGCAGCCAGGCAAGGTCGTCGAGCCGATCTGACAAGGCATCCCAGTTGCGCCCGGATCCCGCCGGGAATTCCATTGCGCTGCCGATGCGCAGCAGCAGGGTGGCCTTGTTGTGGCAACCGAGCAGGTCGATGCGGTGCACGTTCAGGCCGGCATCGCGCGCTGCCATGCCCAGTCCGTCCAGGTCGTCGCTAGTGACGAAGAAGGTGCCCGCATGGGATGCCTGGGACAGACCCGGGTCGAAGCCGGATTCGCTCATCGGGGCTCTCGGGAAGATTCTCGGATGTCAGGCATGTCGAAGCGGCGGAAGCTGTCGTAGTGGTCGTCGGTGTAGTAATACACGGCGGGAGGTTGTCCGCCGGTGACGATGCGCCTGGCGCCGCGATGGCTCAGCCCGGGCGTATCCACGGTGTATTCGCGGTAATACCCATGTGGCTTGGAAGGCAGGCGGCGTTCGCGGTTGCCGAAGACGGTGCCGTCCTGGCGATGGGGAAAAGGGCCGCCGCGGGCAATCAGGCGCAGCGTGTGCCGTGCTTCGCGCGGCAGGAAATCCGGATAGGGTGATGTTTCCGCCGGACGTGAAACAGGCACGGCTGCATCAGCGGCAGGTGTCGGCGATGCAGTCGTGTCGGATGCAGGAAGGTCCGCGCGCTGTTGCCACCATCCGATGGCAACAACGAACAGGAGCAGGGCGAAGACGCTCGCGACTCTACGCATGTGGCGTCTCCGTTGCCTGTGGTTGGCTTATTCGCCGAAGCGGCGGCCGCATCCCTGGAAGCTGCGGTCACCCACTGCCAGCGTGGCCGAGGCCGGGAATTCGGCGCCGCTCATGGTGTCGGCACAGGCTTCGTCGGTGATGGTCAGGGTGACGGCAGCGCCATCCACGGTGGTACCGACATAACCGGTCTCGGTGGGCTGGACGGCACCAATATCGATCAGGGTGGAACCGAAATCGAGGGTTGCCTGCAACGACGGTGTTTCACCGCTGCCCACTTCGACCGACCAGCCGGGCTCATTGCCAACGGCGCGGAAGCTGGCGCCGCGGGCTTGTGCTTCGTCCCATGGCGAGCCGCTCTCGGATACGGCGCATTCCACTGCTTCGCTGCCGGACAGGGTGAGGGTGGAGCTGTCGCCCTTGTTCCAGAATTCGTTGCCCTGTTCGTCGGCGTAGCGTGCGCCCGAAGCGGAGACCGCTTGCGGCAGCACCAGGCTCTCGCCATCGAAGGACAGGCTTACGTTGCCGGCGGCATTGTCGAACGTGGCGCTGACGCGGGCGTCACCGCACTGCCAGTGGGTCAGGACGGTGGTGGGCGCCGGTGCTGCGGGTTCTTCGGCGGGTGCTGCGGGTTCCGGCGTGGCGGCCGGCTTGCAGGCGGCGAGGACAAGGGCGCAGGCGGGGATCAGCAGTTTCAGGTTCATGGTGGTGCTCCGGCTGGAATTGCGCGAAGCATAGCGCAACGGGTGGAGTGGGATTGCGTCCGCGGGAGGGCTTTTGCCATTGCCACCATGACTGCCACCGTCATCAGTAGCGCTGGTATTTCTGTGTCAGTGCGGTACTTCGTCCGTGCGCATCACGGGATAGAGGTTGAATCGTTCATCCCATGAGGCATGGCGGCGATGGAAGAACTCAAGCCGTGCTGCGGGGCTGGCGGCGAATTTTGCATCGGTGCGCAGGCGTTGCTCGAACTCCGCGGCCAGGGCGTGGTCGTTCGCCAGCATGTCCCGTGCGACGGTTTCGGCAACGTAATCCTCCATGTATTCCTTTTGCTCGAATGCGGAATTGAATGCGCCCCAGGCCAGCAAGGAGTCTGGCGCCAAGGGTTCCAGCATGGCCATCAGCAGGCGCGCGCGGGGTTGCTGGATGGGGACGAACAGCGAGCCGGCGGTGATGTCGCGTTTTTCAGGGGCCCAACGGCCCTCCACGGTCAGGCGTTGGCGACCTTCCACGGAAAGGTTGCCGAGGGAGGTTTTGTCGGCACGAAAGGTCTGCACTGCGGCGTCGGCATGTGCACCGATTTCTCGGAATTCCACGCCATGGCGTGACAGGTGTTCACGGACCCAGCCAGCATGAGCGGCAGGCACGATGTAGCCGGCGCGTGGCGCATCGACAAGGACATCCGGTTGCAGGTCGTCATGCAGGGGGATGGTCCAGATCCGTGGCGTGGATTCGTCGTAGCGCGTCATCAGCGCGCCGGAAACCTCGGAGGGCGTGCGGGTGTAGGCAAAGCCACGAAAATCGATATCGCGCGCCGCGTCAGTGGCTTTCCATGTGAGCGGCACCGGCGTACCGGCGAGGGACGCGGTGTCAGCGGCGCGTGCCTGTTGCAACCATCGTGGTCCATGTTCCGCCACCTGCTGCAGTACCGAAGCGATGGTGTTGCGGGTGATCTGCACGCGCACCGGATATTCCTTCCATGAGTGCGTTTCCACCAGCATGGCCAGCCGATTGCGTAGCAGGAAATAGCCGTGGGAAAACCGCGGCGGGGGCACGCTGTCGATGAAGCCGGAGGCCGGGTCGTCATGGACCACGAAAGACGGATAGAACGGCAACGGCAGTGATCCCGCTTCAGCTAGGTCATTGATCACGCTGTCCCGCAGTTCACGCCCGGCCGTGCGCAGGCCTTCGTCACCGGCATGCAAGGGTTCTACCTGGATGGAGATGTCGTGTTCGAATTGCGCGCCGTTGGTGGCATGCAGGTCCACGTACAACAGCGGATCCCATTCCTCGACCAGGCGCAGCATGGCCTGCATCTCGGCGGATTCGGCTTTCAGGTAATCACGGTTGAGGTTGTGGTTCTGCGCGGTAGTGCGCCAGCCCATTTGCTCCGGGCCACGCTGGTTGGGGCGGTTCCAGGCGCCAAAGCGTTCGTGGCCATCCACGTTGAAGACCGGCACGAACACCCAGACCAGATTGTCCAGCGTGCCCGGTGCCAGCGTTCCCTCAAGGACTTCACGCAGGGCCAGGAAGCCGGCGTCCTTGCCATCGATTTCGCCGGCATGGATGCCGCCCTGGATCAGTACCACCGGCAAGCCACGTTCCCGCGCTTCCTGTGCAGTCAGGGCGCCGCTGCGCGAGGCGATCAGCGCTTTCATCGGGCGGCCTTCGGGGGAGGTGCCGAATGTGATGCAGCGCACGGCATCCGGGTAGCGTTCGGCAAAGGCCTGGCACAACACGGACACTTCGTCGTAGCGGCCGGTCTGGGTAAAGCCGGAGCGCTCGGACACCGTGGTCAGGGCAGGTGCGGCGGCAAAGACCGGCAGGCACAGGCCAAAGAGCAGATTCGCGAGCAACAGTTGGAGGGAGGTGGGCATGGCGATCAGGCAGTCCGGCTCTGGAGCGCCAATGATGCCTGTTGGCAGGAAGATCGCCCAGCGGACAGAGCCGGGGCCGGGGCCGTGTTCGCGCCCCTTCCCGTGGATACGGTACCCTTCCAGAAATTTTTGCACGGGAAGCCGTAATGAATTCAGCCGTCGAAACCGGCCAGGGGCGCATGCCCCGGCAGATTCCGTACATCATCGGCAACGAAGCGTGCGAGCGCTTCAGCTTCTACGGGATGCGCAACATCCTGGTGCCGTTCCTGATCAGTTCGATCCTGCTGCAATACCTGCCGCAGGGTGGGGAACGCGAAGCGATGGCCAAGGAGGTATTCCATACCTTCGTCATCGGCGTGTACTTCTTCCCGCTGGTGGGTGGATGGGTGTCCGATCGTTTCTTCGGCAAATACAACACGGTCCTGTGGTTTTCGCTGATCTACTGTGTCGGCCATGCGTGTCTGGCCTTGTTCGAAGGCAACAGGAACGGCTTCTTTGCCGGACTCTTCCTGATTGCACTTGGGTCGGGCGGCATCAAGCCACTGGTAGTATCGTTCTGTGGCGACCAGTTCGACCAGAGCAACAAGGGCAAGGCCAAGGTCGTCTTCGATGCGTTCTACTGGATCATCAATTTCGGTTCCTTCTTTGCGTCATTGTTCGCGCCCCTGCTATTGAGGCATTACGGCCCGGCCGTGGCTTTCGGTGTCCCGGGCGTGCTGATGTTCATCGCGACGTTCATTTTCTGGCTGGGGCGCCACCAATACGTGAATGTGCCGCCTTCAGGGCCTGATCCGGATTCCTTCCTGAGCGTGATCAGGACGGCGCTGCGTGAGCGTCGTCCGGGACAGGGCAACGCCGGCACGCTGGTGGCGCAGGCCGGCATCGCGGTTGCCGTGGCATTGCTGGCGATGTGGGGTCTTTCGTTGGCTGGCGTGGTTCCCGCGGGATGGGCGGAGAACATGAATTTCGTCCGCTCCGCGTGTCTGGCGCTGGGCGTCCTGATTGCGTTCGTGGGGTTCGGTGCGTCGCTGCAACTGGATCGTGCGCGAGGCAGGCATCCGGACGCGGCCGTGGACGGTGTGCGTGCGGTGTTGCGTATCCTGATCGTATTCGCGCTGGTGACGCCTTTCTGGTCATTGTTCGACCAGAAGGCTTCCACCTGGATCATCCAGGGCAACGCCATGGTGGTGCCGCATGAGCAGTGGTGGTGGCCAAGCTGGCTGATCAAGGAACCGGCGCAGATGCAGGCGCTGAACCCGCTGCTGGTGATGCTGCTGATTCCTTTCAACGGGTTGGTGTTGTACCCGCTGCTGAGGAAGATGGGCTTCGTGGTCACGCCGCTGCGGCGCATGGGCTGGGGCATTGCGATTTCCGGCGTGTCCTGGATCGTGGCCGGCGTGTTGCAGCTGTGGATCGATGGCGGTGCCGAGGTGTCGCTGGCATGGCAAAGCCTGCCGTACCTGTTGCTGACCTTCGGTGAAGTCCTGGTGTCGGCAACCGCGCTCGAGTTCGCCTATAGCCAGGCGCCGCATGCGATGAAGGGCGTGATCATGGCCTTCTGGTACCTGACCAGCACCTTCGGCAGCCTGTGGGTGCTGCTGACCAATACCGCCGTCGGCAACCAGGGCTTCCAGTCCGTGATCGTGAAGACCGGGTTGAGCGAATCCGCCTTCCTGATGTTCTTCTTTGCCGGCTTTGCCTTTGTCGCGGCATTGGCGTTT
>JBQGFJ010000243.1:0-6811 GCA_052040085.1 Pseudoxanthomonas sp.
CCCGAGCTGTGCCTCGTCTATCCACGGCATGAACTGCCCGATGAAGATGCCTGCTGCGATGACGATGTAAACGGCCAGGCTCGCCAGCAGTGCAGCCGATAGTCTTCCCAACAGGTAATCGCGCTTGCGGACCGGACTGGCAAAGATGAGTTCGGCCGTACCTTGGTCGAAATCGCGAAGCAAGGCACTGCTGATGAATACCGGCACGATCAGCATGCCGAGCAGGCTGAACAGCGACATGAACTGCACCACCACGAACGGTGCATTGCGGTGCACGTTGCCGATGCCGCCCCCAAGTTGCACGGCATCGCTTGCGGTGGCGCCGAATCCCATCAGGGCGAACAATCCCGCCAACAACCACAGCAGCGGGGAGCGGAGCTGCTCTCGCAGCTCGAAGCGGAAGAATTCGAAGGTCATGCGTCCGCTCCGCTCAGGCTGCCTGGCGCTGCAGGCGCAACTGGCGGAAATACACGTCCTCCAGATCCGGTTCGATCTGCTCGAAACCTTCTTCCGGGCGATCGGCACTGAATACATGGATTACTGGCCGGCCCGCCACCAATCGGGTGGAGAGTACGGTGTGGCGGGTCTCGTAGTCCGGCAGCGATTCCTTGCTTACCTGTTTCTTCCACACTTGCAGGGAGAGGGCGGCAATCGCGTCATTCGGGCGGCCGGTGAGCAACACCTGTCCCTTGTTCATGATGGCCATGGTCGGGCACAGGTCGGTCACATCCTCCACGATGTGCGTGGACAGGATTACCGCGACGTTCTCGCCGATATCGGCGAGCAGGTTGAGGAAGCGATTGCGCTCCTCGGGGTCCAGCCCGGCAGTGGGCTCATCCACGATGACCAGGCGCGGGCTGCCCAGCAGGGCCTGCGCAATGCCGAAGCGCTGGCGCATGCCGCCTGAAAATCCGCCCAGCTTGCGCTTGCGCGCATCCCAAAGATTGACCTGGTGGAGCAGGGCCTCGACCACTTCGCGGCGTTGCTTGCGCTCCACGAGTCCCTTCAGCACGGCGAAATGTTCCAGCAGGTCCTCGGCACTGACCTTGGGGTAGACACCAAAATCCTGGGGCAGATAGCCCAATTGGCGGCGCACGGCATCCTTGTCGCGCAATACATCGATGGGTTGGCCATCGGCGCCTTCCAGGGTGGCACTGCCGCTGTCCGCTTCCTGCAAGGTTGCCAGCGTGCGCATCAGCGAAGACTTGCCGGCCCCATTGGGGCCGAGCAGGCCGAACATGCCGCGCGGAATGTCCAGGCTGACGTGGTTCAGTGCATGCACGCCATTGGCGTAGGTCTTGCTCAGCTCGCGGATGGCAAGCATATGGATTCCCCCGGGTATTGGTCGGTTACCGCTGTCAGGGGGGATGCTAGCGGCGGATGGTACTTGCCGCCGCATGTGGGAGGTCACTGTGCTGGAAGTCACTCCCCGGCGCGCATCTCCTTGGGGACGATACCGGGGTGTGGGGTCTCCACTGCCACGGCCATGGGGTTTGTGGATGCCGGTGCCTTGCCGCTATCACGTGTGCCGATCTTCAACACAAAAGACCATGCTGGCGGCGATCTGATGGTGTCGAGGTCGAAGAACGCCGGGTTGCAGCCGTGATCACCCTTTTCCTGGTGTTACTTGACGTTGCAGTACGCGCATTTGCACGCTCACCAAGCCCAGGCCGCATGCAGCGCGAGCGGGGGAACCAGCGTGGCCTGTTGCATGAACAAGCCGGGCCACGCGACCGGCCATGCCGGCCGGACGCGTGTAACCAAGGGTCCCTGCCGCAGTGCGCGGCGTAGCCTTCAGCGCGCTTCGGCGACTTCCACGCCATCGAGGCCTTGCGCCAAAGTCCGGGCGTCGCCGCCCTGGGCCAGCTTGATGCGCAGGCGCACTTCGTTCTGGGAATCCGCATAACGCAGGGCGTCTTCGTAGCTGATCTCGCCGGCCTGGTACAGCTCGAACAGGCTCTGGTCGAAGGTCTTCATGCCCAGGTTGGTGGACTCCTTCATTACTTCCTTGAGCTTGTGGATCTCGCCGTCGCGGATGTAGTCCTGCACCAACGGCGTGCCGAGCATGATTTCCATCGCGACGCGGCGTGCCTTGCCGTCCGGGGTGGGGATCAGTTGCTGTGCCACCACGCCCTTGAGGTTCAGCGAAAGATCCATCAACAACTGGTTGCGCCGGTCTTCCGGGAAGAAGTTGATGATGCGGTCCATGGCCTGGTTGGCGTTGTTGGCGTGCAACGTGCACAGCACCAGGTGGCCGGTTTCAGCGAAGGCGATGGCATGGTCCATGCCTTCGCGGGTACGCACTTCGCCGATCATGATGACGTCCGGCGCCTGGCGCAGGGTGTTCTTGAGCGCATTCTCCCAGCTGTCGGTATCGATGCCGACTTCGCGCTGGGTGATGATGCAGCCCTCGTGCTTGTGCACGAATTCGATGGGGTCTTCGATGGTGATGATGTGACCGGTCGAGTTCTGGTTGCGGTAGCCGATCATGGCCGCCAGCGACGTGGATTTACCGGTACCGGTGGCGCCCACGAAGATGATGATGCCGCGCTTGGTCATCGCCAGCGTCTTGATGATGGGCGGCAGGTTCAGCTCATCGACGGTGGGGATGCGCGTCTCGATCCGGCGCAGCACCATGCCTACCTGGTTGCGCTGGTAGAAGCAGCTCACGCGGAAACGGCCCACGCCTGCCACACCGATGGCGAAGTTGCACTCGTGGGTCTTTTCGAACTGCTCGCGCTGCGCCGGCGTCATCACGTTCAGCACCAGGTCGCGGCTCTGTTGCGGGGTGAGCGGCGTCTGCGTGATGGGCGAAATCTTGCCGTGCACCTTGATGGCCGGCGGCATGCCCGAGGTGATGAACAGATCCGACGCCTTCTGGTGCGCCATCAGCTTGAGGAACGAGGTGAAATCGATGCTGCTCATGGGTGGCTCCTGTGGAGCCGTGATTTGTGATTGGTAATTTGTGATTGGAAAAAGCGCACCAAGAGCGGCTTTTGATCTTCCGAATCACGAATCACGAATCCCTAATCACGGCTTTTACGAATCACGAATCTACGAATCACCAATCACGGCTACTCGAACAGACGCTTGTCCTTGGCGTATTCCTTGGCCTGCTGGCGGGTGATGAGGCTGCGCTTGACCAGGTCCTGGAGGTGCTGGTCCAACGTCATCATGCCCACTTGCTGGCCGGTCTGGATGGCGGAATACATCTGCGCCACCTTGTCTTCACGGATCAGGTTGCGGATGGCCGGGGTGCCGACCATGATTTCACAGGCAGCGGTACGGCCACCACCCACTTTCTTCAGCAGCGCCTGCGAAATCACCGCGCGCAGCGATTCCGACAGCATGGAGCGCACCATCGGCTTTTCGCCGGCCGGGAACACGTCGATGATGCGGTCGATGGTCTTGGCGGCGGAGCTGGTGTGCAGGGTGGCGAACACCAAGTGGCCGGTTTCGGCCGCGGTCAGTGCCAGGCGGATGGTTTCCAGGTCACGCAATTCACCGACCAGGATGTAATCGGGGTCTTCACGCAGTGCCGAACGCAAGGCTTCGTTGAAACCGTGGGTATCGCGATGCACTTCGCGCTGGTTGATCAGGCACGTCTGCGAGGTGTGCACGAATTCGATCGGATCCTCTACGGTGAGGATGTGGCCGTATTCGTTCTTGTTGATGTGGTCGATCATCGCCGCCAGCGTGGTCGACTTGCCCGAACCGGTGGGACCGGTGACCAGGATCAAACCCTGCGGCTGGTCGATCAATTGGCGGAAGATGGGCGGGCAGGCCAAGTCTTCCAGGGTCAGCACTTCGGAGGGAATGGTGCGGAACACCGCGCCCGCGCCACGATTCTGGTTGAACGCGTTGACACGGAAGCGTGCGAGCGACGGGATCTCGAACGAGAAGTCGACTTCCAGGAACTCTTCGTAATCGCGCCGCTGCTTGTCCGACATGATGTCGTAGACCAGCGCGTGGACCTGCTTGTGGTCCAGTGCGGGAATGTTGATGCGGCGCACATCGCCATCCACGCGGATCATCGGCGGCAATCCTGCCGACAGATGCAAGTCCGATGCTTTGTTCTTGACCGAAAATGCCAACAGCTCGGCAATATCCATAACGCTGCTTCCCCAAATATGGCTGCGAATCTGGAACGTTGAATCCCCAAAGGGCAGTATAACGCTCTTGTCCCGTTCGCCAACTGCTGGATCGCCATGCTCGCCGACACCTTCCGCGAGACCTTGCAACGCATTGAAATTGCTTCGGTTTCACCTGGAAAACATACGCCACGGCTGCTTGCCGTATCCAAGACCCATCCCATCGAGGCAATCACGGCGCTGGCAGCCTGCGGGCAGCGCGCGTTCGGCGAGAACTACGTGCAGGAGGCCGCCCCCAAAATCGCGGCCCTGGAGGGCCGGGGATTGGAATGGCATCTGATCGGCCACCTGCAGAGCAACAAGGCCGACGTGGCCGCCCGCCTGTTCGATTGGATACAGACCGTGGACCGTCCCAAACTGGTCGCCGCGCTGGCGCGCTACCGGGATGCGGGGAAGCCGCCCTTGAACGTGTTGATCCAGGTGAACGTGGATGACGAAGCCGGCAAACAGGGCTGTCCGCGCGGGGAGATCGACACCCTGGCCAGCCTGATCGAAGCCGAACCGCGCCTGGTCCTGCGTGGCCTGATGGCCATTCCCACCCCGCACGCCGACGTCGAACAGCGCCGCCCCGCCTTCCGGCAGATGCGTGCACTGTTCGACGCACTGGCCAGCCACCACCCTTCGGTGGATACGCTTTCGATGGGCATGAGCGATGATTTCGCCATCGCCATCGAGGAAGGCGCCACCATGGTGCGCATGGGCACGGCACTATTCGGCACACGGCCGCCCAAGACCCCTGGAGACACGGCATGAGCAAGACTCCCCACATCGCCTTCATTGGCGGCGGTAACATGGCCCGCAACCTGATTGGCGGCCTGGTGAAGCGCGGCATTGAGCCTTCCACGCTGCACGTGGCCGAACCGGTGGCCGCCTTGCGCGACGCCCTGGCGCGCGATTTCGGCGTGGACGTGCATGAAGAAGCCAGCCAGGCGGTGGCCTTGGCGGAGACATGGCTGTTTGCGGTCAAACCTCAGGTGATGCGCGACCTGTGTTCCTCGTTGGCCGCGCATGCACGAAAGACGCATCCGTTAGTGGTGTCGATTGCCGCCGGCATCACGTCCACCCAACTTCAACGTTGGCTGGAGGCAGAGCTTCCGGTGATCCGCGCCATGCCCAACACGCCCGCATTGCTGGGCGCCGGCGTCACCGGACTGTTCGCCACCGGCAACGTGCAGGCAGAACAGCGCGAAGCCGCGGAGCAGTTGCTGTCCGCTGCGGGTGCAACGGTGTGGACCGATGATGAAACCCTGATGGATGCGGTGACCGCCGTTTCCGGTAGCGGCCCGGCCTATGTCTTCCTGTTGGCCGAAGCCATGGAAGCCGCCGCCCGCGAACAGGGCCTGCCCGCCGATGCCGCACGCACGCTGGTGCTGCAAACCGTGCTGGGCGCGGCACGCATGCTGACCGAAAGCGGCGAGCCCCCCGATGAACTGCGCCGCCGCGTCACTTCCCCGAACGGCACCACCCAGGCGGCGCTGGAAACCTTCGAAGCCGGCGGCTTCCGCCCGCTGGTCGATGCCGCCATCCGTGCCGCCGCCGAACGCGGACGGCAGCTTTCCGCCGACTACGACTGACACCCATGTCCCTGCGCCTTGCCCTAACCCTGTCGACCCTGTGCCTGCTGACTGCCTGTTCCGGCGGCGAAGCACCCCGCCCCGCCGAACGGATTGCACCCACGCCGGCGCATGCCAGCTTCGGCGACCTGCGCGTGCACTACAACGCCCTGCCGACGCTATCGCTGGGTGACGCCGTGGCGCGCGAGTACGGCGTGGAGCGTGAGGACGGTTCCGCATTGCTGGTGATCGCCTTGCGCAACGCAAAGGATGGCGCCGAAGTGCCGGTGGATGGCACGGTTTCGGCCACCGTCACCGACCTGTCCGGCAAACAGCAGACCGTGACACTGCGCCCCGCTACCACCGGCGAGTACACCGACCACATCGGCACCTTCCGCGTGTCCGAGCGTGACACCTACCGCATCAACGTCAGCGTGAACGCGCAAGGCCGTACCGAAAGCGTTCGCTTCCAGCGGAGTTTCTGACGCTTCCAGCGGAGTTTCTGACGTGCCATCGCGGTGGGCATTCGGGTGCCGACTGCCGCGCAGCAGGATGGTGCGCGCCTGTCCACGGGCACGAAGCCGCGTTTACAGCCGGGATGCGAGGTGCTGCCTGAGTCGGGCCAGCGCTTTGCCGCGATGACTGATCTGGTTCTTCAGTGCCGGCGCCATGCTGGCGGCGGATTGCTGGTGCTCCAGGTCGAAGAACACCGGGTCGTAGCCATGGCCGCCGTTGCCATGGCGTGCATGCAGGATGCGACCCTGCCACTCGCCTTCAACGATCAGCGGTTGTGGATCCTCGGGGTGGCGCAGCAGGACCAGCACGCAGAGGAAATGCGCGCTGCGGCGTTCATCCGGGACATTCGCCAGCACATCCAGCAGCTTGTCGATGTTGGCATCGGCATCACCATGGCGGCCGGCATAACGGGCGGACAGCAGGCCGGGAGCGCCGCCGAGTTCCTTCACGCATAGCCCGGAATCGTCTGCCAGCGCGGGCAGCCCGGTGAGCCGGGAAGCGTGCCGTGCCTTGATCAGTGCGTTCTCGACGAAGGTGAGGCCGGTTTCGTCGGCATCATCCATGCCCAGTTCGGACTGGGCCACCAGTTCG
>JBQGFJ010000244.1:0-2632 GCA_052040085.1 Pseudoxanthomonas sp.
CCAAGGCCGAGGTGGTCGATGCCGGGACCGCTGTGGTGAACGACCGGACTTGCCTGAGGCACACGGGCTCGCGCCTGATCGGCAAGGAACGCAATCGCCCTTGTGCCAATGCGGCCGGTCGTGCCTATACGCGTGAAGACATTGAGCGCACGGGACATGTTGATCTGCTGAGTGCCCTGCGTACGCTGGATCCTTCCATCCGCTGACACATGGGTGTCCGCGTGCAAACGCCCGGCTTTGGCCGGGCGTTTTCGTTTATGGACAATCATCCGTGCTGCGGAAGCAAAACCCTGCCTGCATGCCGGTGCGATAATCCTTGTTTTCGTGTAGCCAGCAGGAAGTTGCCGATGTCCAGCCGTGTCGATCCCAGCCGCCAGATCCGTGCCCCGCGCGGCAATGCGTTGTCTTGCCGCTCATGGCTGACGGAAGCGCCATTCCGCATGCTGCAGAACAACCTGGATGCGGAAGTTGCCGAAGATCCGACGTCGCTGGTGGTCTATGGGGGTATCGGCCGTGCTGCCCGCGACTGGCAGAGCTACGACAGGATCCTGGAGACCCTGAAAGCACTGGGTGACGACGAAACCCTGCTGGTGCAATCGGGCAAGCCGGTGGGCGTGTTTCCCACGCATGCGGATGCGCCGCGGGTGCTGATCGCCAATTCCAACCTGGTGCCGCACTGGGCCACGTGGGAACACTTCAACGAACTCGATCGCAAGGGCCTGATGATGTACGGCCAGATGACGGCCGGGAGCTGGATCTACATCGGTTCGCAGGGCATCGTGCAGGGGACTTACGAGACCTTCGTGGAGATGGGGCGACAACACTATGGCGGCAGCCTCAAGGGGCGCTGGATCCTGACCGCGGGCCTGGGTGGCATGGGGGGCGCGCAACCCCTGGCCGCGTCACTGGCCGGTGCGTGCAGCCTCACTATCGAATGCCGCCAGAGCAGCATCGATTTCCGCCTGAAGACGCGCTATGTGGACGAACAGGCGAATGACCTGGATGACGCGCTTGCCCGCATCGACAAGTACACCCGGGCGGGCGAAGCAAAGTCCATTGCACTGCTCGGCAACGCGGCGGAGATACTCCCGGAACTGGTGCGCCGTGGCGTGCGCCCGGACTGCGTGACCGACCAGACCAGCGCCCACGATCCGATACATGGCTACCTGCCCATCGGCTGGACGGTGGAGCAATGGCTGGTCGGACAAGCACAGCACCCGGAGAAAGTGCGCGATGCAGCGAAGCAATCGATGCGTGTGCACGTCGAAGCCATGCTCGCCTTCCACGCGCAAGGCATTCCCACCGTGGATTACGGCAACAACATCCGCCAGATGGCCAAGGATGAAGGGTGTGCCAACGCCTTTGATTTCCCGGGATTCGTGCCAGCCTACGTGCGTCCCTTGTTCTGTCGTGGCGTGGGTCCGTTCCGTTGGGTGGCGCTGAGCGGTGATCCGGAGGACCTCTACAATACCGATGCCAAAGTGAAGGAGCTGATTCCGGATGACGCGCACCTGCACAACTGGCTGGACATGGCGCGGGAGCGGATCAGCTTCCAGGGCCTGCCTGCGCGCATTTGCTGGGTAGGACTGGGGCTGCGGCACAAGCTGGGCCTGGCCTTCAACGAAATGGTACGCAACGGTGAACTGAAGGCACCCGTGGTGATTGGCCGCGACCACCTGGACAGTGGCAGCGTGGCATCACCGAACCGCGAGACCGAAGCCATGATGGATGGCTCCGATGCCGTATCCGATTGGCCCCTGCTCAATGCCATGCTCAACGTGGCCGGCGGCGCCACGTGGGTGTCGCTGCACCATGGCGGTGGCGTGGGCATGGGTTACAGCCAGCACAGCGGCGTGGTGATCGTGTGCGATGGCAGCGAGGCGGCGGACAAGCGGATTGCCCGCGTACTGTGGAACGATCCGGGCACTGGCGTGATGCGGCATGCCGATGCCGGGTACGACATCGCGAAACAATGTGCCAGGGAGCAGGGTTTGAAGTTGCCGATGGTTGACTGATCTTCGGTCGCTGCTTGGCTGATATCGAAAGATATGAGCGCGTGCGGAGCGGCGTGGAAGAGGTCATCGCACCGAAATGCACTTGTGATCAGGTCGTTCCGTGCGGCTGGCTTCACTCCTTGTCGATAGGTGCGTTCCAATCCTGGGTGAAGAATGTCCTTAGCCATTGGTTGCCACGATAAGGCCACACGTGGCCTGCGTTGTAGAGGCCGAACACGAAGGGCGCGCCGCCGGGGTCCGGAGTGCCGTACTTGCAGCAGTCCGAGTAATCCGACAGTGCGCCGCGGATGCGATTGAGTCGTGCCGCGGCCTCGACGGTGGCGGTCCATTGGTCATGGAATTCGCGACTCTCGTTGCGGCCCCAGAGGTACATCAGTGGCCTGGGCGTTGAAGCACCTGCAAGATCCGGGCGTACCGATCCGATGACGGCGAATGCCGCGAACGCGTGCGGGCGTTCGGCCATGAGCAGGAAAACGAGGTGTCCGCCATTGGAGAAGCCGGCGGCATAAGTTGATTCTGGCCGGATGCCATAGCGTTTGGTCGCTTCTGCCAATAGCTTGTCGACCATGCGGAGGTCGCGGTCATCATATTGCCCACTCCGTGGCTGCCAGCCGCGT
>JBQGFJ010000245.1:0-2636 GCA_052040085.1 Pseudoxanthomonas sp.
ACAGCAGGTAGCCGATGACGGCCACAACGATGATCACGATCAGGGTACTCATGGGACTCACGGGACTTCCTCGCTTTCTGGGGTGGGAGCCGACACGTCGCCGGCAGGGGTCTCCAGCTCCAGCGAGGTCGTGAACCCCGCGGTACCGGTGATGGAGTGGCTCACGCGCGCCACCAGCCACTCGCCGTCGATGCCGGTCTTGAAGCCGGTCACATCGATGCGTTGCTCTGGGTACACGTCAGGCCGGCCGCGCGCGAGCGTGATGGCGAATTTCGCCGCGCCCCGCTGGATGCGCTGCCATTCCGCGCCCGCCTGGTCGCGCGCCTCGGCTTCATTGCTGTACGACTCGCGCAGGCGCTTGGCATTGCCGCTCTTGCCGATCAGCACGGACTTGCGGCGTGCAGCGCCCTTGTCATGCCAATACGCGCGCACGCCGGTGTAAACCTCGCGGTCGGCGGATGAAAAGCGATGCTGGTCACAGTCCTTGCGGACGATCGATGTGCGCGGCAACGGTTTGCCGCTGGGCGTGGTGCCGGATCCGATGGGCGAGAACAGCAACGCGCCTGCCTTGACCGTGGCAACGGCGTCGTAGCGCTTGGCCAGCCGCGTGAGCAGGTGGGCATCGCTCTCCTGCGTCTGGTCCAAATGCGCAATGGCGACGCTTTCCAGCGCCGGTGCAATGCGTGCTTGCAGACCGTGTTCGCCGGCAATGTTGCGCAGGATCGCGCCCAACGTGGTGGCGTGCCAGCTACGCTCCCGCCGCGTGCGAAGTGGCTGGGTCAGATCCGCGCTCCGCGCCCGCACGGTGATCACATCGGGTGCGCCGCTGTGCTCCACTTCGTCCACCTTGAAGGTGCCTTTGTCCACCAGTCCTTCGTCCTGGTAGCCGATGGCCGCATGCAGCAACACACCCTTGCCTGGCAGGGCAAGGGCGCCATCGTGGTCGTGGATCCGCAGCTCCAGCTGGTCGGCTTCGCCACCACGGCACTCGGTGAGCGTCAGATCCAGCAGGCGCGGGCGCAGTTTGTCCGTCAGGTCCTTGCCATCCAGCACCAGGCGCCATGCCGGTATCGCGTAGGGCACCGGCGTACTCACGTGCCTGCACCTGCATCGGCTTGCTGCGGTTCGTCGGTGCGCAGCAGCGAGAGCTGGAAATCAATGCGGCGCGGCGTGCCATCCGGGAAGAACAGCGTGTGCGTTTCGCGCTGTGCCGTGACCACGAAGGCGCCCAACACTTTGCCGGTGCCGTTGACCAGGGCCAGTGGCCGCCCTTCATTGGCAAGTTTCTCCAGCAGCTGGAGCGATGCCTGGCTGCCGGTCAGCTCGGGCGCCACCACGCCGCTCAGTTCCA
Organism: Pseudoxanthomonas sp.; assembly: GCA_052040085.1. Taxonomy (GTDB): domain Bacteria; phylum Pseudomonadota; class Gammaproteobacteria; order Xanthomonadales; family Xanthomonadaceae; genus Pseudoxanthomonas_A. The sequence continues at coordinate 1,352 of JBQGFJ010000245.1, forward strand.
GGGTTTCCTCGCCGGGACCCACGTACTGGTGAGCGGCACGGGCGCCCACGCGCTCGCTGGCCGCATGCCGCCAGCTCATCTGACGCTCCAGCTGCTGGTAGGCCAGCCGCGGCAAGTCGAAGACGAATGTACCCAGGGCCATCAGCATGGCGGTCAGTCCCCTATGTCGCCCAGCGTTGCGCGCAGGCGTGCCGCCTTGTCGCGCTGCACCTTGTCCAGCGCGTTGCGGATGGCTTGCTCGATCTCGGCCGTGGCCGTGCCACTGCCAACGCTGAGGGTGAAGTGATAGGTGTCGCCGGCCACCTGCACGGTGGGTGCAGCGGCAGTGATCGGCGCACGGTGGTCAATGGCCGCCGCTGGTGCTGCAATCGCACCCAGGGCGGCGGCGGCGCCCACGTGGCGCAGTCGGTTGCCCATGCCTGCCATCGCGCTCACCGGGCCGTTCTGTGCGCGCACAAGGCCATTGGTGAAGCCCTGCATGGTGAACTGGCCCAACTGGGCGAACACCCGGGACGGGCTCTTGATGCCCAGCAGCGACTTGAAACGGGTGATCACGCCGGATCCCACGCCGCTGATGGCTTCACCTGCTTTGCCCAGCATCGACTTGATGCCAGTGATCAGCCCGGCCACCATGTCCACGCCGGCCTTCACCATCTTGGCGGGCCAGCCGGACAGCACCTGGTTGATGCCGGTCCACATGGCCTGCAGGCCAGCGCGCACTTTGGCGCCATCGCCGGAGAAGATGCCGGTCACCAGTGACCAGGCGCCCTTCACGTAGGTCCAGATGCCACCCATCACGCGCACCACCACGCGGCCCACGGTCATGAAGGCGGACGCCGTCCAGCCGACCAGCTTCACCAGCAGGCGGATCTGGTTGAGCAACACCGCGCCCAACACTTGGCCGAATGATCGACCGTAGCCGGTCGCGTTACGCAACTCCTGGCTGGTGGCGCGGAACGGGCTGAACAGTTTGGACACCCACGCCCAGGCTTTGCCCATGGCGTCGCTCAGCACCGCCCACAGGGGCGCCAAGGGCGCCAGCGCCGTGCGCACTTCTGCCATGGCTGGGGCGAAGGCTTCGCTCAGGCCCTGCCACACGCCCACCATGAAGGCCTTGATGGGTCCCCAGTATTTCCAGACCAGTGCCGCAACGATGGCAACCGCGGCACCGATGGCCAACACCGGCGCACTGATGCCGGCCAAGAAAGGCAGCAGCATGCGCGCGCCATTGAGGATCCACGGCAGCACGTTGCCGGCGAGCTGCACGCCCGAACTCACCAGCGCC
>JBQGFJ010000246.1:0-3160 GCA_052040085.1 Pseudoxanthomonas sp.
AAGTTCACCGTGGTCATCGGCGGCAGTTTCGGCGCCGGCAACTACGCCATGTGTGGCCGCGCCTATGGCGCCCGCTTCCTGTGGATGTGGCCGAATGCACGCATCAGCGTGATGGGCGGCGAACAGGCAGCCAGCGTGCTGGCGACGGTGAAGCGCGATGGCATCGAGGCCACCGGAGGCCAATGGAGCACGGACGAGGAAGAAGCCTTCAAGGCGCCGATCCGCGAACAATACGAAAGCCAGGGCAGCCCGTGGTATGCCACCGCCCGCCTGTGGGACGACGGCATCATTGACCCTGCGGACACTCGCCGCGTCCTGGGGCTGGCCATTTCCGCCTCGCTCAACGCGCCCATCGAACCCGCGCGCTTCGGCATCTTCAGGATGTGACCGCAGCCCTCCCTCATTCACGGACATTTTGGTGAGAGCCGTCACAGCATCGCGACTGCCAGCGCGCGATAGTCGGGGTCCTTTCGACCGGAGCGCCCCCATGTCCATCTGGAAAGAGCAGAACACCGCCAAGAAAGAAACCACCCCGCTTGCCCCCGACCCCCTGCCCGAGCCCGTCCGGGAAACCACGCTGGCAACGGAGTTTGCACCCACGGTGACCGCACCCGGCGTACGTGCGGCAACCGTTGAAGCCAAGGAATCCCTGATCGCGGCCGACCTGACCATCGAAGGCAAGATTGAAGGTACCGGTCACGTCCGCATCGCCGGCAAGTTCAAGGGTGACGTGAATGTGCAAGGCGACCTGACGGTGGAAAAAGGCGCCAAGCTCAATGGCGGCGTACGCGCGAAGAAGGTCACCCTCTCCGGCGAACTGGAAGGCAACATCGAATCGGCCGAGCAGGTCGAACTGCAGGCAAGCTCGGTGCTCATCGGTGACCTGAAAGCCAGCAGCGTGACGGTGGCGGCAGGGTCACGCATGCGTGGGCAAGTCGATTTCGGTTGGGAAGACGGCGCCGCCTGAGCATGAGCAGTCCGCGCCCGGGAAGTGCCGGCGCCACCCGCAGTTGCCCGCATTGCAAGGCCACCATCCTGGAAAGCGCCGCCGTGTGCCCGGCTTGCCGGCACCACCTGCGCTATGAAGCCGGGACGGGGATTGGCAGCAGCCCTTCACAGGCCGAGGCCACCATTCCCCTGCGCGTGGAGGGCAGCATCCGCCACCCGCAGGAAGGCGGCGCATGGGAATACTGCGTGGTGGTGTCCATCCGCAATGACCGCGGCGAAGAAATCGGCCGCCAGGTGGTCGGCGTGGGCGCGCTGCAACCGGATGAGGAGCGGAGCTTTTCGTTGACCGTTGAAATGACCCCGGCGCGTACGAAGCCCGGGGTAAAGAACACCAAGCATTGATGGCGCATCCAAGCCGGAAAACTTCGGCGTGGCGTGCTTACTTGCAGTCCTTGCAGCCGCCGCAACTTCCGGTGCCACCCTGCCACGGCGGCGCAATCCACCTGCCGACCCTCTGCAACCATGCCGGCCGCCCTTCACGCAGCAAGGGTGTTGCCAGCAGGATGCGCAGGCGGCGCACGCTGCCCGGGAACTGCTTCACTGCCACTACCCACACACTGGCGATCACCGCCAGGGCGATGAGGATGTACTGCACCAGCAGCCCGGTTTCCATGGCTCAGCCGGCGCCCAGCATCACGGCGACCTGGTAGGTCAGGAACGATGCCGCGTAGGCCAGCACGAACAGATACAGCGCGGCGATGCCCGCTTGCTTCCAGGAGTGGGTTTCGCGCTTGATGGTGGCCAGGGTCGCGATGCACATCGGCGCGTAGATGTACCAGACCAACAGCGACAAACCGGTGGCCAGTGACCAGCCATCGCTGATCAGCGGCGTCAGTGCCTGCGCAGCCGCTTCGTCATCCACTGCCGACAAGGCATAGATGGTGGCCAGCGAAGCCACTGCCACTTCACGCGCTGCCATGCCCGGGATCAACGCAATGGAAATCTGCCAATTGAAACCCAGCGGTGCGAAGAACACCGCCATGGCATGGCCGATGCGCCCGGCGAAGCTGTAATCGATGGCCGGGCCGACCGCATCGGCCGGCGCCGCCGGGAACGACAGCAGGAACCACAGCAGGATGGTCAGCGCCAGGATGATGCCGCCCACCCGCTTGAGGAAGATCATCGCGCGTTCCCACAACCCGATCAGCAGGTCGCGCGGATTCGGGATGCGGTAGGCCGGCAGTTCCAGCAACAACGGGTGCTCGCTCTTGTCACGTCGCCACTTCTTCATGACCCAGGCCACCAGCAAGGCACTGAGGATGCCTGCCATGTACAGGCCGAACAGCACCAATCCCTGCTGGTTGAATACACCCCACACCTGCTTTTGCGGAATGAACGCGCCAATCAGCAGGGCATACACCGGCAGCCGTGCCGAACATGTCATCAGGGGCGCAACCAAAATAGTCGCCAATCGGTCACGCGGATCCTGGATGGAACGCGTAGCCATGATGCCGGGAATTGCACAAGCAAAACTGGACAGCAACGGGATGAAGGAACGTCCCGACAACCCCGCCGACGCCATCATGCGATCCAGCAGGAACGCCGCACGCGGCAGGTAGCCGCTCTCCTCCAGCGCCAAAATAAAGAAGAACAGGATCAGGATCTGCGGCAGGAAGATCACCACGCCGCCGAGGCCGGCGATGATGCCGTCCACCAGCAGACTGTTGAGCGGCCCTTCCGGCAGCAGGCCACCCACCCATTCGCCCAATGCGCCGGCGCCCGCATCGATGAGGTCCATCACTGGCGCGGCCCAGGCATAGACCGCCTGGAAGATCAGGAACATCACCACCGCCAGGGCCAGCAACCCGAATACCGGATGCAGCAGCCAACGATCCAGCACATCGTCGATCTTCGCGGTCTGCGAAGGCATGGTGACGGTCGATGCCAGCAACCTGCGGGTTTCCTGGTGCAGGTCGGCCGCTTCGCCCAACTGCACCGTGGGTGCTTGCGGGTGCTGTGCCAGCCGGTCGATCTGCTCCACCAGTGCCGCCGCGCCACCGCGCCGTACCGCCACGGTTTCCACCACCGGCACGCCGAGCTCGGCTTCCAGTCCGGCACGATCGATCACGATCCCGCGCTTGCGCGCCACGTCGCTCATGTTCAGCGCCACGATCATCGGCTTGCCCAACTCGCGCACTTCCAGCACGAAGCG
>JBQGFJ010000247.1:0-5453 GCA_052040085.1 Pseudoxanthomonas sp.
TCGGCTCGGGTTTGCTGGCGTTGCTCTCGCCACGGTGGCTGCTGTCCATTTTTGCCGCGGTCAACGTGGCCTTGTTGTTGACCACCATATCCAGCACCGGAATGTTCGCCATCTATGTCCTGGTGGCTACCGGCCTGTTCAATTCCATCATGTTCCCGACCATCTTCACCCTGGGCATAGAACGGTTGGGGCCGTTGACCGGGCGTGCTTCCAGCCTGCTGATCATGGCGATCGTGGGTGGCGCGATCATTCCGTATTTGCAGGGCATGGTGGCGGACAACTTCGGCCTGCAGGTGTCGTTCCTGATCCCGGCGTTGTGCTACGTCTACATCGTGTACTACGGGTTGTGGGGATCACGTGTCCGTGGGGCACTGGCGAACAAGCCGGCCTGATTGCGGAAAATGAGAAAAATCGTCTGTTTTGGCGAAGCGCTGATCGACATGCTGGCGCAACCGCCAGCACGTGAAGGGGAGCCCCGTGCCTTCCTGCAACATGCAGGGGGCGCGCCGGCCAACGTGGCCGTGGCCGTGGCGCGGTTGGGGGGACATGCCAGGTTCCTGGGCATGCTGGGCGAGGACATGTTTGGCGATTTCCTGCTGGAAAGCCTGGATGGCGCTGGCGTGGATGTCAGTGGCGTGCACCGTACGGATGCTGCCAAGACAGCACTTGCATTCGTGGCGCTGGACGAGCGGGGCGAGCGCAGTTTCAGCTTCTATCGTCCTCCTGCAGCGGACCTGCTTTTCAGGCAGGAGCACTTTGCCGTGGATGCTTTCGCGGATGCGGCGGTGTTGCATGTCTGTTCCAACAGCATGACCGAGCCGGGCGTCGCCGAAGCCACGTTCGAGGGCATGCGGCGTGCACGTGCATCGGGTACGGTGGTCAGCTTCGACCTCAACCTCCGGCCCATGCTGTGGCCGGAAGAGGTGGATCCCACGCCTTGGCTCTGGCGTGCGTTGGCACTGGCCGACGTGGTGAAGCTCTCGATGGAGGAGCTTGATTTCCTCGCGGAAGGATCAGGGGTCACGCCCCAGGCGATTCCGGAAAAACTGTGGCAAGGACTGGCGAGCTTCCTGGTGGTGACCCATGGTGATGGACCGGTGAGTTGGTTCGCGCGTGATGCGTCGGGACAGGTCCCGGTGTTCCGTGTGCCTGTGCTGGATACCACGGCGGCCGGTGATGCCTTTGTTGCCGGGCTGCTGCATGGCATCGCAAATCAATGGGACGAGAAGGATGGATTGGCTGCGTTCTGCAGCCAGCCTGGACTCATCGACCGAACCCTCCGTTTTGCTTCGGCGGTGGGTGCGCTTGCCGTGACACGGAAAGGTGCATTTGCCGCCATGCCCTCGCTTGAAGAAGTACAGGCCCTGATGCAGGAACAACCATGACGCCACTTCCCGAAACCCCGGTACCGGATTTTCGTTCGCCGGATTTCCTGCGCCGGCACATTGCCGACACCATGGCCTTCTACCATCCGCGCGCCATCGATCCAGCGGGAGGCTTTTTCCACTATTTCCTGGATGACGGCACGGTTTACGATGCCGGGCACCGGCATCTGGTCAGCAGTACCCGTTTCGTCTTCGATTACGCCATGGCCTGGCGGGAATTCGGCAATCCGGAATACCTGGATGCCGTGCATCACGGGTTGGCCTATCTGCGTGAGGCACACCGCAATCCGCTCACCGGTGGCTATGCGTGGACGCTGCGCGATGGCCAGGTGGAAGACGACATGAACCATTGCTACGGCGTGGCCTTCGTGCTGCTGGCATATTCGTGCGGGCTGAAGGCGGGTGTGGAGCAGGCACGCAGCTGGATGGATGAAACCTGGCAGTTGCTCGAGCAGCGTTTCTGGGAGCCAGAACATGGGCTTTACAAGGATGAAGCCGATGCCCAGTGGAACTTCACTGGTTATCGCGGCCAGAACGCCAACATGCACATGTGCGAGGCCATGCTGGCGGCATTCGAAGCCAGTGGTGAACGGCGCTACCTGGAACGTGCCCTGTTGCTGGCCGACCACATGACCCGGCGCCAGGCAGCCAAGGCCGATGGGCTGGTCTGGGAGCATTACGACACGGCATGGGAGATCGACTGGGATTACAACCTGGACAATCCCAAGCACCTGTTCCGCCCTTGGGGCTTCCAGCCCGGCCACCAGACCGAGTGGGCCAAGTTGCTGGTGATCCTGGACCGGCACGTGGATGCGGATTGGCTGTTGCCGGTCGCGCGACACCTGTTCGATACCGCGGTGGCACGTTCATGGGATCCGGAGCGGGGCGGGCTGTATTACGGATTTGCACCGGATGGCAGCGTCTGCGATGACGACAAGTATTTCTGGGTGCAGGCCGAGTCGTTGGCTACGGCGGCATTGCTTGCGGAGCGTACCGGCGATGCATCCTATTGGCAGTGGTATGAGCGGTTGTGGGCGTACTCATGGTCGCATTTCGTGGACCACGAGCATGGCGCATGGTACCGCATCCTGGATGCCGACAACCGCAAGTACAGCAACGAAAAAAGCCCTGCGGGCAAGGTGGATTACCACACCATGGGTGCCTGCCACGAAGTGTTGAACGTGGTGCGTGGTTGAGTCCGGCAGTGCGATGCGGTGGAGTTCTCCACCACCGCATCGTCCTTCCGTTCTGCTTCATTCCGGATCGTAGTCCAGGTTCGATGCCAGCAGGCGTTCCGCCTGCTGCAGCGTGACGCCCTTGCGCTTGGCGTAGTCGGCGACCTGTTCCCTGGATACGCGGCCCACCACGAAGTACTGGCTTTTCGGGTGGCTGAAGTAATAGCCGGAGACGGCGGCCGTGGGCAACATGGCGAAGCTTTCGGTCAGGGTCATGCCGGCGTTTTCACCTGCGTTGAGCAGACGGAAAAGCGTGCCTTTCTCGCTGTGTTCCGGACATGCCGGATAGCCGGGGGCTGGGCGGATGCCGATGTATTTCTCGGCAATCAGCGCTTCGTTTTCCAGCGCTTCGTCGGCCACGTATCCCCAGAACTCCTTGCGCACGCGCCGATGCAGGCATTCGGCCAAGGCTTCGGCAAGCCGGTCGGCGAGTGCCTTCAGCAGGATGGCGTTGTAGTCATCGTGGTCGGCTTCGAAACGGGCGATATGTGGATCGATGCCGATGCCGGCGGTGACCGCGAACATGCCGATCCAATCCTGCCGACCGGAATCCTTTGGCGCAATGAAGTCGGCGAGACAGAAGTCCGGCCGCTCGACCGGCTTGTCCACCTGTTGACGCAGGAAGTGCAGCCGCTCGGTGCGACCATCGATCTCAAGCTCCACGTCATCGCCGATGCTGTTGGCAGGCCACAGGCCGAACACGGCCCTTGCGGTCAGCCATTTCTCACGGACGATCTTGTCCAGCATGACACGCGCATCGCGGTACAACTCGCTGGCCTGCGGGCCGACGACGTCATCGCTCAGGATGGCGGGATATTTCCCGAACAGCTCCCAGGCATTGAAGAATGGTGTCCAATCGATGAATTCGACCAGTTCCGCCAGCGGATAGTCATCGAAGACATGCACTCCGGGCTGTTGGGGTGCAGGGGGCACGTAGTCCGCCCAGCCGCCATCGAATTTCTGGCCGCGCGCCTTTTCCAGTGACACCAGTCGTTTGGCATCGCCACGATTGCGGTGGCGCTCCCGGATTTCGGCATAGTCGGCGTCATTGGCGGCCACGAAACCTGCACGCATGTCGCGTGAGATCAGTGATTGCGCCACGCCGACGGCGCGGGAAGCGTCCTTCACCCAGACCGTCGGTGCCTGGTAGTGCGGGTCGATCTTCAGTGCGGTGTGCGCACGGGAGGTGGTGGCACCGCCGATCAGCAGCGGTGTCTCGAAGCCCTGGCGCTGCATCTCGCGGGCAACGTGGGACATTTCCTCCAGCGAAGGCGTGATCAGGCCGGAAAGGCCTATGAGGTCGGCGTTCTCCGCACGGGCGGTATCCAGGATCTTCTGTGCGGGCACCATGACGCCGAGGTCGACAACATCGAAGTTGTTGCAGGCCAGTACCACGCCGACGATGTTCTTGCCGATGTCGTGCACGTCACCCTTGACCGGGGCCATGACGATCTTGCCGTTGGATTTGCCGGCATCGCCCGTGCGTGCCTTCTCGGCTTCGATGTAGGGCAGTAGGTAAGCCACTGCTTTCTTCATCACCCGGGCCGACTTGACCACCTGCGGCAGGAACATCTTGCCGGCACCGAACAGGTCGCCGACCACGTTCATGCCGTCCATCAACGGCCCTTCGATCACGTCCAGCGGGCGCGAGGCCAGCTGGCGGGCTTCTTCGGTATCGTCCTCCACGTAGGCATCGATGCCGTGCACCAGCGCATGCGCGAGGCGGGCGGATACCGGTTTTTCGCGCCATGCCAGGTCTTCGACTTTCTTCTCGCCCTTCTTGCCCTTGAAGCGATCGGCGATCTCCAGCAGGCGCTCGGTGCCATCCTTGCGGCGGTTGAGGATCACGTCCTCCACGCGCTCGCGAAGTTCCGGATCCAGGTCGTCGTAGACCGGCAGGCCACCCGCGTTGACGATGCCCATGTCCATGCCGGCCTGGATGGCGTGGTACAGGAACACCGAATGGATCGCGGCGCGAACCGGCTCGTTGCCACGGAACGAGAACGAGACGTTCGAAACACCGCCGGAGACATGGCAGTGCGGCAGCGTGCGCTTGATGATGCGCGTGGCTTCGATGAAATCGACGGCGTAGTTGTCGTGCTCCTCGATACCGGTGGCTACGGCGAAGATGTTGGGGTCGAAGATGATGTCTTCCGGCGGGAATCCGACGTCTTCAGTCAGGATGCGGTAGGCGCGGGTGCAGATTTCCACCTTGCGTTCGCAGGTATCGGCCTGGCCGGTTTCATCGAATGCCATCACCACTGCCGCGGCACCGTAGCGCAGCACCTTGCGTGCGTGTTCGATGAAGAGCGCTTCGCCTTCCTTCAGTGAGATGGAGTTGACCACACCCTTGCCCTGCAAGCATTGCAGGCCGGCTTCGATCACCTCCCATTTCGACGAGTCCACCATCACCGGGATGCGCGCGATATCAGGCTCGGAAGCGATCAGGTTGAGGAAGCGCACCATCGCCTTCTGCGAATCGATCAGGCCCTCGTCCATGTTGACGTCGAGGATCTGCGCGCCGTTGGCGACCTGCTGGCGCGCCACCTCCACCGCTTCCTCGTAGCGCTCTTCCTTGATCAGCTTGCGGAACTGCGCGCTGCCGGTGACGTTGGTGCGCTCGCCCACGTTGACGAACAGCAGATCCGGCGTGATGACCAGCGGTTCCAGTCCGGACAGGCGGGTGTGATGAGAGAGGGTGGAGGGGGAGGTCGTCATCGGTGGACTCTGTATTGCGAGGAGTGAGTGGAGAGGAGTGAGGAGTGAGTAAAAACAATCTCTCGCTCACATCTCACTCCTCTCCACTCACTTCCCCAGTATTTAAAGCAGCTTT
>JBQGFJ010000248.1:0-7203 GCA_052040085.1 Pseudoxanthomonas sp.
ACCGGCATTGCAACTGATCCAGCAAGTTCGTGACGAGGCGCATCGCTTTGCAATCACCGGGCATCGCGGCATGCGGCAGAAGACGCGCACTTCCAGTCGTCTGGAAGACATTGCGGGCATTGGCCCGCGCCGTCGTGCCAGCCTCTTGAAACATTTCGGTGGCCTTGCCGGGTTGAAAGCGGCAGGCGTGGATGAGATTGCCCGGGTGGACGGCATCAATGCGGGCCTGGCGGAACGCATCTATGCCAGCTTGCACGGGTTATCATCACCGGCAACCGATGCGATGACACGGAACGGGCAAGCCAACGAATGAAGCTGACCATCCCCACATGGCTGACCTTGCTCAGGATCCTGTTGATCCCGGTGCTGGTGGTGGTGTTCTACCTGCCCTACAAATGGACCAATTTCGCCGCCGCCTTCATCTTCGTACTGGCCGCGGTGACCGACTGGCTGGATGGCTGGATTGCGCGCCGTTACCACCAGTATTCGGCCTTCGGCGCGTTCCTGGATCCGGTGGCGGACAAATTGATGGTGGCGGTGGCGTTGTTCCTGATCGTGCAGGACAACCCGACACCGTGGATGGCGGTCTGGGCTGCAGTGATCGTGGGCCGCGAGATCGCGGTATCGGCCTTGCGTGAATGGATGGCTGAACTGGGGCAACGCGCCACGGTGAAGGTGGCGGTCATCGGCAAGGTCAAGACGGTGGCGCAGATGGTGGCCCTCAGTTGCCTGCTGTACGCCGCGACCCCCGGCAAGGTGGTGCGCGCGGATATCTGGATGGGCGAGTGGATATTCATCCTGGGCGAATGGTTGCTGGCGGTGGCGGCACTGCTGACCCTGTGGTCCGGTTTCCAGTACCTGCATGCGGCATGGCCGGCCTTGAGCGAAAGCGAAAAAGCGGCATCCAAACCGCGCAATCCTGCCGGCGCCGAATAAAATCTGGTTGACAGCGTCGGCAAGGTCGCTAAAATGCGCGTCTCCCAAGCGGGAATAGCTCAGTTGGTAGAGCGCAACCTTGCCAAGGTTGAGGTCGCGAGTTCGAGTCTCGTTTCCCGCTCCAGTTTCATGCACAAGGCCCCGCATGCGGGGTTTTGTTATGTAGGGCGCTTGAAATGGCGCAGCGCTTGCTCCAATCTCGTTGGACAAGCCGTCACCGGCCTGGTGGCAGAGTGGTTATGCAGCGGCCTGCAAAGCCGCGTACGCCGGTTCAATTCCGACCCAGGCCTCCATCTTCATGCTCGTTCCGTCTGGAAGCGAGCCACGCCCGGGTGGCGAAACTGGTAGACGCATCGGACTTAAAATCCGCCGGGGGCAACCCCGTGCCGGTTCGATTCCGGCCCCGGGCACCATTGATTTCCGACTCGATCCCGCAGGCCTTCACATACCTGCCTGTTTTGGTGTGTCTGTAGACTTGGCAGGCATGAAAGCAAAACGGGGAGTGCGATGAGTCGTTACCTTGCCTACATCACCAGCATCCTGATGCTGCCGGTTTCCTTGTGGTTGACCCAGTACTGGATGGCGTGGTGGTGGGGCGTGCTCTTGTTCGCGGGCCTGGTGGTTTTGGGTACCTGGGACATGGTGCAGGCGCGCAGTACGCTGCGCCGCACGTATCCGATCCTGGCGCATTTTCGTTACGGGCTGGAATCCATCGGGCCCGAGATACGCCAGTATTTCGTGCAGAAGGACACCGAGGAGGCGCCGTATTCGCGCCTGCAGCGCGCGTTGGTCTACCAGCGGGCCAAGGGCGTGATGGACGTGGTGCCGTTCGGCAGCCAGCAGAGTGCGTATGACATCGACTACGAATGGATCAACCATTCGCTGGCACCGGTGCATCCCGAATCACATGATTTCCGCATCGTGATCGGGCCGGATACCGCACAGCCTTATTCGGCCAGTGTGTTCAATATTTCGGCGATGAGTTTCGGTGCGCTTTCGGCCAACGCGATACGCGCGCTCAACGAAGGCGCGCGACGTGGGCGTTTCTACCACGACACCGGTGAGGGTTCGATTTCGCCGTACCACCTGGAGAACGGCGGCGACCTGGTATGGGAAATCGGTTCCGGTTACTTCGGTTGCCGGGACGGGGAGGGACGTTTCAGCGAAGAGAACTTCGCGGCCAACGCGACCTTGCCGCAAGTGAAGATGATCGAGATCAAGTTGTCGCAGGGCGCCAAGCCCGGCCATGGTGGTGTGCTGCCGGCGGCCAAGGTGACGGAGGAGATCTCGATCACGCGCGGCGTGCCGATGGGCGTGGATTGCGTGTCACCTGCACGGCACTCGGCCTTCTCCACGCCGGTGGAGTTGCTGCGCTTCATGGCGCGCTTGCGCGAGCTGTCGGGTGGCAAGCCGGTAGGGTTCAAGCTGGCCATCGGCCATCCGTGGGAATGGTTCGGCATCGCCAAGGCCATGCACGAGACCGGACTGTTGCCGGATTTCATCGTGGTGGATGGCGCCGAAGGCGGTACCGGGGCGGCGCCGGCGGAATTCATCGACCACGTCGGCGTGCCGATGGCCGAGGCCTTGCTGCTGGTACACAACACGCTGGTGGGACTGGACCTGCGCGAGAAGGTGCGGGTGGGTGCCGCGGGCAAGATCACCAGTGCGTTCGACATCGCGCGGACCATTGCCCTGGGCGCGGACTGGTGCAATGCCGCGCGTGGTTACATGTTCGCGCTGGGGTGCATCCAGTCGTTGAGCTGCCATACCGGGCGCTGCCCGACGGGCGTGGCTACCCAGGATCCGCGGCGCTGGAAAAACCTGGATCCCGGTGACAAGTCCACCCGGGTGCACCAGTACCACCAGAACACGCTCAAGGCACTGCGCGACCTGCTGGGGGCCGCCGGCCTGGAGCATCCCGAACAACTGGGGCCCGAACACATCATCCGCCGCCTGTCCCGGTATGAAGTGCGCTCGTTGAGTGCGTTGTTCCGTTACCTGCGGCCCGGGGACTTGCTGGATGGCGTGCCGGAGCACGCGGTTTTCAAGAACTTCTGGGCGGAGGCCCGCAGCGACAGCTTCCAGCCGCCAGCCGGCATCCGGGCATTGCGGGACACCAAATCGCGCTGATTGTTTGACGGATGCGTTGACCGCGAAGCGGCCAGCCATTACCATTTGCGCCCCCGGTAGACGGGCTTTATCCGATATCGGGCGGTTAGCTCAGCGGTAGAGCACTGCCTTCACACGGCAGGGGTCACAAGTTCGAACCTTGTACCGCCCACCATCGGTCCCGTGCCGGACGATCCTCGAAGGCTGCCCTTGGGCGGCCTTCGTTGTTTCCGGCATCCGGAACGCATCACGGCAACGCCGGCATCAACCCAAGGGCTTGCTGTGTGGCAGTCAAGCTCGGGTGGTTCCCGGCACATGACGTCTCCCGTACAACATGGAGTGCTGCGTCATTTCAAACGCCGTTTTTCCATTGGATGGTTCGTTTACGAGACTTCCGCGATGCAACGGAATGGATGTTTGCGGAACCAGGCATCGTTCGTGTGGTGGATGGCCATTGATGTTGACGCAGGTCAAGGCCGTGGATGAAGGACGCGCCTAGTCTGCAATGCATGGAAAGCCACGGGCACCCATGCGGCAGGTTGCGGATACGCCATGTCCGGTGCGGGATGCGTGGCAACCATGATCGCGGCATGGAGGCTCGCGCACAGGATTCTTCTTCCGGCCTACCCCACGAGGCGAGTCATACCGTGAACACCGAACGGCAAGCAATCTCATTCCCGTCATCCATCACAGGTTTCACCCATCAACAAGAATCGAGTATCGATGGCTCGCCTGCTCACATCTTCCTGATGCCAAGTCGAACTCACGCTGCATCGCGAACATTCCTGAATCCGCATCGGCTACGCATGCCATTACTGCTGGCATTGTTCGCAGCGACTGGAGCCGCCATTGCCGCGCCTGCGGACGAGAACGAAGGGCGCTTCATCCTGGACGCGCGCTATCGCTTCGAGCATGTCGAACAGGACAACCTGCTGAAGGATGCCAGTGTCCACACCCTGCGCACGCGACTCGGTTACCGCACGGCTACTTGGCATGGATTGAGTGGATTGCTGGAGGTCGACGATGTGCGGTCGCTGGGCGGGGATCATCACAATGACACGCGCAACGGGCAGACGGCCTACAGCACCATCGCGGATCCGCAAGGTACGGCCATCAACCAGGTGTTCGTCAGGAGCCGCTTCACGAAGGGAAGTGCCACGGCAGGTCGCCAGCGCATCAATCTGGACAATCAACGCTTCGTTGGTGGCGTGGGTTGGCGGCAGAACGAACAGACCTACGATGGCGGCCTGGTCGAATTCAAGCTGACATCCGCCTCCACGTTGATGTATGCCTACATCGACAACATCAATACCGTCTTTGGTCCCGATGAGCCGGCCGTGCCGAACCGCACCGCACCGGCCAAGATCGAAGGCCATAGCCATTTGATCAATGCCAAGCATGTCTTCGGTCCGTCGCTGACCGCTACGGCTTATCACTACCGACTCGGTCTGGACAATGTCGCGGTGAACGCCAGTGCGCCGCTCGGAACCTTGTCCAGCAAGACGACGGGCCTGCGATTGCAGGGCGTGCTGGGTGATACCGCGTATACGGTCGAGCACGCGAGGCAATCCTCACTCGCGGGCAATCCATGGGATCTGGACAGTCGCTACCGGCTGATCGAACTGGGCCATGCATGGGCCGGCACGCAGTGGACGTTGGGGCAGGAAGTACTGGGTGCCGGGAGAGGCGAGGGCACGGGCAACCGTGCGTTCCAGACGCCGCTGGCTACCAAGCATGCCTTCCAGGGATGGGCCGATGTGTTCCTCACTACGCCGAAGGAGGGTTTGCGCGATGCCTACTTCATGGCCAGCAGGCCCGTGGCAGGAGGAAAACTGCAACTGGCCTACCACGATTTTCGCAGCGATCGCGGTGGTCATCGTTTCGGCGCCGAATGGAATGCGGCATACAGCAGGGCGATCCCCGCGGCGAAAGGATGGATGGCGACGTTGAAGTACGCGGCTTACGACAGCGCCAATGGATCGGATACGGTGGATACCGATAAATTCTGGATGCAGGTCCAGTACACGTATTGAACCCCGGCGATGAATTGAGCGCGCTGGATACGGTTCAAGCCGCCGGAAAGAGAGTTTCGCCGACCTGTGCTGCTTCAGGCATATCCAAGGAGGCCTTCGTTGTTTCCTGCATCAGGCCGAAGCCGGCACCAGTTCAATGGCTTGGCGCGCGGCAATCCATTCCTCGTTGGTGGGTTCGATCACCACGGTGACGCGGCTGGACAGGGTGGAAATGATGGGGTCGTGGCGGGCATTCGCTGCTTCGTCCAGTTCCACGCCCAGCCAAGCCAGGTCCCGGCAGGTGCGGCGGCGGATTTCCACGCTGTGCTCGCCGATGCCAGCCGTGAACACCAGTACGTCCAGCCCACCCAGTACCGCGGCCAGTGCGCCGGTTTCGCGCACGATGCGGCGCACGTACAGTGCCAGCGCGGCGCGGACACGTTCGCCGGTAACGTCGTCGCGGCTCTCCAATGGGAACAGTACGGGCGGATCGGCGGAAACGCCGGAGACGCCCAGCAGGCCGGACTCGTGGTAGAGCACGCGTCCGACTTCTTCCAGGCTGAGTTTCTCGATCTCCATCAGGTAGATCACCGCGCCCGGGTCCAGCGAGCCGCAGCGGGTGCCCATCATCAGGCCGTCCAGTGCGGAGAAACCCATGGTGGTCGCCACGCTTTGCAGGTTTTCCAGCGCACACAGGCTGGCGCCGCTTCCCAGGTGCGCAGCAATCACGCGGCCGCGGGCGGCGTCACCCAGGCGTTCCGGCAACGCGACGGACAGGTAGTCATAAGACAACCCGTGGAAGCCGTAGCGACGCAAGCCACGCTCCCACGCTGCGTAAGGCAGCGGCAGCATTTGCTCGACCTGGGGCAGGGTGTGGTGGAAGGCGGTATCGAAGCAGGCAATCTGGGGCAGGTCCGGGCGGCTTTCCAGCAGGGCCTGGATCGCTTCCAATGCGAACGGCTGGTGCAAGGGTGCGAGCGGGATGAAGTCTTTCAGGTCGTCCAGCACGCTGGCATCGATCCGTACCGGGGTCGAGTAACGGCTGCCGCCATGCACCACGCGATGCGCAATGGCGCGCAATGGGCGTCCCTCCAGACGTGCCAGGACGCGTTCGCGGATATGCGCCAGCGCGGCGTGGTAGGGCTGTTGTGGGTCCAGGGAGATGGGAGCCGGTGCAACGCCGGTTTCACCGAAGGTGGTGGGAGTGCGGCCAATGCCCTGGACCTTGCCGTTCCACACCGGCGTGCGGGGAAGCGGAGATTGGCCGGCATCGAACAGCGCGAACTTGATGCTGGACGAACCGCAATTGAGTACCAGGACCAGGTCGCCGTGGGTCGGGTAGCGGTCGGCAGGGGAACTCACGGCGGACTGGTCCGGTAATGATGGGCCAGCAGCACGGCAATGCCGCATGAGGCGATGCGGGATTCGTGCGAGTCGGCACGGCTGGTCAGTACCACCGGCACCTTCGCCCCCAGCACGATGCCGGCGCTGGCGGCATCGCCCATGTACATCAGCTGCTTGGCCAGCATGTTGCCGCTTTCCAGATCGGGGACCACCAGGATGTCGGCTTGCCCGGCCACTGGCGAGTCGATGCCCTTGGTGCGTGCGGCGGCGGCCGAAACCGCATTGTCGAAGGCCAGCGGGCCATCCAGTTGGCCGCCGGTGATCTGGCCGCGGTCGGCCATCTTGCACAGTGCGGCGGCATCCAGCGTGGCTGGCATGCGCGGGTTGACGGTTTCCACGGCGGCAAGGATGGCGACCCGCGGTTCGGTTACCCCGATGGCATGGGCCAGGTCGATGGCATTGCGGATGATGTCGGCCTTGTCGTCCAGCGTGGGGGCAATGTTGATGGCGGCATCGGTAATGATGAAGGGGCGCGGATAGGCCGGGGTCTGCATCAGGAAGCAATGGCTGACCCGGCGCTTGGTACGCAGGCCGGCACTGCTCGCCAGTACCGCGGCCATCAGTTCGTCGGTATGCAGGCTGCCTTTCATCAGTGCCTCGACCTTGCCTTGGGTGGCAAGCTCGGCGGCACGTGCAGCGGCGGCATGGCTGTGCGCGGCGTCTTCGATGGCAATGCCGTCGAGTTCAAGGCCGGCGGCTTTCGCCACGGCGTCCAGGCGCGCACGCGGGCCGATCAATACCG
>JBQGFJ010000249.1:0-2161 GCA_052040085.1 Pseudoxanthomonas sp.
CTCGATGAACGCTTCACCGTAGCGCTGGCTGTGCAGATATTGTCCGAGGGACGGGCCTTCCTGCTCGGCCAGCAACAGCGGCGCATCGCGATAGAAGCGGCGCAGATCGGCCAGCATGCCCCAGAAGCGCGGCGAAACAAGATTGCGGCGCTGGCAGAACAGGCCATCCAGCGAGGTGGCGTTGTATTCCACGCCGCTACGCTCGCTATGCATCGAGAAGCTCATCGTGGTCGGCTGCGAGGCCACGCCCAGTTCATCGAACAGCGCCGTCAGCAACGGATAGTGCAACGGATTGAAGACGATGAAGCCGGTATCCACGGCCATGCGTACGCCGTCGACCTGAAGATCATGGGTGTGGGTGTGTCCGCCGAGGTAGTCGTTTGCTTCGAACAGTGTGACTTCGTGATCACCGTCAAGCCACCAGGCACTGGCCAGCCCCGCGATGCCCGAACCGATGATGGCGATACGCATATCAGTACCTCGCCTTGGTGAGAACCCACTCGGGAATGGGCTTGAGTCCCTTCACCAAACCGACTGCAGCCATTGCTCGCAGCCCGTACCAGGTCAGGTCGATTTCCCACCAGCGGAAACCCTGGCGGACCGTGCCCGGGAAGAAATGATGGTTGTTATGCCAGCCCTCGCCGAAAGTCAGCAGCGCGAGCCACAGGTTGTTGCGGCTGTCATCCTGGGTATCGAAGCGGCGACGCCCGTAGCGGTGGGCCAACGAATTGATGGTGACGGTGGCATGGAACAGCACCACGGTGGAGATGAAGAAACCCCACACCAGCAGTTGTGGGCCCGATGTGTGCAGCCCGGGCGCCCAGCGTTCCAGTCCTGCACCGAGTACGTACAATGCGGCGGCCAATAGCACCGGTACCGCGGTATCGAAGCGGTCCAGCCAGCGAAGCTCCGGGAAGCGGGCCAGGTCGGGAACGCGATCAAGGTCTGTGGCAAAGGCTTCGCGGGTCAGGAACCAGCCCATGTGACTGCGCCAGAAGCCTCCTTCACGAGGCGAGTGAGGGTCCAGCGGTTGGTCCGCATGCCGATGGTGATGACGATGGTGGGCTGCCCACCACAAAGGTCCACGCTGCACGCTGGACGCGCCGATGACCGCGAATGTGAATTGCACCGGCCGTGAGGCCTGGAACGTGCGGTGGGAGAAGTAGCGATGGTAGAACCCCGTGATCGCGAACATGCGCACCGCATACAGCGCTGCCGCCACGATGACAGCGGTCCACGATATGCCGACCCAGATCACGGCCAGGCAGGCCAGATGCATCAAAGCGAAAGGCACCGCGCGCAACCAGTCGATACGATCCGGACGCTCACCCATCGTCTCCGGGCCACTACCGGTATCAACCCAGCGCTGCAGTGTGCGCAGAAGACGCCAGGGACGGTGGGGGAGGGGCTCGGTAGAGGCCATATGCGTCTCGGCTTGTGTTCTGCCTTCCTATACGCAGCAGGACGCGTAATGGATGCAGCCCATTACCGAAATCCGGAATCTCACTTCGAATTAACGCTGCACTTGCTCACCAATGGCTGCGCCCATGCCTGCTGCCACTCGATGTTGCGACGCTCGCTGGCGGCCGTGGGAAAGCGCACCACCACCTGGGGATAGTTGTCGCTTGGATCAAGCAAATTGCTGGTGCCGCGGAACTCCAGCAGGCGGCGATCCGCATCGGCATAAACCAGTGACAGGCGGGGCGCGACGCTGCCATACCATGTGCCCAGACTGACCTCGATCGACTGCGCATCCATGCCTTGCCATTGCACTGGCCCGCGATGCTGCACATTGACGGGGTAGAAGCGCTGCCGTCCGGGTACCAGGAAGGGCAGGTTGAGCTTCTCGCCGCGCATCAGTGTCGGCCAATGCCGGCGAACCGCCGCATCAAAGCCTGCATCAATGACCGCGCCATCGGGAAGGGCAAGACGTTTCTGGCGCGGCATCGCTGCGGCATCCTCCTGCCAATCAATCAGGACCATCCTGCTGGTGACCTGGATGTTCGCGTTCTGACCGCTGCGCTGGTCTTGCAGCTCATAACCGCGTGCCAACGGGCGCGTTACGGCAGGCATGTGCTTGCGTGCAAAGACACTGCCATCAGGACAGAGATACTGGACCCAGCGCTCGGCACCCTCATCCGCACCACGTTGCCAATGCACC
>JBQGFJ010000250.1:0-8158 GCA_052040085.1 Pseudoxanthomonas sp.
ATTATTCGGCACCGGTGGTCGCCATCCAGAAGCAACTGGCTTCGTTGCGGCGGCTGTACCTGATCAACGGCATGATCGCCGGCCTGCCCTGGTGGTTCATGTGGGTCCTGGTGCTCATGACGCTATCCGCGCTGGGCGGAAAAGACCTGCTGGCAGCGGCCCCCTCACTGGTGTGGAGCGGACTGGGCATCGGCGTCGTGGGCCTGCTGGCCACCTGGGGCTTCCACCGCTGGTCACGCAGCCCGTCACGTGCCGAGCTGGGCCGGAAACTGGACGCCGCTGCCGCCGGTGGCAGTATCCGCAAGATGCAGCGCGTGCTGGATGAAGTGGCCCAGTTCGAGAAGGAATGAAGCTCCACATCGCCTGACGCCGAGACGGTAGACTGCGCGCATGCAGACACTGATCTTCGAACTCGATCGCGACCACGTCGAACTCAACCAGCTCCTGAAACTCTCGGGACTGGTCGACAGCGGCGGCGCAGGCAAAGCCCTGGTCGCCAGCGGTGACGTCCTGGTGGATGGCCAGGTGGAACTGCGCAAGACCTGCAAGATACGGGCCGGTCAAACCATCCAGATCGGCGATGTACGCATCGATGTGCACGCCGTGGAAGCTTCCGGGTAAAGCTTCCCTAGACTTGATGGGAATCGGGGTTCATTGATGCCCCGGGCGCACTTCGTTTACCCGGGTTACCACCTTCGTTTTTTTGTTCTTGCTGAATTGCGTAATCAGGCGGCTTTTGCTCTGGCCCTTGATTTTGATTTTCCTCGCCCTAAAGCCAGCCGAACATCGCAGGACGACGGGGCCGAAGAGGCACCCTTGTCTGAGCGCAGCGAGTTTGGGGGGCCGTGCCCCGTCGGCCGAGAAGCACAGGGCACCGATCCGGCAACGCCGGATCGGCTGGCGTCAGGCGATGGGCGTTTGGTTCCTTTTGGCCCGTCAAAAGGAACTCGGGCGCATAGCGCACGAAACGCATTTCGCGTGATGCCGTGCGCATGCGGGACCTACTGAAACTGCATGACCCCGGGTGCGCTTCGCTTACACGGGCTACGTCACCACGCTACGCCGGATGCACCAGTCCCAATCGCGAAGCAACTTTACTTCAGCGCAAGGTGTAACCCGAAACGCGCCACACCTGATCGTCATCAAGACGGAATGAAACCAGTTCACGTACCGGCTGCTCCACATTGGCGAACCGGGTCGGGAACGCAACACTCACGTACAGACCCGCCGGCACATCACCGCCTTCCTCGAACTTGAAACGGCTCACCACGGCTTCGCCGCGTGACTGCACATTGCCCACCTGCGCACGATCGGCAGCCAACTGGCGTACGAAATCATCCTGCGACACCAGCGGCTTCACCGCCTGCGACAACCCGACCCATACCTCACCTGCAGACCCGGCATCCACCAGTTGCAAGACCTGGAGCGCAGCGCCGGACATCTGCGCATCCTGCTGCCGGATCAACTCCTGCTGCTCGGGAGTTGGCGCCGGAGGAGGAGGAGCACCCTCCTGTGCCACTGCCGCGCCCTGTGCCGCCAGCAAGACCACACCCACCATCTTCCCCATCGTCTTCAACGCTGCTCTCCGCATGCCGTTCCAACCGTGGCCGGTCGTGACCATGAACCGGGCCACATCATGTCAGAAATCCATACCCGCGACCGCCCTGCCGTGCCATGAATGACCTGCCGTGCGACCGTCAGTCTTTCAGATCCAGCGTTGCCTTGTCTTCTTCAGGCGCACCGTCCAGGGACACCTCCACCCGACGCCCCGGAGCAGGATCTGCATCCGGAAAATCGAACTCGGAGAACGGACTGTCCGCCGGGCAAATCTCATCCGGGAATCCGTATTGCGAGCGCAGCTCCAACCCGCAGGCATGGACCTGATCCAGGTCCGTGTCCGGCAGTTTGCAGCGCCGCCCGAACGCGCGCAGGAATGCATCCTTGCGCAGCACGAAGGCTTCGCCGCATTTGCGCATCTGCTGCAAACGCTCCAGATCGTCCTGTGCCGCATTGGTGCCATCCAGCCCGTACTCCCTCAACTCCTCGGCATTGAGCAACCGCAGGTTGCGATTGGGGACGCTCATCATCAGATCGGCAACGGCCACCGCCACGCCGTTGCGTTCGAAATACTCCTTCACCCGACCATGCACGCCGCGCAACTCCTTGTTGAGCTCGCTGCGCGAGGTGGCCGTGGAACTCATGCGGATGATCCTGTGGATACCCACCCGGCCCGAGACCAGCCGGTTGTCGCCTGCGGCCAGCACGAATACGCAGGCGCTGTGGCAGGAAGCATTCTCACGAACCCAGATGGTCCAGGCACTGTCGGCGATGATGTCGCCGGCACGAATGGCGTCCTCCACCTGTCCACCGAAGGAATCGATGTCCAGCACGCGCTTGCTTATTCCCTGCCGTATGGCGACATCCGTGACGCGCTGGATCAGATCCGTGAAGTCGGCGGCAATCCGTCCACGGTAGCGCAGCCGCATCATGCCGCGCTCCTTGCACGGCTCCAATGCCGCCATCACATCGGCATGGGCCAACGACATCAACTGTTCGCCATCGCCCTTTTCCACGTAATCGGTCTCGCAACCGATGAAGGCTTCGCCGGACTTCAGCTCCACTTCCGGCCAGTCGGTGGATGCACGCGCCCGGGAAGAGGCGTCGTGGGCCGCTGCGGTTCCATTGCCTTCGGGACCATCACTGACATTGCCGCCGATGGCTGCCGCCGCTTCATCGACCAGCAAGACGGGCGCCTCCACTTCCGGTTCTGGCGTGCATGCCGGCAGCAACACGGACGACACGACAAGCAGCAGGACGGGAAATAGACGGAAGCGGGTCATCAAGGGGATCATCACACCAGGCAGGAGGGGCGCTGCACCGGACGACCCGGCGGCGGGAACCAGTCTAGGACCGAATCGACCCACCACCCCAACCCCGGCTAAATCCACGGAATTCCGGCGCCACGGGCATAATGCGGCGGCTGCCCCAAGGAAACCCACGATGACAATGGCACTGGTATTGAGCGGCCTGCTGCTGGCCCTGCTGGTCTGGGGAATCACCCTGTTCAACCGCCTTGTACGCCTGCGCAACCAGACGCGCACCGCCTGGGCCGACATCGACGTGCAACTGACCCGCCGGCATGACCTGGTGCCGCAACTGGTGGCCGCCGTGAAAGGCTATGCCGGGCACGAACGCGCGGTGATGGAGACCGTGACCGCGCTCCGCGCCCAAGCCCTTCCCCTGAATAGTCCCGCCAAGCTGGGCGAAGTGGAAAGTGCGCTGGAACAGGCCCTGGGCCGGTTGCTGGCCATCCGCGAGGCCTACCCCGACCTGAAGGCCAACGAAAACTTCGCACAGCTGCACCGCGACCTCGTGCAGGTGGAAGAGCAGTTGCAGTACGCACGCCGCTTCTACAACGGTGCGGTGCGCGACTACAACGATGCCACCCAGCGCGTCCCGGACCTGCTGGTTGCCCGCGGCTTCGGCTTCACGCCCGCGGAATTCTTCCAGGCAGAGGATGCGGGCCGTGCCGCCATCAACGTGGAACTGCTCCCGTGAACATGAATCGACTCATCCTGGTCCTGCTGTTGTGCCTGGCACCCCTGTGCCTGCATGCACAGGAACGCATCATCGCCTACGACAGCGAAGTGGAGATCCGCGCGGACGGCCAACTGGACGTGACCGAACACATCACCGTACGTGCCGAAGGCCAGCAGATTCGCCGTGGCATCTATCGGGATTTCCCCACCCGCTACCGGGACCGCGCAGGCAATCGCGTGGTGGCGGATTTCGAGATGGTCGACGTGCAGCGTGATGGCAAGTCCGAACCCTGGTTCACCGAGAACATCGCCAACGGCGTGCGCATCAATACCGGTAATGATGACTTCCTGCCGACACCCGGCACTTTCACGTTCACCCTGCGCTATCGCACCCACCGCCAGATCGGCTTCTTCGACGAACACGACGAGCTGTACTGGAATGCCATCGGCCACGGCTGGGTATTCCCCATCGAAAGCGGGAAGGTCGAAGTGCGCCTGCCGCAACCCGTGCCCATCGACGCCATGGGCCTGGAGGGATACACCGGCTTCCAGGGTGACCGTGGCCAGGACTTCTCCACCGACCGCCCTGCCGATGGCATTGCCCGTTGGCAACTGACCCGCCCATTGGGACCCCGGCAAGGCTTCACCACCGTACTGGTATTCCCGAAGGGCGTGGTAACCGAACCGACGCAGGCCCAGCGCGCAGGCTGGCTGCTGCGCGACAACCGCGGCGTCCTGATTGCACTCATCACGCTGTTGCTGGTGCTGGCGTATTGCCTGCGGCGTTGGCACAAGGTGGGCCGCGATCCCGTGCCCGGCACCGTGATTGCCCGCTACGAACCACCCACTCTGTATACGCCGGCCGATCTGCGTTTCATGCAACGCATGGGCAGCTATGACAACCGTTGTTTCTCTTCCGACCTGCTGGACATGGCGGTCCACGGTGCATTGCGCATCCATCAGGAGAAAAACCTGTTGAAGGAGGAATGGGCGCTGGAAAAAACCGGCACCCCGCTTGCGGCGGATGCCAATGCCGGCCAACGCAGCCTGTTGTCGAAACTGTTCCCGAAATCCGCCACGCGACTGGAATTGAAGAACACCGAGGCCAGCACGCTTTCCTCGGCGAAGCTGGAGCACCTGAAGTACCTGGAAAAACGCTTCAATCCGACCTTCTTCAAACGCAACACCAGCAATGTGCTGATTGCCTGGCTGATGGGCATCGTCGGTATCGGTGCGGCCTTTCTCTTCAGTGGTGGTGGCGGAATCCTGCTGATCATCCTGTTGGCGTTGCTCACGATCACCGCGCTGATCATCTTCGGCGCGCTGGTCAAGGCACCCACTGCCGAAGGTCGCAAGCTCATGGACGAGATCGAAGGACTCAAGCTCTACTTGAGCGTCGCCGAACGCGATGAGCTGAAGAACATGCCCGGCCCCGACGCGCCACCCGTGCTGGATGCAGGACGCTACGAACAGTTGCTGCCGTTTGCCGTGGCGCTGGATGTGGAAGATGCCTGGACCCGGAAGTTCACCCTGGCCGCCGGCGCCGCCGCAGTGGCGGCGGCCACGGCCGGCATCCACTGGTACAGCGGCAGTGGGATGGGCGACCTGGGACGCTTCAGCAAGGCGATGGGAAGCAGCCTGAGCTCGCAGATCGCATCGTCATCCACGCCGCCCGGCAGTTCGTCCGGATCAGGCGGCGGTGGATTTTCCGGTGGCGGTGGTGGCGGTGGTGGTGGCGGCGGACGTTGAGCCGCCGCGAAGCACCGTCCAGCCAGCTCAGTTGGCGGCGCGATGGACCACCTTGCCATCCACGATGGTCATCACCGCATGGCCTGTGGGAATCTGCCCGGGCTCGGCCTTCATCAGGTCAACGGAAAACACGCTGAGGTCGGCACGCTTGCCCACCTCCAGCGTGCCCTGCTGGTTTTCACGGCCCACCCCATAAGCAGGCCCCCAAGTCAGCATGCGTAGCGCCTCTTCGCGTGTAACTGCCTCTTCTGGCTGCCAGTCAGCTCCTGCGTAACCGTCCAGATCATGGCGATGGAAAGCCGCATAGAACTCGATCAGCGGATCGCCCTTTTCCACCGGCGCATCGGAACCCGCAGCAATCACTGCGCCACTGTCCAGCAGACTGCGCCACGCATAGGCGCCTTCCAGCCTGTCCGGACCAAGCCGTGCGGGCGCGAAATGGAGGTCACCGATGGCATGTGACGGCTGCATGGAAGCAATGACGCCAAGACCGGCGAATCGCGGTATGTCCTCCCGCGACAGGACCTGCGCATGCTCCACGCGCCAGCGCGCATCGGCCAGTGCAGCCGGCGCATCGGCATAGGTCTGTTCGAAAGCATCCAGCACAAGCCGGTTGCCACGATCACCAATGGCATGGACCACGATCTGCACACCCGCTTCGCGTGCACGCGGCAGCAGGTCTTCGAGTTCCTGTTCGGAGATCAGCAGCAAACCCGTGTTGTGTGGCTGGTCGGCATAGGGTGCAAACAGTGCTGCACCACGCGAACCCAACGCACCATCCATGAACAACTTGATGCCACGGAGATGGAACAGACCGCTGGCATCTTCGGTTGTACCGGTGGCAATCACCTGTTCTGCATCGGACTGGCGCAGGAAACCATCGACACGGATCGGCAGTTCGCCACGACTCGCCAGCTCCTCCACCAACGCCACGTCCTGCCAGTCCATCGCCATGTCAGCGAGACCGGTCCAGCCACGCGAGGCATAGAGTTCGGCCGCCGCATGGATGGCTTCGCGACGCTGTTGCAAGGTGGGCTCCGGCAGCTTCGCGCCCACCAGGCCTTGCGCGGTATCGATCAGCATGCCGGTGGCTTCTCCCGACGCATCGCGCTCGATCAAGCCGCCGTCCGGATCCTGCGTGGCACGATCAATCCCCGCCAGCGCAAGCGCCGCCGAGTTGGCAACGGCAGCGTGGCCATCGGCTCGCACCAGGTACACCGGACGATCAGGCACCACGGCATCCAGATCGGCACGCGTGGGGAAGCGTTTCTCCGGCCAGTGCGTCTCGATCCAGCCTCGTCCTTCAATGGGGCCTTCCGGATGCTCCGTGTTCCATGTCCGCAAGCGTTCCTGCAGTTCCTTCACGGAACCCGTACCGACCAGGTCCAGTACCAGCGTGGACAGCCCGATGCTGGCCAGGTGGGCATGCGCATCCACGAATCCCGGATAGGCGAAATTGCCGCCCAGATCGACATGGACGGCATCGGAGCCTTGTGCCTTGGCTTCCTGCAAGTCACCCGCAAAAACGATCCGGCCATCCCGCACAAGCAAGGCTTCGACCTGCGGACGTTCCGCGACACCGGTATGGATGGGTCCTCCGGAAATCAACAGCACGTCATCCACCGCCACGACCTGCATGGTCAGTGACAAGCCCGCGAGCAACAGGATGCCGCGTAGCCGGCTGCGTGACAGCCACTGTGGATATGCCATATCGATTCCCGCCCCGATCAAGTGGATCGTGAGCTTCGCACATGCCCCGAATGGCGTCACCCCGCCATGGTGCGGCACCACATGACAGTGGCACGTCCCATGCCGGAGAGTGGCAGGCGGGCACCTGCCGCTGCCCTGCGACCATCCCGCCATGGCGCTCGCTTCACTTCAGCGCCCCATTCATCCGGAGGCTTCCCATGTCCTACATCGACGGTTTCGTGATCGCGGTTCCCACCGCAAACAAACAACAATTCCTCGAACATGCCCGCCAGTTCGATCCGATGTTCCTCGAGTACGGCGCTACCCGCGTCATCGAAGGCTGGGGGGATGACGTGCCCGATGGCAAGCTCACCGACTTCCGCAGGGCCGTGCAGGCCACGGAGGATGAGACCGTGGTGTTCTCATGGGTGGAATGGCCGGACAAGGCCACCCGTGATGCGGGCATCGCGAAAATGATGGCGGATCCGCGCATGGATCCATCCGCACCCGGCAGTCCGCCCATGCCCTTCGACGGGAAACGCATGATCTTCGGCGGGTTTGAAAACGCATTCGAACTCAAGGCCTGACAGCGAGGAAACCACATGAGCCAAAAAACCGAGGAATTCCGCAGGGTATTCCTGCCGTATTGCATTGAACGCGTGGAGGGCCATGGCCACGTGGTCCTCAACCGGCTGTACAAGCCGCTGGGAGTGCGTACGCAAGAACACGTGGACTACGTCCCGCACGCGGTGAAATTCATCGGCCTCACGCCCGTGAAAGCCGAACTGCTCAGCCATGCCCGAAGCAACAATACCGACCGCATCCACCTGTACGCCGATGCCAACGCGCCGACCCGCAGTACGGAAGACTGGGAAGCCTACCAGCGGCGGCTCGCCGTTCTTGCGGCGCTGGAACTTGAATGACCGCGGGTGCGGCGGCCATCACCGCCGCGCCTTGTCAGCGTTGCCTGTTCGTACGCTTCATCGCCGCCTCGTGATCCAGCCAGTTGTCGCCCTTGTTCTTCAGGAAGAACACGTAGACGAACAGTGACACGGCAATCATCGCCGTTACGTAGATCACGAAGGCATTGACCTGGTCCGCACGCAAGCTGGCCTGGTACAGAAGTGGAGCCGTGCCACCGAACGCGGAATTGGCCAGCGCATAACCCAGGCCAACTCCCA
>JBQGFJ010000251.1:0-1617 GCA_052040085.1 Pseudoxanthomonas sp.
GATGGGCCTGCGATGAGGGTGGGGAGTTCGCTATTGGTGTGAAGTAGCGACGGAGTTAGTTCTGGGACTGCCATAGTTCCTTCCGTGCCGAGTACTCGGCCAATACGGTTGCGGTGAAGCGATCCGCGGCACCGAGGTAGCCTTCGGGATCAAAAAGTTCGGTCAGCTCGGCATCGCTGAGGTCTTGCGCGGGGATCTGGGCACGCAGCAGTTCGCGGAGGGGGAGCTCTTCGTTCAAACTGCGGCGCACGAGGGCCTGGATGGCAGGTTTGCCACCGGCCACCAGCGGGGCCAACACGGTAGCCAAGCGCTCGGAGAGCACAGCGTCCCCGCCCAAGGCGAGGTTGCGTTGCATGGCTGGAAGAGTCACGCTCAGGCCATTGGCCAGGAATGATCCGTGGAACGCGGAGCCTGCGGCAAGGCGGGCCAATTCGCGCAGGGCGCTCCACTCGGCGTGCCAGCCGCCGTCGGGGCGTTCATCCACTGCGGTGCCGGCGGCGGTGAAGAGCGTTGAGAGCGAACCGGGGGAGCTGAAAGCGGCATTGCGCAGCAACACCGAGCGCACCGGGTTCTGTTTCTGCGGCATAGCCGAGGACCCTCCCTTGCCGGCTTCGCGAGGTTCGGACAGTTCGCCGATTTCCGGACGCGAAGCGGTGAGCACATCGGCGCCGAAGGTGCCCAGTGCGGCAATGGCTGCGCCCAGGGCGGAGCCGAGTTGGAGGATAGGCATGCGGTTGGTGTGCCACGGTGCCCCCGTATCCTGCAGGCCCAAGTGCTCGGCCAGCTGGGAGCTGAGCTGCCCGCTGGTGGTTTCGGCAGTGTGATTGCTGGTCAGGAATTGTTCCAGGGAGGCCAGGGTTCCTACCGCGCCACCCCACTGCAATCGCAGCTGCAGTGATGCTGTTTCCAGCTGCTTTTCGGCATCCAGGATCGCCGAAAGCCAGCTGGCCGCTTTCCAGCCGAAAGTGGTGGGCAATGCGTGCTGGGTCAGTGACCGGGCGATGCAGACCGTCTGGCGGTGTGCCTGGGACAGGGCTGCGAGCCCGTCGGCGGTACTGCGTAGATCGGCCTGCACCTGGGCCAGCGTCTTGGATAGGACAAGCATCAGCGCGGTATCGATAATGTCCTGGCTGGTCGCGCCGCGGTGCAACGCCGTGCTCGCGGACGCGGGGGCACCATCGTGGGCGAGCAGCTCGCGCATCATGCCCAGCAACGGGATCAACGCGTTGGCGCCATCCGGAGTTTTCGAGGCCAACAGCGCCAGGTCGTAGCGCTGGGCGCTGGCCACCGCGTGAACGGCCTGCGCATCCTTGGAGCTGCACAAACCGGCATCGGCCTGGACCTGCACCCAAGCGGCCTCGACATCCAGCATGGCCTGCACAAAGGCGGTGTCATTGGACAGCGAAGCGGCCGCGGTGCCAGCCCACGCTGGAGCCAATACGCCGTAGTCTGCGCCGTCCATCATGTCCCTCGATTCTTCACTGAATAAGTTTGAGCTCTCCGTCTTGAACTCTAGCTTTCGCGCGGGTAGGAAAGGAAAACTGTTTCTTCCTCGCCCTGCAAACGGATATCCAGGCGCAAGGATCCGTCCGCTTCGCGGGTCGCAATCAGTGTTTT
>JBQGFJ010000252.1:0-7449 GCA_052040085.1 Pseudoxanthomonas sp.
TACCCGACGGCCAGATGATCCCATTCCTTGAAATCCTGCTGGCCCTGCCGTTCGTGGGCGCACTGATGCTTGCACTGGTACCCGGCCTTTCGCGCGGCACGTATGCATGGATTGCCGGCATCGCGCCTTTGCTGGGCCTGCTGCTGCTGGCCTGGCTGACGCCTACTGTGTTGAGTGGCTACGTACTGTCTGGCACACATGATTGGCTGCCATCGATCGGCTTGCTGTTTTCGCTGCGGCTGGATGGCCTGGCATGGATGTTCGCGGGCATGGTGCTGGCGATTGGCGTGCTGGTGGTGATGTATGGGCATTACTACCTGAGTGCGAAGGACAGTCCACGGCGTTTCTTCTGCTATCTGTTGCTGTTCATGGGCGCCATGCTGGGCCTGGTGATTTCCGGAAACCTGTTGTTGATGGTGGTGTTCTGGGAGCTGACCAGCATCACATCGTTCCTGCTCATCGGCTTCTGGTCGGAACGCAAGGATGCGCGCGAAGGTGCCGGCATGGCCTTGGTGATCACCGGTGGCGGCGGGCTGGCGCTGTTGGGTGGCGTGATCCTGTTGGGCCGCATCGTGGGCAGCTACCAGCTTGATGCCGTGTTGGCGGCAGGGGATCTGATCCGCGCAAGTGAGTTGTATCCCATTGCGCTGGGTCTGATCCTGGCAGGCGCCTTTACCAAGAGTGCACAGTTTCCGTTCCATTTCTGGCTGCCGCATGCCATGGCGGCGCCGACTCCCGTATCGGCCTACCTGCATTCGGCCACGATGGTGAAGGCGGGCGTATTCCTGTTGGCCAGGCTGTATCCCGCGCTTTCCGGGACCGACCTGTTCTTCTACGTGGTCAGCACCGTAGGCGCGGTCACCATGCTGGTCGGTGCCTGGAACGCCATTTTCCAGCATGACCTCAAGGGCGTGTTGGCGTACTCCACCATCTCGCATTTGGGCCTTATCACGCTGCTGTTCGGCCTGTCCACGCCGCTGGCCGTGGTGGCGGCGGTCTTCCATATCCTCAACCATGCCACCTTCAAGGCATCGTTGTTCATGGCCGCCGGCATCATCGACCACGAGACCGGCACCCGCGACATGCGCAAGCTGGGCAATCTGCGGCAATACATGCCATTCACCAGTGCCTTGGCGATCATTGCAGCCTTGGCCATGGCGGGCGTGCCGTTGCTCAACGGCTTCCTGTCGAAGGAAATGTTCTTTGCCCAGGCCATCGAGATTCAGGGACACGACCTGATGCGCCTCTGCACGACGGTGGCTGCGGTGCTGATGGGCGTATTCGGCGTGGCTTACAGTCTTCGCTTCGTGCATGAAACCTTCTTCGGCCAAGGACCACGCGGGTTGGAAGAGATGCCGCACGAGCCGCCCCGCTGGATGAAAATCCCGGTCGAGGTACTGGTGGTGCTGTGCCTGGCGGTGGGCATCCTGCCGGCCTACACCGTGGCTCCTCTGCTGGATACGGCGGCACGTTCCTTGTTGGGCGAGCAGATGCCTTACTACAGCCTGGCCATCTGGCACGGCTGGAACTGGCCGCTGGTGATGAGTCTGGCAGGCATGGTGGGTGGCCTGGTGCTTTACCTCGTCCTCTGCCGCACCGTGAACCTGCATGCCATCACGCGCCGGGCCACCGGCAAGCGTCTTTTCCAGATGAAGCTGGAAGCCACGCTCTCGCTGGCACAACGGCTGACGCGGGCGCTGGCCAACGGGAGCCTGCAGCGAAGCCTGGCCCTGCTGGTATTGCTTGCCATCGCGGCAGCCGTCATGCCGCTGCTGGGCAGCGACTTCCTGCAGCTTTCCGGCTGGCGCGAGATGGCGGCGATGCCCATGCTGGGATGGCTGCTGTGGTTGATCCTCGTGGCATGCACGCTGGCTACGGTGGCCTTGTACCGGCAACGGCTGTTGGCCGTGATCGTGGTGGGTGGAACAGGGCTCATGGTCAGCCTGACCTTCGTGTTCTTGTCCGCGCCCGACTTGGCATTGACGCAATTGCTGGTGGAAATGGTGACGCTGGTGCTGATGCTGCTGGCCCTGAATTACCTGCCGGGGACTTCCGTTCCCGAGCGCTCGGCACTGCGGCGCTGGCGCGACATTGCCATTGCCGCGGCCTCGGGCATTGGCGTCACCACCTTGGCCTATTCCGTGATGACGCGGCCTTCCAACACGATTGCCGGCGAGTTGCTGGAGCGTTCGCTTCCGGAAGCCTATGGCGGCAACGTGGTCAACGTGATCCTGGTGGATTTCCGCGGCTTCGACACCATGGGTGAAATCGTCGTATTCGGCATCGCCGGTTTGGTCGTGCATGCCATGTTGCGGCGTGCCCGCATTGCACCCGAGGAAAAGATGCCGGGTCCCCCGATCAAGTTGCCGGTACCTGCCGACTTGACCCAGATCCTGTTCCCGCTGGCACTCACGGTGTCCATCTACCTGTTCCTGCGTGGGCACAATGCCCCCGGTGGCGGCTTCATCGCGGGCCTCGTGCTGGCGGTGCCGCTGTTGATGCAATACGTGGTGCAGGGCGTGGACTCCGTGGAGTCGCGGTTCGGTTTCGATTACTCGCGCTGCATTGGCGTGGGCATTTTTGTTGCCGCCACCACGGGCCTGGTCTCGATGGTGCTGGGGTATCCGTTCCTGACCAGCGGCCATATCGAGCCGGAACTGCCTTTCATTGGTGTACTGCCACTGGCCAGCGCGATCGGGTTCGACATCGGGGTTTATCTGGTGGTGTTCGGGAGTTCGATGTTGATCTTGTCCATGATGGGGACCTTGAAACCGCCGCTTACGCGTCAGGCACACCGCGGGATGATTGATCCTGCGCGCCGCTCTGCATTGACCGGCGAGGTGCATTGATGGAACTCGCGTTGTCCACTGCCATTGGCATCCTGACCGCCTGCGGTGTGTACCTGTTGCTCCGCGCCCGCACTTTCGACGTGATCCTGGGCCTGACCCTGCTTTCGTACGCCACCAACCTGCTGATCTTTTCCGGCGGACGCTTGGCATCGGGCAAGGCGCCCGTGCTCCAGCCAGGTCTTGCTCCCGAGCTCGGCAATTACACCGATCCCTTGCCACAGGCGCTGGTCCTGACAGCCATCGTGATCGCATTCGCAATGACGGCAGTGACCATCGTGCTGGCCATGCGCAGCCGTGCGGACAACCGTACCGACCATGTCGATGGCGTGGGTGACGGGGCAGGGGAGGACGACAAGTGAGTCACTTGCCTATCTTGCCCATCCTGATCCCGTTGTTCGCGGGCGCATTGGCTCTGTATGCCGAACGCAGCCACATCGTTTGGCAGCGGTTGGTCTCCTTCGTCAGCCTGGCCAGCCTGCTCGTGGTCTCGGTGATGCTGGTTTCACGCGCGGACCAGGGCGAAATCCTCGTCTACCTGTTGGGTGACTGGCCCGCTCGCCTGGGCATTGCCCTGATGGTGGACCGGTTGTCCGCCATGATGGTGTTGACGACGGCCTTGCTGGGCATCGCGTGCCTGTTGCATGCCACCTCGGGCTGGGACAGTCGGGCGCCCCACTTCCATGTGTTGTTCCAGTTCCAGTTGGTGGGCTTGAACGGGGCTTTCCTGACCGGCGACATCTTCAACCTGTTCGTCTTCTTCGAAGTCATGCTGATTGCATCCTACGGCCTGATGCTGAGCGGCGGGCGAGGGCGCAGGTTCCGGGCAGGATTGCATTACGTGAGCTTCAACATCGCCGCCTCCACGCTGTTCCTGATTGCCCTGGGCTTGCTGTATGGACTGGTGGGCACCTTGAACATGGCCGAGATTGCGGCACGGGTAGGCGAGGCTTCCGGGCACGACCTGATGCTGATCAAGGCCACGGGCGGCCTGCTGCTGGTGGTCTTCTGCGCCAAGGCGGCGCTGCTGCCGCTGTACCTGTGGCTGCCCGTGACCTATACGCATGCCCCGGCGGCTGTGGCGGCGTTGTTCACCATCATGACCAAGGTAGGCATCTATGCGGTGCTGAGGGTCAACATGTTGGTGTTCGGCAGCGGTGCGGGCGAGTTGTCCGGCTTTGCCTGGCAGTGGTTGTTCCCGGCAGCACTCGCCACGCTGGCGGTTGCCTCCCTGGGCGCATTGGCGGCATTGCGCTTGCGCACGATGATTGCCTATCTGGTGCTGGCCTCGGCCGCCACGCTCTTCATCGCGTTTGCACTCTCCACGCCGGAAACCGTCAGTGCGGGACTGTACTACCTGCCGCACAGCACCTTTGCCACGGCGGCCTTGTTCCTCATATCGGAGACCATCCGGCAACGGCGTGGCAAGGCCGGTGACCACATGGACAAGATCGCCCCGATGCCGGACAAGACGCTCCCGGCCACGTTCTTCCTGATCGCGGCCATCGCGGTGGCGGGGTTGCCGCCGCTTTCCGGCTTCCTGGGCAAGGCGATGTTGTTGCAGTCGGTACCCGGCAACGCGACTACAGTGGTGTTCGGTTTCGTACTGGTGGGCAGCCTGATGGTCGTGATGGCCTTGTCACGTGCCGGCCGCCGCCTGTTCTGGCGCATCGAGCCGGATACGCCGGGTGCACGCCCGCCGAGACGCAGGCCCAGGGAGAACATTGCAGTGGCCTTGCTGCTCGCCTACGGCGTGGTGATGACGGTGGCAGCCGCTCCCATCCAGCGTTACACCCACGCGGCCGCATTGCAGTTGTTCTCTGCAGGGAGCTATGTGGAGAGCCTGAGGGGCGCGGCATCGGAATTGAGGGCGCCATGACATGAAGATCAAGCGATGGATACCCTCGTGGGGTTTCACCCTGACCATTTTCTGCTTCTGGCTGTTGCTGGTGGAAGGCTTCGGCCGGGGACAGGTTGTGATGGCCGCACTGCTGGCCTTCGCCGTGCCGCTCTATGCCGCACGGCTGGATCGCGAATTCGCCCGCATCGGCAGCCTGAAGCCGGTGCCGAAGCTGGCGGTCCGGGTGCTGTGGGACATCGTGGCATCCAATATCCATGTGGCCCGGCTCATCCTGGGACCGCAATCGGCCATCACCCCGGGATTCATCTGGGTGCCGTTGAAGATCGACAATATCCACGGCATTGCCGCGTTGACCAGCATCATCACGCTGACCCCGGGTACCGTTTCGGCATCACTCTCCGATGATCGCAAGTACCTGCTGGTGCAATGTCTGGACGTGAAGAATTCGGCCGAAGCCGTGCGCCAGATCAAGGCGCGCTACGAGGCGCCGCTGCTGGAGATTTTCCCGTGATCGAAACCGCCATTCCCATCGCCATGCATGTCGTCGGGCTGTCCATGCTGCTCGCGCTATGGCGGCTGCTGCGCGGCCCCACCATTCCGGACCGCATCCTGGCACTGGATACCCTGTTCGTGGCCACCATCGCCCAGTTGATGCTGTTCGGCATGCACCTGAAGACGCCGGTGTATTTCGAAGCGGCCCTCATCATTGCCATGCTCGGTTTCGTGGGCACGGTGGTGATCAGCAAGTTCGTATTGCGCAGGGACATCGTCGAATGAACTCGATCTTCGTCGAAATCATCCTGGTCACACTGTTGGCCGTGGGCTGTTTCTTCATCCTGCTGGGCTCCTTCAGCCTGATCAGGCTGTCGGATTTCTTCAGGCGACTGCATGGCCCCACCAAGGCCAGCACCATGGGAGTAGGGTGCGTGTTGCTGACGTCGGTGGGCTACCACTTCTTCCTGGGCGACGACTTCGATCCCCGGGAGCTGCTTATCACCGCCTTCATCTTCATCACCGCCCCCATCAGTGCACACATGATGGCGAAGGCAGCACTTTCGCTGATGATGGATACCAAACCGGTGCTGCCCAATGAGATGCCGGAAGCGGGCGGGACTGCCGCAGCGGAAGCTGCCGAAGGGTCACCGGCCGAGCCTCGATAGCACTTCCCCAACATCTGCGATGCAGTGCAATAACTGCTGTTCGGGCAATGTGCTATAGATGCGCGGATTCGGGGAGGAGATCAGCATGTCGGGTAATCAAAAGCTCAAGCTGGGCACGCTCACGGCCATGGTGGTCGGTGGCATGGTCGGGGCAGGGGTGTTCTCGCTGCCACGCAATTTTGCCCAGGCTACGGGCGTTTACGGCGCATTGATCGCTTGGGCGATCGCAGGTGCCGGCATGCTGATGCTGGCCTTTGTCTTCCAGACATTGGCCAACCGCAAACCGGATCTGGACGCTGGCGTGTATGCCTATGCACGTGCCGGTTTCGGTCCCTATCCGGGCTTCTTTTCCGCCCTGGGCTACTGGGCCAGCGCCTGTGTGGGACTGGTGTCCTATTGGGTATTGATCAAGTCCACGCTGGGGCAGGTATTCCCGGCCTTCGGTGAAGGCAATACCGTGGTGGCCATCGTCATTTCATCGATCGGCATCTGGGCATTCCACTTCCTGGTGTTGCGGGGTACGCAGGAAGCGGCGGTCATCAACAAGATCGTCACCATCGCCAAGATCATCCCGCTGATCGTCTTCCTGCTGCTGGTCATCTTCGCGTTCAAGCCCGATGTGTTCATCGCCAACCTGTGGGGTGGGGCGAGCGGGGATTACGGCAACCTGTTCGAGCAGGTCAAGGCCACCATGCTGGTGACCGTGTTCGTCTTCCTGGGGATCGAAGGCGCCAGCAACTACTCCCGTCATGCCGAAAAGCGCAGTGACGTGGGCAAGGCCACGGTGTTCGGATTCCTGGGCGTGCTGGCATTGTTTGCGTCGGTCTCCATCCTTGCCTACGGCATCATGCCGCGCGAGGAAATCGCACAGTTGCGGCAGCCTTCCGTGGCAGGCGTGCTTGAAGCCGTGGTGGGGCGGTGGGGTTCCATCTTCATCAGCGCCGGCCTGATTGTTTCCGTACTGGGTGCCTACCTGGCCTGGACATTGATGGCAGCCGAAGTGCTCTCGATTGCTGCCAAGAAAAAGGACATGCCCGCTTTCCTTGCACGCGAGAATGCCAACCAGGTGCCGGCCTCGGCGCTATTGATGAGCTCGATCTTCGTGCAGGTGGTGCTGGTGGCCACCTTGTTCTCCGATGATGCCTTCACCTTCGCACTGTCACTGACCAGTCATCTTTCACTGATTCCCTTCTTCCTGTCGGCGGCTTTCGCATTGAAGCTGGTGATCAATCGCGACACCTACGACACCAATCCCAAGGGCTACCACGGCGACATGGTGGTGGCGATCCTTGCCACGCTCTACACGCTGTTCCTGATCTACGCCGGCGGATTGAAATTCCTGGTGTTGGGATTCCTGGTCTACGCACCCGGCACGATCCTCTACTTCATCACGCGCCGGGAGCAGGGCAAGCAGGTATTCACGTCACCACTCGAATGGGGACTTTTCGGCATCGCGGTCGTTAGCGCAATCGTTGCGATTTATGGCCTGACGTCCGGACTGATCACCATCTGATCCGATATTTCGAAACGAACACATTCCGGGAGTTCTACGATGTCTGATGCAACCACGCGCCCCTCGGCA
>JBQGFJ010000253.1:0-9056 GCA_052040085.1 Pseudoxanthomonas sp.
GAGTTCTGGCTGCTGAACAAGACCGGCGGATACAAGTTCCCGATCGTGCCCCCCGGCATGCGCAACCACGGCAACTTCATCGTCAGTCTTGGCGCCATGTGCGCGTGGCTGGCACCCCAGGCCGAAGCGCTGGGCGTGGAAATCTATCCGGGCTTTGCCGCCGCAGAGACCCTGCACGATGACGATGGCAAGGTGATTGGCGTGCGCATGGGCGACATGGGCGTTGCCAAGGATGGTTCGCACAAGCCCGGCTACACGCCCGGCATCGATATCCACGCCAAGGTCACCGTGCTGGCCGAAGGCGCACGCGGCCACCTGACCAAACGCTTGGTGAAGCGCTTCGCACTGGACAAGGACAGTGACCCGCAGGGGTACTCCATCGGCATCAAGGAGCTCTGGCAGGTCCCGGCCGGACGCACCACGCCGGGCAAGATCGTGCATACGCTGGGCTGGCCCGCGGACTCGAAAACCTATGGCGGCAGTTTCCTGTACCACCTGGAAAACGATCAGGTGGCGCTGGGCTATGTGAGTGGACTGGATTACCACGATCCCGAATACAAGCCATGGGAAGCCTTCCAGCAATGGAAGAACCATCCCCTCATGAAGCCCCTGCTGGAAGGTGGGAGCATCCTGTCGGCCGGCGCACGCGCCATCGTCACCGGTGGATGGCAATCCCTGCCGAAGGTGGAAATGCCCGGCGCCCTGCTGATCGGCGATACCGCTGGACTACTCAACGTCCCCAAGATCAAGGGCACCCACCAGGCCATCCGCAGCGGCATGCTGGCGGCCGAACACCTGGCCGCAGGCGGACTGGCACCGGAGGGTTTCGACACCAAACTGCGCGCCTCCGATGCCATGGCTGAGCTAAAGAAAGTCCGCAACGTGAAGCCCGGCTTCAAGAAAGGCATGTGGTTCGGCCTGCTCAATGGTGCCTGGGAAACCGCCACCGCCGGCCTTTCGCCGTGGACCTTCAAGGTCACCCCGGACTGGTCCGCGCTGGACAAACTGGGTGAGCAGGAACAGCCGCGCCGCGACTACATCGATCGCACTCTCGCACCGCGCGACCGCCTGCAAGGCGTGTACTACGCCGCCACCTCGCATGACGAAGACCAGCCCGTCCACCTGAAGGTCGCCGACACCTCGATCTGCGTCGACCAATGCACCACCGAATACGGCAACCCCTGCACGCGCTTCTGCCCTGCCGGCGTCTACGAAATGGTCGAGGATGCCGAAGGCCGCCGCCTGCAGATCAATGCCGCCAACTGCGTGCATTGCAAGACCTGCGACATCAAGGACCCGTACGAAATCATCACCTGGGTCACTCCGGAAGGCGGCTCGGGACCGAATTACCAGAATCTGTGATCATGGCGGGATGAGCCTGTCGCCAAGCCAATCGTTCCGGTCAGTCCTGTTTCGCACGCTGCGTTTCGGTTTCCGTCTCATTCCGATGACGGAGGCCTCGCGTGATCGCCTGCGCATCCGCTTCCTTGATCGCTTCCCGAGCCTGATTCCTACCCCCGGCCAAGGACAGACAAACCATGGAACCGCTCCAAAGGGACGCGCTTATTCGCGCAGCGGCCAGCAGGCACTTGGCTACACGCCACGCCTTCCCGGCACATTGCCATCCCCGTTGCCGGCCACGCTGATCGCGTTCTATCTGCCGCAATTCCACCCGATTCCGGAAAACGACACCTGGTGGGGGAAGGGATTTACCGAATGGCGAAACGTGACCCGTGCGTTGCCTCAATTCGAGGGACACTCACAGCCTCGTTTACCGGGCGAACTGGGGTTTTACGATCTGCGCAATGCCGATGCCATGCACCAGCAGGTGGAATTGGCAAAGGAATACGGCATCGGCGCATTCTGTTTCTACTTCTACTGGTTCGGCGGGAAAACCCTGCTTGAAGCACCACTGCGGCAGTGGTTGGCAGATCCTTCTCTGGACCTGCCTTTCTGCTTGTGTTGGGCCAACGAAAAATGGTCACGGCGCTGGGATGGACGTGGCGACGATGTCCTGATCGACCAACGCCATGGTGCCGAGGACGACATCGCCTACATCGCACACGTTGCGGATTACCTGCGTGATCCGCGTTATCTGCGCATCGATGGCAAACCGTTGTTGCTGGTGTACCGGCCCGGACTGTTGCCGGAAGCCAAGGCCACTGCACAGCGTTGGCGCGATTGGTGCCGCAACAACGGAGTAGGCGAAATCCACTTGGGATATGTGCAGGGTTTCGAGCGCCCGGATCCGCGCGACATCGGCTTCGATTCGGCCATTGAATTCCCGCCCAACCTGAGCACGCCGCCCGACATCACCTCACAGCAGCGCCTGCTCAACCCGGAGTTCAAAGGCCACGTTCTGGATTGGAGAGCCTTGGCCAAGGAGATGAGTAGCCGGCCGATGCCCGGCTACCCGTTGTTCCCGGCGGTCAATTGTGGCTGGGACAATGAGCCCAGACGTTCGGGTGCGGGCCGCATCTTTCTGCATGCATCTCCACGCGGTTATCGGGACTGGCTGGAAGAAACGCTGCACAAACGACTGGCAGGCACAACCGCGTCACAGCGCCTGGTTTTCATCAATGCCTGGAACGAGTGGGCCGAGGGCGCGGTGCTCGAGCCAGACGCACGCCTTGGCCATGCCTGGCTGGAAGCAACCCGGCAGGCCCTGTGTTCTGCCGCCCCGTCGACGGCAGCACCCATGTCAGGTGTGCGCACCTGTGCCGTGGTGCACGCCTGGCACCCCGAGTTGCTGGATGAAATCGTCCAGTCACTGCAAGCCAGTGGCATCGACTGGCGATTGATCGTCACCACCGCTCACGAGCGTGAAGATGCCGTGCGCACGCGATTGCAGGCACTCGGTGTATCAGCGGAAATCGTCACCGGAGAAAACCGTGGCCGCGACATCCTGCCGTTCCTTCGCGTGGCCTATCGCCTGTTGGATGAAGGCGTGGATGTCGTTTTGAAACTGCACACCAAGCGATCCACGCACCGGGAAGACGGGGATGCATGGCGCCGCGACCTGCTTGATCGTCTGGCCGCTCCCGGGCGCAGCACCAGAATCCTCGAGGCTTTCACCCAGAGACCCGACTTGGGTCTCGTGGCACCCGAAGGACATGTACAGGAACTTGCCCACTATCAAGGGGCAAACAGGGGCACGGTTGATCGACTCATGGCCCGGCTTGGGATCATGCACAACATGACGAACGTTGAGCGGTTCGTTGCAGGCAGCATGTACTGGGTCCGTCCGTCCGCACTCCGGCCATTGTTGGACGCTCATCTGGACGAATGGGAATTCGAAGCAGAGGCCGGTCAAGTGGACGGCACCATGGCACACGCCATTGAACGCATTGTGATCCTGGCCGCGGAATCTGCCGGCTACCTCATGGAAACCGCCGCCGCGCTGTGCGAGGAAAGCGAGCCCGACCCGGACCGCTATCCTTACGCAAAGCGCGGCTGAATCTCCGCCCTTTCAGCCGGCAAAGAGGATTGGAACCCCGGTTTTCCCGCTCAATTCATCGTGACCGATGCCCGGCGCTGCCTCGACCAGCTTCAGCCCTTCCGGCGTCACGTCGAACACCGCCAGCTCGGTGATGATGCGATCCACCACGCCTAGGCCGGTGAGCGGCAAGGTGCATTCGGGCAGGATCTTGTGCTCGCCGCTCTTGGCGGTGTGTTCCATCAGCACCACGATGCGCTTGACGCCGGCCACCAGGTCCATCGCGCCGCCCATGCCCTTGACCATCTTGCCAGGCACCATCCAGTTGGCCAGGTCACCCTTGTCGGTGACCTGCATTGCACCCAGTACGGCCAAGTCGATATGCCCTCCACGGATCATGGCGAAGGAGTCATGGCTGCCGAAATAGCTGGCGCCCCGCCTTGCCGTCACGGTCTGCTTGCCAGCATTGATCAGGTCGGCATCCACGGCGTCCTCGGTCGGGAACGGACCGATACCCAGCAAGCCATTCTCCGATTGCAGCCAGACATCGAAGCCTTCCGGGATATGGTTGGCCACCAGCGTGGGCAGGCCGATACCCAGGTTCACGTAGGCACCATCGGTCAGTTCACGGGCGGCGCGCTGCGCCATTTCATCGCGGGTCCAGGCCATCAGCGTGCTCCTCCATTGCCGGCCGCACTCACGGTGCGGTTCTCGATGCGTTTCTCGGGATTCGGGTTGTGGACGATGCGGTCCACGTAGATGCCGGGCAAGTGGACCTGGTCGGGATCGATGGCACCGATCTCCAATACCTCCTCCACTTCCACCACGCAGATCTTGCCCGCCATGGCGGCCGCCGGATTGAAGTTGCGCGCGGTCTTGCGGAACACCAAGTTGCCAGCCTTGTCCGCCCTCCATGCCTTGACCAGGGAAACATCGGCCTTCAACGCCGTCTCCAGCACATAGTGCTTGCCGTCGAATTCCCGCGTTTCCTTGCCTTCGGCCACGATGGTGCCGTAGCCCGTGGCGGTGAAAAAGGCTGGAATACCTGCCCCGCCTGCGCGCAGGCGCTCGGCCAGCGTGCCTTGTGGATTGAATTCCAGTTCCAGTTCGCCGGACAGGTATTGACGCTCGAATTCCTTGTTTTCGCCCACATAGGACGAAATCATCTTCTTGATCTGCCGGGTTTCCAGCAGTTGGCCCAAACCGAAGCCATCCACCCCGGCGTTGTTGGAAATCGCCGTCAGCCCGGTCACGCCACTATCACGCAGAGCCGCGATCAGTGCCTCGGGGATGCCACACAGCCCGAAACCACCCACTGCCAAGGTCTGGCCGTCGGCTACGATGCCTTTCAGCGCAGCCTCTGCGCTGGGGAACAGTTTGCTTTTGCCTGCGACAGGCGAAGCGACGGCGGCTGTTTCGGCCATGGCGGTGTCCGTTTGATGGGGAATGATCATTTTACCCCCCACATCGGCGGGCAACAGGTACTTTAGGACAATGGAAACATCGGTATGCTCACGGTCCCGGACCTGATCCAGGCCGGACCTGCAGGTTCTTAGACTGGAAACCATGAAACCCATCGCATTCGCCACCGCCATCGCCGCCAGCGGCCACGATGAAGACCAGCGCCCGCTGCTGGAAGCCTGCCGACGGGCCGGAATCGAGGCACATGTGCTGGCATGGGATGACACCTCGGTCAGTTGGAGCCGTTTTGGCGCGGTACTGCTGCGCTCCCCCTGGGATTACACCGAACGGCTGCTGGAGTTCCTGACCTGGTGCGAACGCACCGCCCGCACGACCACGCTGCTGAATCCACTACCGGTCATCCGCTGGAACACGGACAAGCGCTATCTGGCCGATCTGGCCGACGCTGGCGTCCCGGTCATCCCGTGCACTTTCATCGCACCGGATACCGAACCCATGGAGGCCCTGCCGAAGTTCCTTGCTCAGCATGCCGCCGAGGAATTCGTGGTGA
The DNA here is from genome assembly GCA_052040085.1 of Pseudoxanthomonas sp. GTDB lineage: Bacteria > Pseudomonadota > Gammaproteobacteria > Xanthomonadales > Xanthomonadaceae > Pseudoxanthomonas_A. Next base: position 5,409 of record JBQGFJ010000253.1, read on the forward strand.
AACCCGTGGTCGGCGCCGGCGCACGCGATGTCCAGCGCTATACGCGCAGCCAGGAGTTTGCCGCCGGCAACCACCTGGCACGGTTGCTGGACGAATACCGCCACGTCCTGTTGCAGCCGTACCTGCCGCAGGTGGATACGGTCGGGGAAACCGCATTGGTCTACTTCGACGGACAGTTCAGCCACGCCATCCGCAAGGCGGCCTTGCTGAAGCCAGGCGAAGTGGTCGACAAGGCACCATTCGCCAATGGCCATATCTCGGCACGAGAAGCCAGTGCGGCACAGCGCAAAGTGGCCGAACAAGCCTTGGCCGCCACCGCACGACTGTTCAAGCTGGACCGCCCCTTGCCCTATGCCCGCATCGACCTGATTCCAGGCCCGGATGGAGCACCCCGCTTGCTGGAACTGGAGTTGACGGAGCCTTCCCTATTCCTGCATCACGCCCCGGAAGCGGCCAATCGTTTTGCCTCGGTACTGGCGACATGGCTGGCGGATGCTTCGATGATCACCAGAAGGGAATACGCCTGAGGGGATGTCACACACAGGCGGGCTCCCGTGATGCGGCTATCAAGCCCTCGTAGTTGACGCGATCTCGTCCAGGACCCTCCCCAAGCCTTGTCGCCAATCCGGCAGCACGACGTTGAAATCGGATTGCAACCGGGATACATCCAGGCACGAATAGGCGGGCCGCTTGGCCGGCGTGGGGTAATCCGAAGTCGGGATAGGCAGGACCTTGGGACGCCGCTCAATCAGGCCACGGGTCAGCGCGTCCACGAAAATGGCATCCGCAAATCCATGCCAACTGGTCTGTCCCGATGCGGTCAGGTGCCAGGTTCCGGAATGCTCGTTGATCCGCTGCAAGGCCTGTGCCGTGACATCGGCAATCAATGCGGCCGGGGTCGGCGTACCGATCTGGTCCGACACGACCTTCAATTCCTCGCGCTCAGCTCCCAATCGCAACATCGTGCGCAGGAAATTCTTGCCGTGCGAGGCGTAGACCCACGCCGTACGGAAAATCAGGTGCCGACAGCCCGAGGCGCGAATTGCTTCCTCGCCTGCCAGTTTGCTGGCACCGTAAACCCCCAATGGATGGGTCGGATCATCTTCGCGATAGGGACGCGTGCCGGTGCCATCGAAAACGTAATCGGTCGAATAATGGACCAAGGGAATGCCTGCTTCGGCACAAGTACGCGCAAGCACGCCCGGAGCCTCGGCATTGATCCGGAATGCACTGGCGGCGTCACTTTCGGCCTTGTCGACCGCCGTGTAGGCCGCTGCATTCAGAACGACCATCGGACTCACGTCCCGGACCAGCGCCGCAAGGCCCTCAAGGTCAGAAAGATCTGCAGTCACGCAAATGCCCGAGACACCATCAGCGCCCACGCTCTCGAGCCGGCCATCCCGGGTAGCCACAATCACTTCACCCGACGCATGCAAGCTGCGGCGCAATTCGCGCCCAACCTGGCCATTGCCCCCCACGACCAGCAGGCGACTCACAGCGGGTAGACCGGCAAGCGATCCTCGGGAATATCGGTCAGGAACGGCATGCGTTCATCCTTGGCAGAAAGAACTGGCTCGCCAACCGGCCAATCCACGCCGATGGTGGCATCGTTCCAGCGCACGCCCGCATCAGCCTCCTTGACGTAGACATCTGTACACAAGTAATTGAAAACAGCACGCTCGGAGAGCACTGCAAAGCCGTGGGCGAAACCTTCCGGGATCCATATATGCCGCTTGTTTTCTGCACTCAATAGCACCGCAGCCCAATGTCCGAAATGTGGCGAACCGCGCCGGATATCCACCGCCACATCGTAGACCTCGCCTTCCAGCACACTCACCAACTTTCCCTGCGGGCGCGGCCACTGGTAATGCAGGCCCCGCAAAACGCCCTTTAACGAGGTCGAAACATTGCTCTGCACGAATTTCGTCGGCAAGGCATGTTCGCCAAAGCGTTCCGCATTCCAGATTTCGAAGAACAGGCCGCGTTCGTCACCGAACACCGTTGGCTCGATAATCAAACATCCAGGCAAAGAGGTCTCGATGACCTTCAACGTATTACCCCACGCTTGAGCAAGCTCAACAGATATTGACCGTAATCATTCTTGGAAAGCGGCTTGGCCAGCTGCTCCAGTTGTATCTCGTCAATCCAGCCCTTGCCATAAGCGATTTCTTCCGGGCAACTGACCTGCAACCCTTGGCGAGCTTGGATAGTCTGAATGAAATTAGCCGCTTCATGCAGGGATTCATGCGTGCCAGTATCAAGCCAGGCAAAGCCACGACCCAGTTGCTCCAGATACAGCGTTCCATCCTCCAATTCTCGCTTATTGAGATCGGTGATCTCCAACTCGCCACGAGGTGAGGGCTTTAATTCAGCGGCGTAATCGCTGGCCTTTCCATCATAAAAATAGAGACCGGTGACTGCATAATTCGACCGTGGCTGGGCTGGTTTCTCCTCAATGCCCACGACCTTGCCAACCGCATCAAATTCGGCCACGCCATAGCGCTCCGGATCGTTGACCCAATAACCGAATACGGTTGCTCCATCTTTCCGTGCATCCGCTCGCTTGAGCGTATCGGTCAAGCCATGGCCGTGGAAAATGTTGTCACCCAGCACCAGGCAGCTGGGCTGGCCCGCAACGAAATCGCGGCCAATCAGGTAAGCCTGTGCCAATCCATCCGGACTCGGCTGTACGGCGTAACGGATATCCATGCCCCATTGCGAACCATCGCCCAGCAGGTTCTGGAACAACGCCTGCTCGTGCGGGGTATTGATGACTAATACCTCGCGAATGCCGGCCAGCATCAGGACGCTGAGCGGGTAATAGATCATGGGCTTGTCGTACACCGGAAGCAGCTGCTTGCTGACGCCCTTGGTGATCGGATAAAGCCGGGTGCCGGAACCGCCGGCCAGGATGATGCCCTTCCGCTGGGTCATGCCACGCCCCCGATACGCTCCAGACGATAAGTACCATCAAGTACGCGCTTCACCCACGCTTGATTCTCCAGGTACCAATCCACCGTGAAGGCGATTCCCTGCTCGAACGTGTATGCCGGCTCCCAGCCCAGTTCATCCTTCAGCTTGGAGGCGTCGATCGCATACCGACGATCATGACCTGGACGGTCGGCCACGTAGGTGATCTGGCTGGTGCGCGATTGTCCATCCGTACGCGGCCGGCGCTGGTCCAGCAGGGCACAGATGGCCGTTACGACTTCTATATTCTGCTTCTCGGAATTGCCGCCGACGTTGTAGGTCTCCCCCACCCGTCCCTTGGCCAGCACGGTCCGGATCGCCTCGCAGTGATCGGACACGAATAGCCAGTCACGCACCTGCTTGCCATCTCCGTACACCGGCAACGGCTCGCCCGCCAGAGCCTTGGCAATCACCAACGGGATGAGCTTCTCGGGGAAGTGGTACGGTCCGTAATTGTTGGAGCAATTGGTGGTGAGTACGGGCAGTCCATAGGTGTGATGGAAGGCACGGACCAGATGATCCGAAGCCGCCTTGGATGCGGAATAAGGTGAGTTGGGTGCGTACGGCGTGTTCTCGGTGAATTTGCCGGTTTCACCCAAGGTGCCGTAGACCTCGTCGGTGGACACATGCAGAAAACGAAACGCTTCTTTCGCCTGGCCTTCCAGCGACTTCCAGTAG
>JBQGFJ010000254.1:0-2542 GCA_052040085.1 Pseudoxanthomonas sp.
TGCGCAAGTTGTTGACCATCGTCAATGCCCGGCGGCGCGATGAGCTGCGAATGCAGGAAGGAGGTGTGATCGCCGCCTGAAACACAAGATCACAAGACAGTTGCTGAGTTAAGCCGTGCCGCGAAGCGGCGTCGGCTTGAATGAATTGTTAGGCATCATCTTGGATTGGCTGAGAAAAGTCACGGGTCTGTACGTAAACCCCATTTTTTCGAATGTATTCGGCAGCTAAAATTACATCTCGATAGTCGACAGCCAAGCCTTCAACCTGTCGTCTCAGTCCAGCCAGTGTCTTGCCGCTAGCAATCGTTGCACAACGCAAAAGGCGAGGTTCTGCTGGAGCGCCAGTGTGCGTAGTGGCCCCTTGAAGAAACTCAAGTGCTTGCGCGACATCATTGCTGGGAAAATTCCGAAGAATATAAATTTCAACATCAGCAGGGATCATGATACCTAACGCCTAGTAGACCCCAGAACGGGGAATATCTGATTCTGGATTGTGCCGAGGAGTTCGGTCAACCGTGAATTATTTCTTGGGCAACAAAAGCTTACCCAGATCGATAACGGTTTCGGGCGTGCAACGTTGATGGTATTAGGGGATATATGGTCCCTGTCATGCTTTATCGCGGCACGGGGACCCTGACATCGCCAGCTTGCGTTGCCATGCAGACATAAAGCCAATTGCAAGAAGTTTATGTGTATTTGCGGTGGTTATTTGGTAATTCGAGACCAGGAACCATGGTGCATCTATCTGTTTGCCGTATATCCGGAGGACGCGAGATAACACCGTCGTGGATTTTACGGAGTAACGAAGTGGCCACTGGATTATCTGCTGAATGGCCTCTTCAAACCTTACACCCTTCCGGAATTTCTCAGTCCTGCTCTTCCGGCGGCGGGACCATACCGTCGGGTTCGACGGCGAGTTTGCCGGCCATCAAGACCGCCTGGGTGCGGTTGGTGACGTGCAGTTTGCGGAGGATGGCGGTGACGTGCGCCTTGATGGTGGCTTCGGACACGCCGAAGTCGTAGGCGATCTGCTTGTTGAGGCGGCCCGCGCCCAGCATCTGCAAGACGCGGAACTGTTGCGGGGTAAGTTCACGTAGGCGTTGCGCCACTTCCTGCTCATCCCGGCCAATGGCCGGGGCCGCATGCGCTTCCGGTGGCGCCCAATGCTCGCCATCCAGCACAGCACTGATGGCCTTGCCGATGGTCTCCGAATCCGCTGACTTGGGAATGAAACCCAGCGCGCCATGGTCCAGCGCCCGGCGCATCACCGATGGCTCTTCGCGCGCAGACACCACCACCACCGGCAACTGCGGATGCAGCGCACGCAGGTGCACCAGCGCATTGAAACCATGCGCGCCGGGCATGTTGAGATCCATTAGCAACAAATCCGCGTCCGGATTGGCCTCGACCAGCGCGTACAGCGTGTCCACACTCTCGGCCTCCTTCAGCTTGGCGCCGGGGAACACCCGTTGCACTGCACCGCGAAGAGCTTCACGGAACAGCGGATGATCGTCGGCGATTAGCAGGGTAGGCATAAAGCTAGGAACGAGTGGAGAGGAGTGAGGAGTGAGTGGAAGCAGGAGCAGGGGAAGGAGGCAGGGAAGTGAATGGCACGCTGTTGCTCTCACTCACTTCTCACTCCTCTCCACTCACTCCTGCTTCACTTCACCTTGCGTTCGGAGACCAGCGAGTCGACCACCGAGGGGTCGGCCAAGGTGGACGTGTCGCCCAGCTGGTCCGGCGCGTTTTCGGCGATCTTGCGCAGGATACGACGCATGATCTTGCCCGAGCGGGTTTTCGGCAAGCCTGGCGCCCATTGCAGGTGGTCCGGGGTGGCGATGGGACCGATTTCCTTGCGTACCCAGGCCACCAGTTCCTTCAGCAACTCGTCGCTCTGCGCCTCACCCGCCACCAGGGTGACGTAGGCATAGATGCCCTGGCCCTTGATGTCGTGCGGGAAGCCGACCACGGCGGCTTCGGCCACCTTGGGGTGCGAGACCAGCGCGCTTTCCACTTCGGCGGTGCCGATGCGGTGGCCGGAGACGTTGATCACGTCATCCACGCGACCGGTGATCCAGTAGTAGCCATCTTCATCGCGACGGCAGCCGTCACCGGTGAAGTAGGTGCCGGGATAGGTACGGAAGTACGTGTCGATGAAGCGCTGGTGGTCGCCATAGACCGTGCGCATCTGGCCGGGCCAGGAATCCAGCAGCACCAGGTTGCCTTCGGTGGCGCCTTCCAGGCGTTCGCCATTCGCATCCACCAGCGCCGGCTGCACGCCGAAGAACGGCAGTGTGGCGGAACCGGGTTTCAGGTCGATGGCGCCGGCCAGCGGGCTGATCAGGATGCCGCCGGTTTCGGTCTGCCACCAGGTATCCACGATGGGGCAACGGCCATCGCCGACCACGTCGTAGTACCAGCGCCAGGCTTCCGGATTGATCGGCTCGCCGACGCTGCCTAGCAGGCGCAGCGACGCGCGCGAGGTCTTCTTCACCGGCGCTTCGCCCTCGCGCATCAGCGCGCGGATGGCGGTGGGCGCGGT
>JBQGFJ010000255.1:0-1566 GCA_052040085.1 Pseudoxanthomonas sp.
AGTGCTACCAGCACGGCCAGGCCGCCGACGGCCCACCACCCATAAACCCGGTAATCATCGGTGCGCGATGACTGGGGCACGACGGAATTGCTTTCCAGCAGTACCGGTTCGGCATCCGGCTGGGCGATCAGCAGATTGCGCGAAAGCGCGGACCATCCGCCTTCGGAAGCGAGCACCTGGTGGGCCAGGTCGGCGTAGAGCGAGCCGCCTTCGGCCCGCGACGACTCGGCCGCGCCGGTGGCATCACCCGGGGCCCAGCCCCCGGCGGCCAGGATGGTGCGCGAGTTGCTGGTAAATGCCTGCAGTGCCGCGTACGGCGCCTCGGTGCCGACCCCAGCGGAAAGCATCCCCGCGTCGATGGTGCGCATTTCCTCCAGGCGCAGTGGCGCTCCCAGCTCATTGATGGTGGCCGCCGAGGCCCCAACGACAATAGCGCTGAGCGGAGAGGAGGCCACCTCCTCTTCCGGCAGCAGCGTGACCTGCAGCGGAACACCACTGGCCTGCTGCAGGGAGGCCAAGAGCCCCGTGGCCAGCAGGTAGGCATCGGATGGTTCCGCGGACTGGCCAAGTGCCAAGCCGATCTGGCCCGAAGCGGCCTGGGGCAGCATCTCGAAGCCTTGGGTCGCGCTGGTTCCATAGGCCGGGGTGATCGAGCTGGCCGCGCCGTCAAGATGCACCTGGACCGGAAGTGATCCGGCGGTGCGGCATTCGGCTCCGACGGCCGCGGCATCCAGCTGGATCCGCAGGCCATTGCGCCCCTTCACCAGGCTTTCTGGCACAGCTATATCGGTGTTGATGGTGGTGTCCTGCGCATCCAGCACATAGGAACCCACCAGGCTGTCGTTCCAATACACGTTCAATGCAGCCTCGGCACTGCTCGGAAGCGCGCTGTGCGTTCCCGCGAGGTGGATCAGCACGCTTTGCATGCTTGCGCCGAAGACTGCTTCGTCAACTCCGGTATACAGCGAGGACTGCCCGTAACCTTCCAACCGGGGATTCTCAAGCCCCAGATCCTTCAGGCTCAATTCCTCGGGTGGCGTCCACCGCACCGGCTCATCCGGTGTGACTTTGGCGGTGGTCTCTGTGCCGGTGGCAAGGCTGATGGCCTCCGTGCGCAGCACCGAGTCCAACCCCGCAAATTCCTGTGCATCCCCGGACACGGTCAGGGTCCTGCCCGCCCGGTCTAGCTTCAGCTTCAGCTTCCCGCCAGACGCGTCGAAGCGAACCGTCAGATCAGGGTTCTTGGCCTCCCAAGACACATCGGCGTCGCTGAATGCCGTGGCGATCGCCGGGACGGCGGTCATTGCGGCTGCTGCGGACTGGTCGGTGGCCTGGATGGCAACACGTTTCGGGGACATGGCAAAGAACTGAGCGATCGACTGCGGGGCGGCCGCCTCGCCCTCGACCTTGATGCGTAGGCCGGATAAGCTGACCTCTTCGGGTTGCGCGGCCAGGCAACGCCCGGCAGAGTCCTCCGGGACCCATCTTGCGCCCACACTCAGGCGGCCACCGTTTTCCGCGTCCGCCAGCAACGCGCGCGCTGGCTCATCCAGGTCGATAGCGAAC
>JBQGFJ010000256.1:0-9802 GCA_052040085.1 Pseudoxanthomonas sp.
CTCGCTGGACTGGAACAATTCCTCGCGCGGCAGGGTTTCCAGGATATGCCGCAATGCCTTGCCGCTGTGGCTGGCGGCAGCCAACCCGGAACGTTGCATCACGTGGTCATGGCGTACGCGTACCAACGGGATTTCCCAGGGACGCCGGTTGTAGGCACCGGAGGTATACAGGCCGAGGAAACGCTGCTCACCGATGATCCGGCCCTGGGCATCGAATTCCAGCACGCCGATGTAATCCATGTATCCCTTGCGATGCACCGTGGAGCGCGCATTCGTCTTGGTCAGGATCAGCGGATCGACATTGCCGGACTCGTTGAGTCCATAGGCAGCAAGCGACTTGACCGGGCGCGGCGAAGAAGCATCCTTCCCGCGCATCAGCCCCAGGCCACTGCCCTCAACCGGCTTCAGCACGCCCGCATCACCTTTTCCGGTCACCCGGTATTCGCGGTAACCGAACAGCGTGAAGTGGTCGCCTGCGGCCCAGCGCAGGAATTCCTGTGCTTCATGCCGCTGGCTGTCATCAACCGGCATCGGCCGGGTGGACAGGTCATCGGAAAGCGACAGCAATTTGCCGCGCATGGTGCCCCAATCATCCACGATGGCACGCACGTCCTGCAGGACCTGGCGAATACGCTTTTCGATGGCGCGCATCTGCTCGGCCGTTTGCCGGTCGACCTCCAGCAACATCAGCGATTCCGGCTTGCCTTCGCCAACCGCCGTCAGCTTGCCTGCACGATCACGGGTGAAACGCACCAGGGGATGGCCGAGCACGTGCACGCCCACGCCCATTTCGGCCAATGCCATGCCCACCGAATCCACCAGGAATGGCATGTCGTCGTTGACGATCTGCACCATGGTGTGGGGCGAATCCCAACCATGGGTTTTCAGCGTGGCATTGAATACGCGGATGTTGGCCGTTGCCGGCTTGCGCACGCGGGCGAACTCCAGCATGTCATTGGCCAGCGCCGCCCAGCCCTCGGGGCCGTGCAAGGGGAACTCATCTTCCTGCATGCGCCGGTAGAACAGTCCGGCAAAGGCAATGGCTTCGGCCTGCCTGGTTTTCGGCAACTGCTTGCGGAGGGCGGCGTATACCGGCTCCAACAACAGTGCATCACCCTCGGCGGCCCGGCTGGCCGCCGCTTCACCCGGTGCGTCGCCCCCCTTGCGCGGCTTCGCGCCCGCAGCAGGGGTCGCCGGCTGCGTCTTCTTGCTCTTGGATTGGGGGGCCTGCTTGGGTTTACGGGCTGCATTCATGAGGTCATGGCTCTACAGGTTGGTGCAAACGCCCATTGTAGCCCTGCACATCATTTCTTCCTTGTTGCGAGGCCGCATGCAAATGCGGGTTGCCGCCTCCGGCACGGTATTTTTTTACATCCCCTTCACGCCCGAACCCTCGCAATGGCCGAACGCCGGGACTGGTCAAATTGTAAACTGGACGGTATAGTCCACACCCCATGCACGCCGCCTCCCCCACCTGCCCCGAAGACAACCGACATCGGCGCGTTCAGCAGGCCGTGCGCGCCCTGCTGGCCGAGCAGGGATTCGGGATCAGCATGGACGCCGTGGCATTGCGCGCGGGTTGTTCCAAGCAAACCCTGTATGCCCGCTACGGCAGCAAGGAGGCCCTGTTCCGCCAGGTCGTGAAGGAGCAGCTTGCGCTGACCACGATTGCGCTGGACACCTCCAGCCCGGACTTGCGCAGCACCTTGCTCGCTTTCGCCATCGACCATGCAGAACACCTGTCCGAACCCGAGACCCTGGCGGCCTGCCGGCTGATGAGCGCCGAGGCCCACCGTTTCCCGGATGAAGCCCGCACCATGTTCGTGGACGGCCTGGAAACCCTGCACCAGAGACTCGCGGACTGCCTGGCCTCTGCCATGCAGCAGAAGCTGATTGCGCATGACGACCCGCACAGGGCAGCCGAACTCTTGTTGGGCATGCTGGTGGGCCTGGATTTCGAACGCAAACGCTTCAATGCGCCCCATCGCCACGATGCGTGCCAGCGCCACGCATGGGCCGAATTTGCCGTGGATGCCTTCCTTCGCGCATTCCGGCCAACACCCGGCATTTCTCCTTTCCCCCTTCCAGACAACGCATGACACGGAGTCATCCCATGACCGTCTCGCCCCGTTCCGCCCTTCTTGCCGGCACCATTGCCCTCGTGCTGGCCGCCTGCGGTCAATCCGAGCCGCCCGCGTCACCACCGCCCCCGCAAGTTGCCGTGGTCAGCGCAACACCCCAGACCGTGCCATTGCAACGTGAACTGTCAGGCCGCCTGTCCTCGTTCCGCAGTTCGGATGTGCGGGCCCGCGTAGCCGGCGTGGTGTTGAAGCGCAGTTACGAGGAAGGCAGCGAGGTCAAGGAAGGGCAGGTCCTCTTCCAGATCGATCCCGCACCGTTGCAGGCCGCACTCAGTGCCAGCCAGGCACAACTGGCCTCGGCACAAGCCAGCTATGCCAATGCCACTACCACTGCCAAGCGCGCACGCGAACTGGCTCCGCACAAATTCGTCTCCCAGTCCGATCTGGACAATGCCGAAGCCGCCGAACGCAGTGCCGCCGCGGCCGTGCAGCAGGCACGCGCCAACGTGGAAAGCGCCCGCATCAACCTGGACTTCGCCAGTGTCCGTGCACCCATTTCTGGCCGTGCCGGCAACCAGCAGGTCACCGAAGGCGCGCTGGTCGGCCAGGGTGAGGCCACCCTGTTGACCACGGTGGACCAGATCGATCCGCTGTATATCAATTTCGCACTCAGCGTCAGCGAACTGGACCAGCTCCGCCGCGCACAGGGCAACGGCGATGTCGCCCTGCAGGGACAAGGCCAGGCCACCGTCCAGGTGGTGCTGTCCGATGGCAGTGTCTTCAATCAGACCGGCACCCTGGACTTCTCCGGTGTCACCGTCGACCCGGCCACCGGCGCCGTATCCATGCGTGCCCTATTGCCCAATCCGGAGAAGATCCTGCTACCGGGTACGTTCGTGACCCTGAAAGCTAGGTTCGGTGACCTCAACAATGCGTTCCTGGTACCGCAGGCGGCCATCCAGCGCGATGCCAAGGGCGCGTACGCCATGGTGGTGGGCAAGGATGGCAACGTGGTGCGCAAGGAAGTCACGACACTCGACATGCAAGGTGGCAACTGGCTGATCGGCAGTGGCCTGGAGACCGGCGACCAGGTCATCGTGGCCGGCCTGCAGAAAGTCAAGGAAGGCGCGCCCGCCGTCGCCACGCCATGGAGTCCCGATGGTGCGGCAGCGACCCCCACCAACGACGCAGGTCAATAAGAGGCTATTCCCGTGCCCAAGTTCTTTATCGACCATCCGATCTTCGCGTGGGTGGTGGCCATCCTGATCTCGCTCTCCGGCGTGATCGCAATCCTCAACCTCGGCGTGGAGTCCTATCCCAACATCGCGCCTCCGCAGGTGACAGTCAGTGCCACCTACCCCGGTGCCAGCGCGGAAACCACCGAGCGTGCGGTCACCCAGGTCATCGAACAGCAGCTCACCGGCATCGACAACCTGCTGTACTTCAACTCTTCGTCCAATGCCCGTGGCGGCACCAGCATCACGCTGACCTTCGCCACCGGTACCGACCCGGACATTGCCCAGGTGCAGGTACAGAACAAGGTGGCGCTGGCCACCCCGCGCCTGCCCAGCGAAGTGACCCAGCAGGGCGTGGTGGTGGCCAAGGCCAACGCCGGCTTCCTGATGGTGGCGGCATTGAGGTCGGACAATCCGCGCGTTACCGGTGATGAACTGAACGACATCGTCGGTTCTCGCGTGGTCGACCAGATCTCGCGCATCCCCGGCGTGGGCAACGTCCAGCACTTCGGTTCCGAATACGCCATGAACATCTGGCTGGATCCGGACCGCCTGCGCGGCTATGGCATGTCCGCAAGCGAAGTCCTGACGGCCATCCGCGGCCAGAACGTGCAATTTGCCGCGGGCTCCATCGGCGCTTCGCCTGCGCTGGACGGCCATGGCTTCACCGCCACGGTGTCCACCGAAGGCCGCTTCAGCACACCGGAGCAATTCGAAAACATCATCCTGCGTGCCAACAACGACGGTTCATCCGTACGCCTGAAGGACGTGGCAAGGGTGGCGGTGGGTTCTTCGGCCTATGGGTTCGAGGCACGCTACAACGGCTCGCCCACCGGTGCCTTCGCCGTGCAGTTGCTGCCTGGCGCGAATGCACTGAACGTCGCGGCAGCCGTGCGCACGAAGATGGACGAATTGCAGCCCACCTTCCCGCAAGGGGTGAACTGGTTCTCGCCATTCGACAGCACCACCTTCGTGCGCATCTCCATCACCGAAGTGGTGAAGACCCTGGCCGAGGCCGTGGTGCTGGTGTTCCTGGTGATGCTGATCTTCCTGCAGAACCTGCGCGCCACCATCATCCCGACGCTGGTGATCCCGGTCGCCTTGCTGGGCACCTTCCTGGGCATGAGCCTGATCGGCTTCACCATCAACCAGCTCACCCTGTTCGCGATGGTGCTGTCCATCGGCATCGTGGTGGACGACGCGATCGTGGTGATCGAAAACGTCGAACGCATCATGACCGAGGAGAAACTGCCGCCCAAGGAGGCCACCCGCAAGGCGATGGACCAGATCACCGGCGCGGTGGTAGCCATCACGGTGGTGCTGGCGGCGGTGTTCATCCCCAGCGCATTGCAAGGCGGCGCGGCCGGCGAGATCTACAAGCAGTTCGCACTGACCATCGCCATCGCCATGGCCTTCTCCGCCTTCCTGGCCCTCGGCTTCACCCCGGCCCTGTGCGCCACCTTCCTGAAGCCCACGGACCATCACAACTCCAACTTCATCTTCCGTACCTTCAACAAGTACTACGACAAGATCAGCCACACCTACGTGGGCCACATCACCAGTGCGGTCAGGCACACGCCACGCTGGATGGCACTGTTCGTCGTGCTGGTGGTACTGGCTGGATTCCTGTTCACCCGGATGCCCGGCAGCTTCCTGCCCGAGGAAGACCAGGGCTACGCCATGGCCATCGTGCAGTTGCCGCCAGGCGCGACCATCGAGCGCACTAACCAGGTGTTCGACCAGATGCGCGAAATCGTCTCGGCGCAGGAAGGCTTCGAGGGCATGATGCAGGTGTCCGGCTTCAGCTTCATCGGCCAGGGCGAGAACGTGGGCATGGCCTTCATTCGCCTGAAACCATGGGATGAGCGCAAGGTCGACATCAACGGCTTCATCAATAACCTCAATGGTGCGCTGTATGGCATCAAGGAAGCGGGCATCTTCGTGGTCAACCTGCCTACCGTGCAGGGCCTGGGCCAGTTCGGCGGCTTCGACATGTATCTGCAGGATCGTTCGGGTGCCGGGCAGGACGCCCTGATCAATGCCCGCAACATGCTGTTGGGCCAGGCGGCCCAGAAGCAGGACCTGCTGATGGGCGTGCGTCCCAACACACTGGAAAATTCCCCGCAGTTGCAGGTACACGTGGACCGGATCCAGGCCAACGCCATGGGTGTTTCGGTCGGCGAAATCTACAACAGCATCCAGTTGATGCTGGCGCCGGTGTACGTGAACGACTTCTTCTACGAAGGACGCATCAAGCGCGTCACCATGCAGGCGGACGCACCGTTCCGCATGGGGCCGGAAGCCTTGTCACGTATCTACCTGCCCAGCCGCTCCACGGGCAACAGCGATGCGATGATTCCGCTGAACAGCGTGGTCAGCTCCGAATGGGTCACCAACCCGCCCACCCTGACCCGCTACAACGGCTACGCCGCGGTCAACATCGTCGGCTCGCAAGTGCCGGGACGCAGCTCCGGTGAAGCCATGCAGGCCATGCAGGACATCGTGGAGAACGACCTGCCACCGGGCTTCGGTTACGACTGGAGCGGCATGTCCTACCAGGAAATCCTGGCCGGCAACGCCGCCACGCTGTTGCTGGTGCTGTCAATTGTGGTGGTCTTCCTCTGCCTTGCCGCGCTCTACGAGAGCTGGTCAATTCCGGTAGCCGTGTTGCTGGTGGTGCCACTGGGACTGTTGGGTGCCGTCATCTTCGCCATGCTGCGTGGCCTGCCCAGTGACATCTTCTTCCGCATCGGCCTGATCACCATCATCGGCCTGGCGGCGAAGAACGCGATTCTGATCATCGAATTCGCGGTGGAACAGCGTCGCGCGGGCAAGACCCTGGCCGATGCCACCATCGAAGCGGCCCGCCTGCGCTTCCGTCCGATCCTGATGACGTCGTTCGCCTTCATCATGGGCGTACTGCCGATGGCTTTGTCCACCGGTGCAGGTGCCAACGCCCGCCACGCCATCGGTACCGGCGTGATCGGCGGCATGCTGTTCGCCACGTTGCTGGGCCTGCTGATGATCCCGGTGTTCTTCGTCACCGGGAGGCGGATGCTGGGCGACAAGCTCGACGAGCCATCGAAGGAATACCAGGCACTGCATGAACACATGCCGGTATCGCGGCCTGATCGCTAATCAGGCAAGACCATAAAAAAAGAACCCCGGCCAGGCCGGGGTTCTTTGTTCTGTACTGCCGGGATATTGATATTGCCCGGAGTCAGCGCAAACCGGTTTCGCTCCGCGCAATGACGAGGCGCTGGATCTCACTGGTGCCTTCGTAGATTTCGGTGATCTTGGCATCGCGGAAATAACGCTCGATGGGCATTTCCTTGGAATACCCCATGCCACCGTGGATCTGTAGCGCCTGGTGGGTAATCCACATCGCCGCCTCGGAAGCGGTCAGCTTGGCTACCGCGGCCTCGGTGGTGAACTTCCGGCCCTGCCCTTTCAACCATGCTGCCCGCAAGGTCAACAACGTGGCCGCATCCAGCTTGCACTTCATGTCGGCGATCTTGGCCTGGGTCATCTGGAAGCTGCCAATGGGCGCACCGAAGGCCTTGCGTTCCTTTACGTAAGCCAGCGTCGCCTCGTAAGCAGCACGGGCCAAGCCAATGGCCTGCGAAGCAATGCCGATGCGTCCGGCATCCAGCACGCTCATCGCGATCTTGAAGCCCTGGCCCTCTTCGCCCAGCACTTCGTCCGGCTGCACCACGTAATCGCTGAATTCGATCTCGCAGGTGGCCGACGCGCGGATGCCCAGCTTGGGTTCGGTCTTGCCACGATGGAAACCGGCGCGATCGCCATCGATCAGGAACGCGGTGATGCCACGTGCGCCCTTGTCCGGCTCGGTCACCGCGAACAGAACAAAGTACTTTGCGACAGGACCCGAGGTGATCCAGCTCTTCTTGCCAGTGATCACGAAAGTGCCATCGGCCTGCTTCACCGCACGGCAACGCATTGCCGTGGCATCGGAACCGGACTGTGGCTCCGTCAACGCGAATGCACCGATCTCGCGGCCTTCGGAGATGGCACGCACGTACTTTTGCTTCTGCTCCTCCGTCCCGTGGGTCAGGATGCCATTGCAGAACAGCGAGTTGTTGACGGACACAATGGTGGAATGTGCTGCATCACCCGCCGCGATCTCGATCATGGCAAGCACATAGGCCACCGGATCCATGCCGGAGCCGCCGTATTCGGCCGGTACCTCGATGCCCATCAGGCCGTTTTCACCCAGCAGGCGGATGTTCTCCAGCGGGAATTCACCGGTGCGGTCATGGTGTTCGGCACTGGGGGCGATCTTCTCCTGCGCGATCCGGCGTGCCACGTCCTGGATCATCAACTGTTCTTCGGTGAATGCAAAATCCACGGCCAAGCCCCTCATTGGTATTGAATACCAATTGTAACCCGCGCCATTCGCAGGGGTATGCCAAAGCTTGACCCGGCCCACCGGAGACGATCAAAATATCTCTATATCGCGAGATGGAGATATTTATGGATCTCGAAGCCTGGTCCGTCCAGCTCAAGGTCTTTGCCGACGCCACTCGCGTCCGCCTGCTGGCCCTGCTGGCCCATGAGGAAATGACCGTGGCCGAACTCTCGGCCATCACCCAGCTCGCGCAACCCCGTGTGTCCACGCATTTGGCCAAACTCAAGGAAACCGGGCTGGTCCGTGACCGCCGCTCGGGCGTCTCCGCCTACTACCGTTTCGACGAAACCAGCCTTGATCCGGCGCAGCAAGCCCTATGGCTCGCCCTGCGCCAGGGTAGCGATGATCCACTGCTGCGCCAGGACGCCGAACGCGTGCCTGCCGTGCTGGCTGCCCGTGCCGCCGACCAGAACTGGGCGGATTCGGTCGCCGGGGACATGGAACGCCATTACTCACCCGGACGCACGTGGGAAGCCTTGGCACGTACCGCACTGCCCTTGCTTGAAACCGGCGACGTGCTCGACATCGCCTCCGGGGATGGCGTGCTGGCCGAACTGTTGGCACCCCATGCGCATCGCTACGTCTGCATCGATACCAGTGCCCGCGTGGTTGCCGCCGCTTCCGAACGCCTGAAGCGCCTGCCCAACGTGGAAGTGCGCGAAGGCGACATGCACGCGCTGCCGTTCAAGGACGGCAGTTTCGATCTGGTGGTGCTGATGCACGCCCTGACCTATGCCGGCAAACCCGCACTGGCCGTGGCCGAAGCTGCACGCGTGCTGCGCAAGGGAGGCCGGTTGCTGCTCTCCAGCCTGGGCAAGCACGAACACCGCAGCGCGGTGGAAGCCTATGGCCACGTCAACCTGGGCTTCACCGACAAGGAACTCCGACGCTTCGCCGAAAAAGCCGGCTTGGAGATATCCAGTCTGGAACGTGTCACCCGCGAAAAGCGTCCGCCGCATTTCGAAGTGATTTCATTGATAGGAACCAAGCCGTGACCCCACTGCCCTGGCTGAATCCTGCCCGTGTCTTGGCCCTGCTGAAGGCCCTGGACGAACGCATCCTGATCATCGATGGCGCCATGGGCACCATGATCCAGAAGCACGGACTGCAGGAAGCGGACTACCGTGGGGAGCGCTTTGCCCAAGGCTGCGACAGCCAACATACGCACGCACATGGCGCCGGCTGCGAGCACGACCTGAAGGGCAACAACGACCTGCTGCTACTGAGCAAACCGGAGGTCATCGCCGGTGTTCATGCGGCCTATCTGGAGGCTGGCGCGGACCTGCTGGAAACCAACACCTTCAATGCAACGTCGATCAGCCAGGCCGATTATCACCTTGAGCATTTGGTGTATGAGCTCAACAAGGCCGGTGCCCGCATCGCACGCGATTGCTGCGATGCCATCGAAGCCCGCATTCCCGGCAAGCCCCGTTTCGTCATCGGCGTGCTTGGCCCCACCAGCCGCACGGCTTCCATCAGCCCAGACGTCAACGATCCCGGTTATCGCAACACCAACTTCAACGAACTGCGCACCACCTACCGTGAAGCCATTGACGGCCTTATCGATGGCGGTGCCGATATCCTGATGGTCGAGACCATCTTCGATACGCTCAACGCCAAGGCGGCTCTGTATGCCATCGAAGAAATCTTCGATACCCGTGGCGCGCGCCTACCGGTCATGATCTCCGGCACCATCACCGATGCTTCGGGCCGCACCCTGTCCGGGCAGACCGCCGAAGCCTTCTACACCTCGGTCGCGCACAGCCGCCCCTTGTCGATTGGCCTGAATTGCGCACTCGGTGCGAAAGACCTCCGCGAGCATGTGGAAACCCTGTCGAACGTCGCCAGCACCTACGTGAGCGCGCATCCCAATGCCGGCCTGCCCAATGCTTTCGTCGAATATGACGAAACCCCCGAGGAAATGGCCGCGACCTTGAAGGAGTTCGCCGAATCCGGCCTGCTCAATCTGGTCGGCGGCTGCTGCGGCACCACGCCTGCACACATCCAGGCCATTGCCGAAGCCGTGGCCAGCATCCCGCCGCGACGATTGCCGACCG
>JBQGFJ010000257.1:0-2918 GCA_052040085.1 Pseudoxanthomonas sp.
GCAATTCGAAACGGCCACCGAGCCCACGTTCGGAAGGCTTGGGTTTTTCGAACAGGTTCATGCGGAACTTGGCACGCAGGATGCGGCGGACGGCATCGTCCAGGCGCGACATCGGGATGGTGCCTTCATTGACGTGGCGCAGGGTGGATTCGTAAAGCTCCTTCCAGCTGTCCGGTGCCATCGCCATGTCCAGGCCGGCATTGAAGGTCTGGGGGCAATCGGTATTGGTGCAGCCTTTTACCTGGCCATGGCCGTTCCAGTCACCGACGATGAAGCCGCCGAAGTTCATGCGGTTCTTGAGCACGTCGGTCAACAAAGGTTTGTGGCCGTGCAGTTTCTCGCCATGGAAGCTGTTGAACGAGGCCATCACCGACTGTGCGCCCGCGGCAACGGCAGTGACATAACCGGCGTTGTGGATGTCGCGCAGTTGGGCTTCACTGCCGCGTGTGTCGCCCTGGTCCTTGCCCTCGACCGTGCCGCCATCCCCGAGGAAATGCTTCACCGTGCTCATCACGCGTTCGTCGCCGAGGAAGTCGGGTGAACCGGCCTTGCCCTGCAAGCCTTCCACGAACACGCCGGCAAAGCTGGCCACCAGTTCCGGATTCTCGGAATAGCCCTCGTAGGCACGGCCCCAGCGATCATCCTGCGGTACTGCCACGGTCGGCGCGAAGGTCCATTCCATGCCGGTGGCACGCGTTTCCAGCGCGGTGATTTCGCCGATCCGTCGCAGCAGTTCCGGGTTGCGGGTCGCGCCCAGGCCGATGTTGTGCGGGAACAGGGTGGCGCCGACGATGTTGCTCTGGCCGTGCATGGCATCGATGCCCCAGATGATCGGGATCGCCTTGCCGCCACCGCTGGTGTCCATCGAGGCTTCCCAGAACGCATCGGCCAGGTCCAGCCATGCCTGCGGTGCTGCATTGTATTTCTTGCCCGGGTCGGAGCCGCCACCGGCAAGGACCGAACCTAGCCGGTACTTGCGGACGTCATCCGGGGTGATGCTGTCGATGTCGCCCTGGATGATCTGGCCGACCTTTTCCTCGACCGTCATCGATGCCAGCAATTCTTCGACGCGCTGTTCCAGTTGCGGATCTTCGGCAAACGGCCATTCCACCTGCGGCCAGTTTTCCGCGTTGATGGCGTTCGAGCCGGAGGCATTCGCGGTGTCGGCGTGTACAGGAGTTTCGCGATTGCACGCGGTGGTCGTGGCCAGCACCAAGGCCAGGCAGGCGAGACGGAGCGGGTTGGGAGCAATGCGGGATGTCGGTTTCATGGGCGGTTCCGTGCGGGCATGGGTGTGCGCAAGAGACGCAATGGTTGACAGCGTTGTCAGGTCATGCAGCATAGCCCGAGTTGCGTGGTGGTGTTTGTTGCATGGCGTCATGCGCCATGTGGATGGGCGGCACGGTTGCCGCCTCATCTGGCAGAATCCGCGCGGTTCCGGAGGGGTGTGATTTGGCTACGCGTGTACGCATCGAGGATGTGGCGGGCGAAGCGGACGTGTCGATGAAGACCGTATCGCGAGTGCTCAACAATGAGCCCAACGTGTCCGAGAAGACGCGGCGGCGGGTCGAGGCTGCGGTCGAGAAACTCCAATACCGTCCGAATCCGTCGGCGCGGGTATTGGCGGGCCGGCGTTCCTACCTGATCGCCATGCTCTACGACAATCCGTCCAGCAATTACCTGATGGAAGTCGAGCTCGGTGTGCTGGATGCCTGCCAGTCGCAGCACTACAACATGATGCTGGCGCCGCTGATCTACGATGGCAAAGGCATCGTGGCGAAGGTGGAGGCGTTGGTGATGCAGTCGCAGTTGGATGGCGTGGTGCTGACGCCGCCCATCACCGACGACCCGGCCTTGCTCAAGCGCCTGGAGGAGTTGGACGTGCCCTATGCCAGCGTGTCTCCCAAGGAGGGATTCAGGCGCATCGGCGTGGTGGTCGATGAAGAGAAGGCGGTGGCCGAAATGGTCGGGCATCTTGTCGGGCTCGGGCACAAGCGCATCGCCCACATCCGCGGCCATGCCGCGCATGGCGCAAGTGGCTGGCGGCTGGCCGGCTATCGTGAAGGGCTGTCGCGCGCAGGCCTGCGCTACGACCCCGTGCTGGTCGTCAATGGTGAATTTTCGTACGACTCGGGATATGCGGCGACCAATGCGTTGCTGGACCTGATGGATCCACCGACCGCGATTTTCGCCGCGAACGACGACATGGCCGCCGGTGCGATCTGTGCGATTTGCGAGCGAGGTCTGTCCGTGCCGAAGGATATATCGGTGTGTGGCTTCGACGACACGCCCATCGCGCGGCACATCTATCCCACGCTCACTACCGTGCGCCAACCGACACGCGAGATGGGCAGGATTGCGGGGCAGGAACTGCTGAAGGCGATCCGTGACCGATCGGCAGGTGGCATTGTCGAGGTGCCCTATGCGTTGCAGTTCCGGCGATCCACGGGAGTTGCGCCGCGCTGAGGCCGGTATTCCCGGGGCCGGGCCGGAAGGCCAATATGGTCCAAGGCTTGCGCGATCCCGTTTGATCCGGGGCAGGCTGCCTTCCTGGCAGCTATCTGTTTGCCATCATCTTGCCGGCCCCTTCCTTTGGTACACCTTGAAGGTCCGTCCCCGCCACTGTGTCGCGCAAGCGGGGTTCCCTTGGTGTGCAGACAGGTCGCACATGGCTTTTCCCATGTCGAACGGTCGCGGGCTGCCGGGCCGAGTGCCTTGATTCCTGCCCCGTTTCATTGTTTTCCGAGGGCAATGCCAAGGCAGGAAAAATTGCTGTCATGCAGCAAAGAAAACAGCTTGTTTTCCTTTGCTTTCGCGTGTTTCGGATGCGTCTGGCGATTCAATTTGACAACGCTGTCAAATTCCAATCCAATGGGGTCGTGCGTGAGAAATGGAATACCTCCGCTCGCTCGCCACAT
>JBQGFJ010000258.1:0-15383 GCA_052040085.1 Pseudoxanthomonas sp.
GCGCGGTGAACCCGGGCGTGTCCCGTTGGGCGGCCCAGCTGACCTTCCGTTACCAGTTCTGATTGGTTCCATGTTGAAACAGCAAACGGCCGGGGCAACCCGGCCGTTTCTTTTTGTGTGGATGGGGCAGGGGTGCCGCAAGGGCGGGGAGTGCGCTAGAGTCGCCAGTCCTTGAATGAAGAAATGGATGGGCAAGATGAGCGATACGGCATCGAGGGCGTTGCCGGTACAGGATGCGCGGATTTATCCGCGCGGTGGACTGGATGGGTTGTCGCGGGCCGAAGGAGCCCGTCTGCGTGATGCTTCTTCCGGCGGCATGCATGAGTTGCTGCGCCGTTGTGCTTTGGCGGTGCTGACCAGTGGCAGCGCGTCGGATGATCCGCGTGCAGCGCGGGATCTTTATCCTGATTTCGATATCCATGTCCTGCAGCAGGACCGTGGCGTGCGCATCGATCTGTTCAATGCGCCATCGATGGCGTTCGTGGATGGTGAAATCATCCGCGGCGTGGCGGAGTTGCTGTTTTCCACCGTGCGTGATCTTGCCTACACGGCGATCGAGCTGGGCTTCGAATGCAGCACGGACCTTGAGTCCTCCGAAGGCATCACGAATGCAGTATTCGGCCTGTTGCGCAATGCGCGCGCGCTGAAGCCGGGCGATCCCAACCTGGTGGTGTGCTGGGGCGGACATTCCATTTCGCGTGACGAATACCTTTACACCAAGCAGGTGGGTTACGAATTGGGTTTGCGCGGCCTGGATATCTGCACGGGTTGCGGTCCCGGTGCAATGAAGGGTCCGATGAAGGGCGCCAACATTGCCCATGCCAAGCAGCGCCAGCGCCACCCGCGCTATATCGGCATCACCGAGCCGGGCATCATCGCGGCTGAATCGCCGAACCCCATCGTCAACCAGTTGATCATCATGCCGGACATCGAGAAGCGCCTGGAGGCGTTCGTCCGGTTGGGTCATGGCATCATCGTGTTCCCGGGTGGCGTGGGGACCGCCGAAGAAATCCTGTACCTGCTGGGCATCCTGCTGCGCGAAGAGAATGCTTCGCGTCCCTTCCCGCTGATATTCACGGGACCCACACTGGCGGCGCCCTATTTCGAGCAGATCGATCGCTTCATTCGCCTGACCCTGGGTGACAAGGCGGCGGAGCATTACCAGATCATCATCGGTCAGCCTGCCGAAGTGGCACGCAGGATGAATGCCGGCATTCGCAAGGTGAAGGACTGCCGTATTGAACAGAAGGACTCCTTCTTCTTCAATTGGGCACTGGATATCCCACTGGCGTTCCAGCAACCCTTCGTGCCTACGCACGAGGCGATGGCAGCACTCGATCTGCACCATGGACGACCGGCGCATGCGCTGGCCGCGGATCTGCGGCGTGCTTTCTCGGGCATCGTGGCCGGCAACGTCAAGGAGGATGGCATGCGGCGCGTGGAAGAACATGGTCCGTTCCAGATCCACGGTGACACGGACATGATGCAGTCGCTGGATGAGCTATTGCGGGCGTTCGTGCAGCAGCGGCGCATGAAAATCGCCGGGGAATATCGCCCCTGCTACCGGGTCGTGGCGTAGTTTGCCGCGTGAGGGGTGAGCTATTTTCCTTCTCCCTCCGGGAGAAGGTGCCCAAATGGCGGATGGGGGAGGGGCCGGTCAGCTGGCAGTAAACCCTGCATGGCGCGTCATTCACCCACCCTCATCCGTCGCTTGCGCGCCACCTTCTCTCGGGGCGAAGGAAAGGCGGGTGCGGTTCAATCCGATGACGCCTGCTTGGGTATCGTCATGGTCGCGGTGAATCCGGAAGCATCGGTTCGGGTTTCCAGGCGGCCACGCCCTTGGGTCAGCGTATGGAGCCGGGCACGGACGGCCTTCAGTCCGATCTGATGCCCTGTATTTGCCGGCTTCCCCGTCGGTGGCAGGTCATTGCGAACGGTGATGATGACCTGGTTTTTGTGGTCCGAAACTTCGATGATGATGCTGCCGCCACTGGTTGCGGGCTCAACACCGTGGCGGATCGCGTTCTCTGCCAGTGGTTGTATTGAGAGTGTCGGAATGTCCAGGGCGGGAAGTGGGTCAGGTAATGACCAATGCACTTTCAGTCGTTCGCCGAAGCGCAGTGATTCGATCTCCAGATATCGCCGTGCGAGTGCCAGTTCGTCCGCAAGCGGAATTTCCGTGGGGCCGGCCAATGCTGCCCTGAAAAGGTCTGCCAGGTCCAACAACAGGCGCTCGGCCTCGCCTGGGCGCTGGTGGACCAGTGCAGCACCCGTATTGAGCGTGTTGAACAAAAAGTGTGGACGTATGCGGGCCTGCAGGGCTTCCAGTTCTGCTTGCTTGGCACGGACAGCCAGTTGCCTGGCGCGCCAATGGTTCTGGAATGCCGCAAGGCCCAGTAGGCCCACGGTCAGCGCGATGGCGAGAAGTTGGAACGAAAATGTCAGCCACCCACCATGGGGTGTGGGCCATACGTCGTGCAGCAATAGCCATGCCAGCCCGCTGACCAGCCCCGTGCTGATCAACAGGGAGCCGAGTCCCGCCTGTGCAACCACCACGGGGCTCATCAAGGCAAGCCGTCGCCGGACCAGATAGAGCAGGCCCAGGGACATCAGGGCGATCCATTGGATGGTCAGGGAGGCGATGCCGAAGTAGACCAGGCGATCCGTGGTCATGCCGGGTGCCAATGCAAGTACGGCAGCCAGGGCCTCGCCAGCCAGAACCACCCAGATCAGAGTGTTGGCCTGCCACAAGGTGTCCAGGGGACGAAGTAACGGGGGATGGGGCGCCATGGGAGTCCCGGCGGTTCCAGTGGGTTGAGGAGGGACAGGCCCAGAATCTACCCCAGTCCGTGCCATTCGGGCAGTCGATACTGCCGTTTGTCCCGGAATCGCTGGAGATCGTGGCCGCCCGCGCGATAGGGTAGGCCGTCAATATTGGGGGTGGTATGTCGTCTTCCATTGGAACGAGTAGCC
Source organism: Pseudoxanthomonas sp. (assembly GCA_052040085.1). Classification (GTDB taxonomy): domain Bacteria; phylum Pseudomonadota; class Gammaproteobacteria; order Xanthomonadales; family Xanthomonadaceae; genus Pseudoxanthomonas_A. Next base: position 2,974 of record JBQGFJ010000258.1, read on the forward strand.
GAGGCGGGGGGCGAGCCTTCGGGCTGCCGCGGTCAGCGGGATATACGTTGATCGAATTGATGGTTACTTTGGCGGTTGTCGCCATCCTGGCCGCCGTCGCCGTGCCGGCAATGACCTCGCTGATCAATGCCAACCGTCTGGCAGGCATGAGCGATGAGCTGACGGCATCGGTGCAGTTGGCGCGTTCCGAGGCCATTCGTCGCAATGCGCCGGTGAGACTTTGTGGCACCAGCAATGGCACCACTTGTGACGGAAACTGGGATCGCTGGATCGTGGTTGGCCGCGACAACACGACAGGCGCCGACCAAGTCGTCCGGGACAACGAGGCCATTGGCCCAGTGCAAGTGAGTGGGCCTGCAGGAGATGGCATCGTGTTCAGGCCTACGGGTTTGATTGCTGCACAGGCGCAGTTGATGACCTGTGTACCCACTGAATCACCCAATGAAAACCAGCGGATCATCACGGTCATGTTGAGTGGCAATATCCGCACGGAAAGAAGTGATGGCGACGGAGAATGTGAATGGCCATGAAGATTCCTCAGGCGGGTCGCCAGCATGGGCGTTCCGGTTTCACGGTCAGTGGAGCCCGGCGGATGGCCGGTGTCAGCCTGATCGAAGTGTTGGTCTCGGTCGTGGTATTGGGTATTGGCTTGCTTGGCATTGCCGCCATGCAGTCCGTTGCAATGCGTAGCGGGCAAAGCTCGTTGGAAAGCAGCCAGGCCGTCATGCAGACCACCTCCATCACGGAAGCGATGCGCTCGAACTGGGCGAATGCAGCCCAATACAATCTGGGTGCCATGACCTGTGAGGCTCCAGCAGGTGGGACGCTCGCGCAGAACGACGTTGCAGAATGGATTAATGCACTAAAGATCACGATTGGCCGAGAAGACGATACCACTACCTGTGGCCAGATCACGAACTGTCCGGATGCTTGCGTCATAACGGTGCAGTGGGATGACAGTCGCGCAGGCGGTGGCGGTACCCGGCAAATGGTCACGAGGACCCGCATATGAGCCAGGCTTCCTTCCCCCGGCATCGTCACTGCGGACGCAACATGTCCGGCATGACCCTGATCGAATTGATGGTGGCCATGGTGCTCGGGCTGATCGTCATGGGGGCTGCATTCGCAGTATTCATGTCCAACCAGCGTACGTTCCAGGCGAATGAGGGTGTCAACCGTATCCAGGAAAATTCGCGCGTGGCGTTCGAGCTCATTTCGCGTGACATACGTGCGGCCGCAGGATCCGCATGCTCGAATGCTTCCATGATAGACAGCGCTGGTGCGTTCAGGGATGCGCCGGTTGTGGGTAATGCAACTGAATTGACGGTGCTTTCCGGTGATGACATGGCCTATAGGGTTACGGCATCCACGGCTGATTCAGTCACGCTGGATGGCGCCCAATTGGCGCAGGCTTCCGATGTTTTTTCTGACGGAGACGTGCTGTTGGTCTGCAATGCACGAAAGACGTTCGTTGTTACTGCCACTGGCGTAGCTGGCCTGGTGGTGAGTCACGACCCTTTGCCGGATGGATACGATCCATCCAACGACGAGTTTGCACCGCCTGCCTCCGTTGTGTTGGCGCGCCTGCGCAACGTGCGCTGGTTCGTGGAAGACAATGGCCGGGGTGGCAGTTCGCTGTTCGTTTCGCGCAATGGCGGTGCCCGGGAAGAGGTGGCGGAAGACGTGGAAAACATTGCCTTCTCCTACCTCGAATCGGGTTCCGTGGAGTACAACGACGCGCCGGCCAATTGGGGTAATGTCATTGCAGTACGTACCACGATGACATTCACGGGCGAGAACGTGGATGATCGTGCACTCGAGCGCACGGTATCCAATGTGGTCAGCATGAGGAGTCGCACGCTATGAATCATGCATTGTACCGGCGTTCGTCCGCGGGGTTTGCAAGGCCACAGTCGGGCGTTTCACTCGTGGTCGTAATGGTGTTGTTGATTGCCATATCCATACTGGGCATTGCCGTCTTGCGCAGTTCCGCCATGCAGGAGCGCATGAGCGCCAACATGCGGGACCGTAGTGTCACGTTCGAAGCGACCGAATCGGCACTTCGGTTTGTCCAGGCGAATGTCCTGGGCAATCCTCCCCCGACAGGCACGTGGGACTCGTGGATACCCACGGGGGCTACCTGCACCAATGGCACGGCGATCTGTCCCGGCGGCACGCAACCGGCCGACAACCAGTGGGCCCAGTTGCCCAACACGGCCTACGATACCGCGGTGTTGCCGGGCGGAGCGCCCGAATACTGGATAGAGTTCTTGGGCAGGGGGCCTGCGGTTGCGGGTGGTTGCGAGGTCACGGGGCCGGCCAGGGAAATCAATTGCCAGAACCCTATTTATCGCATCACTGCACGTACACGCAGCGAGGGCCGTGCAGACGTGGTGCTGCAGGCGGTATTTGTCAGTCGTCTTCCGACTTCGGGAATCTGAGACATGGAAAACATCTCCAATCGACCGCAACCGCGTGCACGTGTCGTGCACCAGCGGCGTGGCTTCGCCCTTGTTGCTGCATTCTTCGCGACGATGCTGGCCTTTCCAAGCGCGGCCAATATCACGATTCCGGACCAGCCATTGACGCTTGGTGCGCGTATTCCGCCGAATATTCTGTTCATTCTGGATAACTCGGGGTCGATGGGGTGGGACTATCTTCCAGACAGTGTCCCTGCCATAACGACGCACAACATTGCGAGTCAGGCTTACACGCGCAATGTCATTTATTACAACCCGCACGTGGATTATGAGCCTTGGGTGGACTCCACCGGCGCGACCATGACGGGAGGCACCAGCTACGATGCTGCCTATAGTCATAATGATTTGGTAGCGCCGTTCAGTACTGCGACGATTGATCTGTCCAGTCAGCTGCGAACCTTCTATGTGCCGAGGTATCCAACCAACCCGGCAACGTTTGGTGACGTGTCCGGTTATTATCGTTACCAGATTTACACCGATGGCACGATCGAACGCTCGGAATGGGACGGGGGCGCCATCGTGAACCATGTGGTGTCCGGTTATCCGCTTACATCCCTTTCCGGGACGTCGGGCGCGTTTCGGGTACTTTCCCCGACTTTCACGGTGCCCGCCAACACGACCCGCATCACAGTGACTGCTACCGGTGCGGCAGGAGCGAATCTCTACATGCGCGTCAATAACGCGCCGACCACAGGAAGTTATACGAGCCGAGTGGTTAGTGCCGCTGTCACGAAGAACATTGACAGGACCAATCCTGTTGAAGGCGAGGTTATCCATGTGGGCCTTCATGGCCGGACGGGTGGCTACAGCAATGTGACCGTGACCATTACCTATCAGGTCAACGATCCAGGGTGTTCGGGTTTTGGCTGGACTGCTTGTGAGGATGCTACGCCAACGGGTCGCAGCGTTGAAGCTGAGCTACAAAATTTTGCTACTTGGTATTCCTACCACCGCACGCGCATGAAAGTGGCCAAGTCTTCCGCTGGACGCGCGTTTGCCGAGGTTGGCCCCTCATACCGTGTCGGCTACCGCAACATCTATAACAATATGCCGAATGGCAACACTGTCATTCCGGGCGGCGGGGTATGGCCTACAGGAGGCAGGTGGAACACGCACCCGATTACGCGCGACAAACCGATTCCGGTGACCCGCAATGCGGGGCTTTTCGATGACCCGAGCGGAACTACGGGCGAGAACAACAACAAGACGGCGTGGTACCAGCGGCTGTATGCGCAAACCAATAGCGGAAGTACGCCTTTGCGTTTGGCCTTGTGGGAAGCGGGCGAGTATTTCAAGAACGCTGATGACGATGGTCCATATGGGCCCGGAACCGGTAATGATCAATATTCCTGTCGTTTGAACTACACGCTCATGACGACGGATGGATACCGCAACGATGAAAACAATGCCAGTCTGTGGGATGCCCAGATTGGCGAGGAGGATAGCGTCGCGGGCACGACGATCACCGGACCCTCCGGCACCTTTACCTATACCCCGGCGAACCCCTTCAGCAGCCCTCACTCGGGCAATCTTGGCGATATCGCCATGCATTACTGGAAGAACGATCTTCGCCCGGATTTGAGGAACGTTGTTCCCACATCGGATGCCAATCCAGCGTTCTGGCAGCACATGGTGACATTTGGCGTCACGCTGGGGGCGGCAGGTACGTTGAATCCAGAAACGGATCTCCCTCACATTACTTCGGGCAGCAAAGTCTGGCCATACCATACGAACAACAACCCGGCCAGCATTGATGACTTCTGGCATGCAACCGTCAATGGTCGGGGCAAGTTCATCGTGGCAACGGATGGAAATGCCTTTGTCGAAGGGCTCAGAGGAACGCTCAGCGAGATTTCCGGGCGCGAAGGCTCGTTCTCCAATGTGGCGGCTAATTCAGTGTCGCTTGATACGGGTGCGCAGGTGTTCAGTGCCAGCTATTGGAGTGGTTCGTGGATCGGTCAGCTCGTATCTCGAGATGTTACAAGTACGGGAGTGGGAGGTACGGCCTGGACAGCATCGCTGCCCTCTTGGAGTTTGCGTAAGGTATTCACCTCGAATGGTACTTCAGGTCAGACTTTCCCTACTTCTGCACAACAGCTGACGTTGGCGCGTGGCGGCGGAGAGATCAATTTTGCTGTAACTGGCGAGGAGAATGTCAATTACATCAAGGGTGATGGCTCAAACGAAGAGCGCAATGGCGGTGTTTTGCGGAACCGGACAACCCCGCTCGGTGACATCATTGGCTCTTCCCCTGCTTATGTTGCGGATACCAAAACACTTTATGTAGGTGCCAACGATGGCATGTTGCATGCTTTTGATGCCACCGATGGTAAGGAACTTTTTGCCTACATTCCGAACATGATCAACTGGGGCAATCTGTCCACACTTAGTCGTGGTGACTATGCGCACAGGTACTTCGTTGATGGTCCGATTGCAGTCACCAGCAGGGCGATGACGCCCTCCAAGAATTTCTTGGTCGGCTCCCTCGGTCGTGGCGGCAAGGGTTTGTATGCGTTGGATGTAACCAATCCAGCCACGGTCAATGCTGCCGGTGTATTCAAGTGGGAGCGCGCTGAAACGCCGGAAAATAATATGGGTTTTGTGCTCGGAAAGCCGTTGTTGTCCGGCTTGTCCAACGGTAAGGTCGCTGCTGTCGTGGGCAATGGCGTGAATAGCACGAACAATAAAGCGGTATTGTTGGTTATCGATACGGACACAGGCAACGTGATTCGCGAAATCGACACCAACACCGGTTCCGATGCACTTCCTAATGGGCTGTCGACGCCAACTGGTGTCTATGGCATGGATGGCAAGACGCTGGCCTATGTTTATGCAGGAGACCTGCTCGGTAATGTATGGAAATTTGACCTGACCAGCAGTACTCCAGCGGATTGGAAAGCGCACAAACTTTTCGCTGCGGGCGGTGGCAATGGTTCTCAGCCGATTAGTGGTGGCGTCACGGTTGCGACTCACCCGAGAACTTTCAAGCGTTGGGTATTTTTTGGTACAGGGCGCTATCTCACGGCAGAAGACGCTGACCCCTTGTTGTCGAATACTACGCAAAGTATGTATGGCTTCATGGAGGATGACACCGATACCTTGGTGGCCGCTGATTTGACTCAGCGCACTTTCAAGGTTACTGGCGAGGAGGTGAACGATGTTCCGGTGCGTGCTTTTGAGGCGCGAACACCGTTGCCTGCGGACTCCCAAGGCTGGTATGTCGATTTGCCAGGTGTGGCTGAACGCATTGTCCAGGATGCCCAAGTGGTGTCGGGATACCTCATTACAGCCAGCATGACGCCAACAGGTGACGCCTGCGAACCTGCTGGCTCTGGTTACATCAATGCCTTGGATGCCTTTACTGGAACCAGTCCGGGCGCGGGCTCGTTTTTTGATCTCGATGGTAAGCCTGACACTGCCAGTGTGGTGGATGGCCTTCCCGTGGGCTCGATTGGTGTAGGTGTGGGTATGCCAACACTGCCCAATATCCTGCGTGGCAGAATGCTGGTAAGCGGCACCAACGCTGGACTGGCAAGCCCGGCTATCGTGACACCTCAATGGGACCGGGTCTCATGGCGTGAAATAAGGAGAGAATGAGAAATGCGCGCGCAATTCAAACCCGTGAGCCACGCCAGGTATGAATCGGGCTTCAGCCTGATAGAAGTCATGATCGTGGTGGCCATCATTGCGATCATCGCTGCGATAGCGCTGCCCAGCTATAACGGACATATCCAAAAGACGCGCCGTGCTGCAGGTGGAGCCTGCGTGACGGCCATGGCCCAGCAGATGGAGCGCTGGTACACCACCAACCTGACTTACGTTGGTGGTGACGATGCGCTGGATACCACTGTCTGCCGTGATAGCGCATTGGACTTTTACACCATTGGCTCGGCGGATGTGGCCGCCAGGACCTATACGATCACCGCTACGCCTACGGGGGCGCAGTCAGGCGATGCCTGCGGAATCCTCAGTGTGACCCAGTCAGGTGCCAAGTCCCCCGGCACGGCTGGCTGCTGGTAAGTCTGGCGCAGCATGATTTATAGACGAGCATGAAAAAGGGCTTGCGAGTAATCGCAAGCCCTTGTTTTTTCTGGCGCCCGAAGTTGGACTCGAACCAACGACCCCCTGATTAACAGTCAAGTGCTCTAACCGGCTGAGCTATTCGGGCGGGGCCGCATATTGTAGGGGCGGGTCGGTGGTCATGCAAGGTATTGGCGGCCGACGACAGGATGCGGAGACCGGTCAGGCACTTCGGTTGTGATTCCTGTGCTTTGGCGTATTCCCGTGTTTTGCCTGTCGACGGCAAGCCTTGGGGCGTGTGAAGCAAGGTGGCCTGGGATAGTGCCGGATCAACCCATGCAGGGGCGGCTTCCCGGTGAGCGTGCGCTGCGGATGCGGCCGGCATTGTTGACGATGACCGTGCCCAGCAAACGGTCTTGCTGGCATATCCGTATGGTGAGATTGCTGCCATGGCTGTAGCCAGTGGGCTGGTAGCGCAGCTGCGATCTGCCTGATGAAGACATGATTCGCAGTGAGCCGTGGATGGGTGCCCGCTCATCCCGAAGGATGTCCTTGGGCAAATCCGGGCGCCGGTTGCCATCCCGGTCGGTGAACATCAGCCAGCCATGGGTCCAGTCACCATCGGTGCGGCAGCCGCCGTTGCCGTTGGAGGGACAGACCACGGTCGGGACGCGATGGGTGATGGCGGTCATCCGGGCCGAGGCCATGTGTGCCGTAAGCAGATGCATGGCGCTGTTGACCCGCTGGCGTTGGACGAAGCCTTGGTACGAGGGCATGCCGATGGCCAGCAAGGTTGCCATCACCGACAGGGTGATCATGGCCTCTATCAAGGTGAAGCCTCGGATGTCGCCGTTGTTGCGATGGGGCAGCTTGTCCATGGCGCGATCTCCGGAAACGATGCATGACATTCAGGTTCAGGGGGTGTGCGCTGGAATGGCATAGGCCTGTTGCCCGTTGCTGCGTAGGGTTTCCCTGAAAAGGATGTCAGCTCCCCGGACGCTATACTGGCCTGTCGCCACTCCCACGCCGACCATGACGGACCGCTTCCAGCTTGTTTCACCGTATTCGCCTGCAGGCGAGCAGCCCCGTGCCATCGAGAAGCTGGTCGAGGGATTCGAAGCCGGCCTGGCCAAGCAGGTATTGCTGGGCGTCACCGGCTCCGGCAAGACCTACACCGTCGCCAACGTGGTGCAGGCGGTACAGAAGCCCACGTTGGTGATGGCACCCAACAAGACCTTGGCGGCGCAGTTGTACAGCGAGTTCAAGGCGTTTTTTCCACACAACGCGGTGGAGTACTTCGTCAGTTACTACGATTACTACCAGCCGGAAGCCTATGTGCCTGCGTCGGATACCTTCATCGAGAAGGACAGTTCGATCAACGACCACATCGAGCAGATGCGCTTGGCGGCGACCAAGACCTTGTTGTCGCGGCGTGATGCCCTGGTGGTAGGTACGGTGTCGGCGATTTATGGCCTGGGCGCGCCGGAGGACTATCTCTCGCTGCGCCTGATCCTGTCGGTGGGCGAGCGTATCGAGCAGCGCGAACTGATTCGCCACCTGACCCAATTGCAGTACACCCGCAACGAATTCGAATTGCAGCGCGGTACGTTCCGGGTGCGCGGTGAGGTCATCGACGTGCATCCGGCCGAAAGCGACATGGAAGCGCTGCGCATCGAGCTGTTCGATGGCGAAATCGAAGGGCTGTCGCTGTTCGATCCGTTGACGGGTGAAACCCAGCGCAAGCTGCCGCGCTACACCGTCTATCCGAAGACCCATTACGCAACCACCCGCGAACGGGTGTTGGCGGCCATCGACACCATCAAGGTGGAGTTGAAGGAGCGGCTGGAGCAGCTTTACGCACAGAACAAGTTGGTGGAGGCGCAGCGATTGGCGCAGCGTACCCAGTTCGACATCGAGATGATGGCCGAAGTGGGTTATTGCTCCGGCATCGAAAATTACTCGAGGCACCTGACCGGCAAGGCGCCGGGCGCTCCGCCACCGACACTGTTCGATTACCTGCCGCCGGATGCGCTGCTGGTGATTGATGAATCGCACGTCACCATTCCGCAGATCGGTGCCATGTACAAGGGCGATCGTTCGCGCAAGGAGACGCTGGTCGAATTCGGTTTCCGGCTGCCCTCCGCACTGGACAACCGGCCACTCAAGTTCGAAGAGTGGGAGGTGCGTTCGCCGCGCAGTATCTATGTATCGGCCACGCCGGGTCCTTACGAATTGCGCGAGTCGGATGGCGAAATCGTGGAATTGGTGGTGCGTCCCACTGGCTTGGTTGATCCCGAGGTGGAGATCCGGCCGGTCGGCACCCAGGTGGACGACCTGCTTTCCCAGATCAACGAGCGGGTGTCCTGGGGTGACCGGGTGCTGGTGACTACCCTGACCAAGCGCATGGCGGAGAACCTGACCGAATACCTCAGCGAACATGAGGTGAAGGTTCGTTATCTGCATTCCGACGTGGACACCGTGGAGCGCGTGGAGATCATCCGCGACCTGCGACTGGGCAAGTTCGACGTCTTGGTGGGCATCAACCTGTTGCGTGAAGGCCTGGACATGCCGGAAGTGTCGCTGGTGGCCATCCAGGATGCGGACAAGGAGGGTTTCCTGCGTTCCACCGGCTCGCTGATCCAGACCATCGGCCGCGCCGCCCGCAACCTGCGCGGCAAGGCAATCCTGTATGCCGACAAGATGACCCGCTCCATGCAGGCGGCCATCGACGAAACCAACCGCCGTCGCGAGAAGCAGGTGGAATACAACGCGGAGCACGGCATCACGCCGCGCTCGGTGGCCAAGCCCATCGTGGATATCCTGGAAGGTGCACGTGATGAAGCCGGTGACACCGCGCGTGCCGGCAGCGGTGGCAAGGGCAAGGTACGCAGGGTGGCCGAAGAGGCCATGGACTATGCCGTCCTCGACCCCAGCCAGGCGCTGGCCCGGATCAAGGCCCTGGAACAGCAGATGTACCAGCATGCCCGCGACCTGGAGTTCGAGGATGCCGCACGCCTGCGTGACCAGATACGCAGGTTGAAGGAAGCCAGCCTGGCAGGCTAGGGAGGCGGAGCAGGGGGAAGGGATGCGTCATGCTGCCCGGGGGTCATGGCTTTCCCGGGCTTGCCACGCGTACGGGAATCTTCCAGAAACGAAAACGGCGCCGCCTTTTCAGGTTGCGCCGTCATCCTGGATCCACGCCTTGCAAGGCGTGGTGGGCGGTACAGGGTTCGAACCTGTGACCCCTACCATGTCAAGGTAGTGCTCTACCGCTGAGCTAACCGCCCGGTTTGCCCCCTTTGCAGAGGGGCGCGAATTTTAGCCCGGAAGAGGTATCCGCGACAACCATGGCGGCCGAAATGACCGCCAACCGGCGTCCGTGCCGGAGGAGGCGTGGCAAAACCCCTGCCGCGGGAGGGTGCGGCAGGGGCTGGTTGCAACGCGCCGGATCAGAACTTGTAGTTGATGCCCAACAGGTAGTTCCGGCCCCACTCCACGCGCTCCAGCGGGCGGTCCTTGCTGCCTGAATAGGTGCGGTAGGACTCATCGGTCAGGTTGCTGGCCTGGAACAGCAGGGTCATCCCGGCCAAACCACCGCTGCCGAAGCTGTAGCTGACCTGGGCGTCGGTGATGTTCTCACCGACTACGTAGCGCAGGCTGCGGACACCATCGAAGTTGCCGATCTCGCCGATGAAGTCGGAGCGACGGCGCTGGCTGACCCGTGCTTCGAAGCCGTTCCGTTCGAAGTAGAGCGTCCAGTTGTAGACGCGGTCGGACAATCCGGGCAGGGTGATGGGATCGTTGCCGACACTGTTGGAGTTCTCAGGTGCCAGGATCTCGATGCTGCTGTCATTGAAACTTGCGCTGGCCAGTACGCCAAAGCCGCGCAGTGATTCACCGAACACGATGTCCAGCGGCAGCGATGCCGACAGTTCGAGACCCTGGAGCGTGCCACCCTCGCCATTGAAGGGTGCGGTATGGCGGCCCGTGTTCTGCACCACGATGCCAGGCGGGAGGGAGCCTGCATTGGCTTCGAGCCACGAGGCCACCTGGTCGGTGAAATCGTAACCGTCGCGTGTCTGCGTGAAGATGTAGCTGCGCAGGTCTTTGTAGAAGTAAGCCGCGGCGATATAGGCCCTCTCGCCGAAATACTTCTCCCATGAAATGTCGAATGCATTCGCGCGCCATGGATCCAACAGTGGGTTGCCGCCGCCGGCGCCAGGAATGCCGGTCGTGGTATCTACGCCGAATTCCATTGAAGCACGCAGCTGATCCACACGTGGCCGTGCAACCTGGCGTGCCAATGCCACGCGTATGGTGTGCTCGTTTTCCAGCTGGAACGCCAGGTTCATGCTGGGAAGCACATCGGTATAGGTCTTGCCTTTGTTGATGGGGATCACCTGGCTGCCCACGGGCTGGGAGCCATCCCAGTAATTTGCGGAGGATGACTGATCCACGTGCTGGATCTGTAGACCGATATTGCCGCGTACCGGGACCGAGCCCCATTCGGTATCCAGGTTGGCGCGGACGAAAGCGGTGGTGATGGCTTCTTCCACGGTCCATGCCTTTGGAATCAGGTAGTCCAGATCTTCCACCGGCTCGAAGATCATGTAGCGGGCCACTGCGGCAGGTACATTCCATGAGGGTATGAAGCCGACACCCGCGAAGCCCAGGTCCACGAGACCATATTGCAGGTCGCGGGCAATGGCGGTTGGCCCTTGCGCACCCAGATTGATGTTTCCTTCGGGCTGGCGCTTGCTCTTTTCGCGATCGGCGTAGTTGATGCCCGTATCCACACTGGAGAACCAGCCGCCACCACCAAAGGTGGCCTGCAGCCTGAAGGTCTTCAGTTCGTCCTCGACGGATGGGGTCTTGCCATAGCCCGAGCCGTAGATGGTGTTGTTGAGGTAGAGCGTGGCGGGATCCGAATAGTCCCGTCCGGGCACCAGTTGCGAAAAACCGGAATTCTTGAAAGTGAGCGCCACCGAATCCAGTTGCGGCATGGGGTAGAGCTGCAAGTTGTTTTCCAGGCTCAGTTCTTCGCGGTCGGCTTTTGAATAACCCACGTCGGCCAGGATATCCACTTTCCCAAGGTTGATCTGGTTGGCCCATCCAAAGGCATTGATCTCGTCCTCGCGCTTGTTGTACATGCCGCGTACCAACGGATACACGTTGTTCGCAATGCCGCCGGTGAATGTACCGTTTCCATTGATGACCGGATTGGTGATCAACAGTCGGCCGAAGCCGCCGTTGTAGTCACCGATATGGACTTCGAACTGGTTGGCCGTGTCTTCCTGCTCGGCGCGTGCGTAGAACAGGTCCAGGGTGCTGGTCCAGGCATTGGAAGGACGGAATTGCAACGTGGCCATCACGCCATCGCGATCCACGTAGCCGGTGCGGCGAAGTGCCTTGATGCCATCGGAATAAAACGTTCCGGCGGATACACCGGGACGCCAGTTGTCGCCAATGGCCTGCCAGGGTTCATACAAGCCCACCTGGTTTTCCTGGATGGCGCTTCTCGATCGCGAGAAGCCAATGGCCAGTCCCACGGTGTCGTCCGCGAACTTGGTGATCCAGGTGGCATTGATGCGATGGCCATCCGGATTGGAATTGGCAGCACCACCCAGCGAGTTCCGCTGGTAGCGGCCACTGACCATGAGGGTTGCGCCATCATGGCTCAGCGGGCGGATGGTATGCATGTTGACGGTGCCGGACAGGCCTTGCCCCACCAATGCCGCATCCGGTGTTTTGTAAACCGTTACCCCATTCACCAACTCGGAGGGATATTGGTCGAATTCCACGCTGCGATTATCGCCGGTACTGACCATCTCGCGGCCGTTGAGCAGGGTCGTGGAGAAGTCGGGTGAGAGGCCGCGGATACTGATCACTTGCGCGCGGCCGGCGACACGC
>JBQGFJ010000259.1:0-4464 GCA_052040085.1 Pseudoxanthomonas sp.
CTCCCGCCTGCGCGGGAGTGGCGGGTGTGAGAAATGCGCGCTTCCACTCACTTCTCACTCCTCTCCACTCACTCCTCGCTCTCAAGCCGCTTCCACCACGGGGGCGGCCACCGGCGCCGAGCTACGGATCAGGTGGTCGAACGCAGCCAATGCCGCCTTGGAGCCTTCACCCATCGCGATCACGATCTGCTTGTAGGGCACTGTGGTGCAATCACCCGCGGCGAATACGCCCGGCAGGCTGGTCTGGCCGCGGTCGTCCACGATGATCTCGCCACGCGGGCTGAGTTCCAGCGTGCCCTTCAACCATTCCGTGTTCGGCAGCAAACCGATCTGCACGAAGATGCCTTCCAGTTCGATCCGGTGCGAATCGCCACCCGCGCGGTCCTTGTAGACCAGACCGGTGACCTTGTTGCCATCGCCCAGCACTTCGGTGGTTTGCGCACTGGTGATGATGCGTACGTTGCCCAGGCTGCGCAGCTTGCGTTGCAGGACTTCGTCCGCACGCAGCTTGTCATCGAATTCGAACAGGGTGACATGGGCGACGATGCCGGCCAGATCAATGGCTGCTTCCACGCCGGAGTTGCCGCCACCGATCACCGCCACGCGCTTGCCCTTGAACAGCGGGCCATCGCAGTGCGGGCAGTAGGCCACACCTTTGTTGCGGTACTCGTTTTCGCCGGGCACGCCCATCTGCCGCCAACGCGCACCGGTGGACAGCACCACGGTCTTCGATTTCAGTGAGGCACCGTTCTCGAGTTTGATTTCGACCAGGCCACCGGCGCCCGCGGGCACCAGTTGCGTTGCGCGTTGCAGGTTCATCACGTCCACGTCGTATTCGCGCACATGCTGTTCCAGCGCCGCTGCCAGTTTCGGGCCTTCGGTATGCGGAACGGAGATGAAGTTTTCGATCGACATGGTGTCCAGCACCTGGCCGCCGAAGCGTTCGGCTGCCACGCCGGTGCGGATGCCCTTGCGCGCGGCATAGATGGCTGCCGCCGCGCCCGCGGGGCCACCGCCGACCACCAGCACGTCGAAGGCATCCTTCTTCGCGATCTTCTCGGCGTCACGCTTCGCTGCACCGGTATCCAGACGGGCGACGATTTCTTCCACGCCCATGCGGCCGGCGCCGAAGACCTCGCCGTTGAGGAACACGGTGGGGACCGACATCACCTGGCGGGCTTCCACTTCCTGCTGGAACAGTGCGCCGTCGATGGCGACGTGCTTGATGCGCGGATTGAGTACCGCCATCAGGTTCAGCGCCTGCACCACGTCCGGGCAGTTCTGGCAGGACAGCGAGAAATAGGTTTCGAAGGTGTAGTCACCGTCCAGCGACTTGATCTGTTCAATCACGTCCTGCGCGGTCTTGGAGGGATGTCCGCCCACCTGCAACAGGGCCAGCACCAGCGAGGTGAATTCGTGGCCCATCGGCAGGCCGGCGAAACGCAGGTGGATGTCCTGGCCCGGCGTGGTCAGGGCGAACGAAGGCGCACGCTCGTTGCCGCCGTGCTGTTCGCTGACCGTGATCTTCTCGGAGACCTCGGCCAGGTCCTTCAACAGGGCCTGCAATTCGGACGAAGCTTCGCTGTCGTCCAGGTTCGCGGTGATGTGGATCGGGCGCACGGCCTTTTCGAGGTAGGCCTTCAGCTGCGTCTTGAGATTGGCATCCAACATGGGGGAGGCTCCGGGAATGGCGTCATGGGGGGAAGTACGGACGCTTGCAGGAGCGGCCTGGGCCGGGGAGGGCCGGCGGGGAGAGAGTGCGCTGGCGGCGCAAGCCGCTCCTGCAAACGTACCGGGAGGCGATTCCCGGGCGCGTGTTGCGCCCGGGAACGCGGTGTTGCGATGAAACTGCACTGCCTCCGGGTGGCCCGGAGACAGGGATGTTGCAGGTGGATCAGATCTTGCCGACCAGGTCCAGCGACGGGGTCAGGGTCTTGGCGCCTTCCTTCCACTTGGCCGGGCACACCTGGCCGGGGTTGGCGGCGGTGAACTGGGCGGCCTTCAGCTTGCGCAGCGTTTCGGAGATGTCGCGGGCGATTTCGTTGGAGTGGATTTCCAGCGTCTTGATCACGCCTTCCGGGTTGATCACGAAAGTGCCACGCAGGGCCAGGCCTTCTTCCGGAATGTGCACGCCGAACGCATTGGTGAGCTGGTGGGTGGGGTCGCCGACCAGCGGGAACTGGGCCTTGCCCACGGCCGGGGAGGTTTCGTGCCACACCTTGTGCGAGAAGTGCGTGTCGGTGGTGACGATGTAGACCTCGGCGCCGGCCTTCTGGAACTCGGCGTAGTTGTCGGCAGCGTCTTCGATTTCGGTCGGGCAATTGAAGGTGAAGGCCGCCGGCATGAAGATCAGGACGGACCACTTGCCCTTGAGGCTGGCATCGGAGACTTCGACGAATTCGCCGTTATGGAAAGCGGTGGCCTTGAACGGCTGGACTTGGGTATTGATCAGGGACATGCGAATGACCTCGTGAGGGTGGTGTGGTGAACTGCTGGGCACATGGTAGGCAGCGCCTATCGATTGTTCAAATGGATTGATTGAATCCAATTGATAGATTTTGACTATCGATTGATGGGTTCTTGGGGTTTGCGTGGGCGGCAAGGAATGGAAAGGAGATGCGCGGGGAAGGCGTATCGGTATCGTGCTTCATCTAACATATTGACGAAAAAGAGGAATTCAATGCTCGGGGATGTCTTCAGCTGACAGGGAACCAGTCTTCGGTCGAGCCAAAAACTGCCGCAGGACCATGGCGGCCGTACTTCGCTGGCGTGCCGCGTACGTGATCCCGCAGTGCCGGGCGTCGTGCTTGCGATAGGGAGGCATGATGGTGCGTTGCCGCAGACAGGCCGCCGTTCGTAGAAGCGGGCGCTGCCAGCGATGGGCGCATTTCCGTGGAAAGCATCGCGGCCAAGCGCCGCTACTGCAGGGGATTGCGCAGTGCGGGACCCACGACCGAACGGCCTGATTCCGTATGGGGCGCGACCGGGGAAATCCCGGGTGCCGGTAACATGGGGGCATGATGTCTTCACCCCCCACGCGACTGGATGCCTGCCTGCGACAGGCAGCAAGCCGTCTTCCCGGACCCGATGCCCGGCATGAGGCGGAAATCCTGTTGCTGCATGTCTTGGAGCGCGACCGGGCCTGGCTGTTCGCACATGGCGATGCGCCGATGACGGAGGCCGCCGCCGCGACCTTCGAGGCATTGCTGTCGCGCCGTGAGGCGGGTGAGCCCGTTGCCTATCTGACCGGTTCGCGCGGTTTCTGGACGCTGGATCTGCATGTCACCCCGGACACCTTGATTCCGCGCCCGGAAACCGAATTGCTGGTGGAACTGGCATTGGCGCGCTTGCCGCAGGAGCAGCCGGTACGCGTGGTTGATCTCGGGACCGGCAGCGGGGTGATTGCGCTGGCCATTGCAATGGAACGGCCACTGGCGTCGGTCATCGCCACTGACGCGGACCCGGACACCTTGGTCGTGGCGTTGGGCAATGCACGGCACAACGACATTGGCAATGTCGAATTCCGCCCCGGCAGTTGGTATTCGGCAGTCGAGGGTGCGATTTTCGATGTCATTGCCAGCAATCCGCCCTATATCGCCGAGGGTGATCCGCACCTGCAGCAGGGCGATTTGCGCTTCGAACCGCCCGCAGCCCTTGCTTCCGGTGCCGATGGGCTGGAGGCCATCCGTGAAATCGTGTCCGGTGCGCCCGCGCACTTGCGGCCCGGTGGCTGGCTGTTGCTGGAGCATGGCTGGGACCAGGGCGAGGCCGTGCGCGGATTGATGTCGCGGGCGGGCTTCGTCGAGGTGGCGACCGTGGGTGATCTGGAGGGGCGCGACCGGGTGACCCTTGGCCAGTATCCGCGGGAATGAAGCGCGCTGTTTTCGTCATCCGCATCTTGCTGCGCGCGACGCTAGACTAGGCGACTACTTTTCCTTGCAGGAAACCCGCCATGCGCACGCTCTACCCGGCCATCGAGCCTTTCCACACCGGCACGCTGGAGGTTGATGGCCGCCACACGCTGTATTTCGAGCAGTGCGGCAATCCGCAAGGCAAGCCGGTGGTGATGTTGCATGGCGGTCCAGGGGGCGGGTGCAGCGACAAGATGCGGCGTTTCCACGATCCGGCGAAGTACCACATCATCCTGTTCGATCAGCGCGGCTCCGGGCGTTCCACGCCGCATGCGGACCTGACCGACAACACCACCTGGGATCTGGTGGCCGACATCGAAAAACTGCGTGAGCTGCTCGGGATCGAACGTTGGCAGGTGTTTGGCGGCAGCTGGGGTTCCACCCTGGCGCTGGCCTATGCGCAGGCGCATCCGCAGCGGGTAACCGAACTGGTGCTGCGTGGCATCTTCATGCTGCGCCGCTGGGAGCTGGAGTGGTTCTACCAGGAAGGCGCGTCGCGCCTGTTCCCCGATGCCTGGCAGCACTATATCGCTGCCATTCCCGAAGACGAGCG
>JBQGFJ010000260.1:0-6060 GCA_052040085.1 Pseudoxanthomonas sp.
CCGGTGATCCATGGCGGCGGGTATGCCGGTGGCTTCGGCTTCGACAATTGGAACGCGCGGGTCGGCCAGCATGGCGGGTTCATCGAATTCAAACCGGAAACCGTGCTGGATGCCCCCGGCACCTTCGCCACGGTGGAAAAAACCGACGGCGACCGCGCATCGCGCGCAGGCAACGTAGCCAATGCCATCACCTGGGCACTGGCCGGCGTCGGCAACTTCCGCGATGTGCAGTACCTGCATTACGACGCCGATCCGGAAGCCTATGCACGATTGGCGGAAGTCGCGCTCGCCAAGCAGAACGCCGTGCTGGTGCATGAACTGTCCAAGGCCAAATGATCCAGGAGTCCCGAACAATGAACATGCATCGCACATCCCTGCCCGCCCTTGGACTTTGGTTGATCGCCACGGCCAGCCACGCACAATCCACGCCCCCGGCACCGCCCGGCATGTTGAGCGAAGAGAGCCGCGCTTCCATCGCCCGTGCCGCCAAGGCCTATGCCGACTCCCTGCCTCCGGCCCTGCTGGATGCCGCCGGCTCCATCTGTGCGCAATGGGTCGAGCGCGGCGTGGACATGGAGACCGGTGCACGCGAATTGTTCGCGGATGAAGACAGGTCGCCCTCCACCCTGCCCGGCATGCGCTGGGCATGGGCACAGAAGAACCTTGAATACGTGCCACCGAAAAAACCGGGGGACATCGGTGGCTACCAGGACAAGGGCACCTTCGCCTATTTGCACGCAGGCATCACAGCCAATGGGACCTGCACGGTGGCCTACCAGATCCTGGACACCGCGCAGGCCGGCGATCCGCAGGACTACGCCAAACGGGTATACCAATGGATCGGCACCCTGCAGGACTTCACCGAAACCCACCTCGATCGCGATGGTGCACGCTGGGTCAACCAGAAGGCCGGGGTCGTCATGACCATGACCTCGAACGAGGACGACGTGATCTTCCTGCATTACGGACGTTTGTGATCGCATGACCGGTCGTGCTGCCGGTCACCTGATCCGTTTGGAGGACATCGACCCATGCATCGCCTGTTGACCGTATTTGCCTTCGTCATGGCCCTGGCCTGCGTTCCGCACGCACGGGCATCGAATGATCCCATCGCCACGCAGGCTATCGAGGCCTACGCGAAACTGTGCCTGCCTTACATGTCGTCGGAAAACGGCGATGCATGGCTGGCCTCCCATGCGCCCGCACTCGGCTTCGAACAACAGGGCAAGCGATGGCGCAAGGGATCTCTGCAGGTGGAAGCCGGGACATTCAGCGGTTGCAGCGTCAAAGTCTCTGCGGCAGTCGACATGTTGCCCGCCTTCGAGCAATGGCAGCAATCGCAACGCCCGGCATTCTCCGTGGTGGAACGCGGCCGCATGTTCACCCTGTGGACACGGCCTGATCGCGACGACATGTCCCTGCCCGCCATCGAACGCGTGCAGATGTCCCTCAAAACCAGCCGTGACCTGGATGGACGCATCACCGGATCGACCCTTGGCTTCTGATGCCCGCCACGCCATGCAGGGCGACATGACCGGCCACCCGGCATGAATCCCGCGTCGCACGACATGCAACGGACATCATTGCCCGACCTGATCGCCTTCGGCATCGGCATCGGCGTCGCCTGGTGGACGGGCTGGGACACCCTGACCCTGGTCTGGAGCCTGTGGCTGTCCAGCCTGGTGGTCGGATTCATTTCCATCATCATCGGCATCGTGGGTACGGCACGCAGTACCCGGCAGGCACTCATCAATGGCTTGCCCGATGCTTCCGCCACAGCCTCCACCACGCTGGCACGCATCGCCGGTCCGCTCGCATTCGTTTACGGCTTGTTCCTGCTGGCGTTCTTCACCCTGCACTTCGGCGGCTTCCATTGGGGCCACTCGATCTTCCTCAACATGTTCTTTCCACTGGATGGTAGTGATCCGGCAACCCGCCAACCGTTCATGCAGCCACACGAATACCTGCGCGTGATCGAACTGGGCTGGTGGTTCATTCCGTTGGCGTTGATCGCCGAGCGCACGCACCTGTTTGGAACTACGGCATCCGGGCCCAGCCTGGCCCCGGATGCGCGCATGAGCGCTCCCTATCGCAACGTGGTGCGCCTGCATCTGCTGATTTTCTTCTTCGCATTCACGATGTTCACAGGCATTGCCGACGTGTGGGTCTACCTGCTCGTGTACGCCGTGTATTTCTTTCCGTGGAAGGCTGTCTTTCGAAAAAGCAAACGCCACAGGACCGCGGACGACATGCCATGACCAACGCCACGATCCACGTGGACACAGCTCCGATCCACCACGCATGAGCGCCGTCGCGCCACGTCGTATCCCGTCATGGTGGTGGATTCCGGCTGCCGCAGCTTTGGTTGCCATCTGGTCATGGCAACCAGCAGCACCCATTCCTGTACCTGCCAACCATGCCGAACCCGTCGATGCACAGGCATTGGCATCGCTTGCACCGGATACCCCGTTCCTCATCCGCGGAACCCTGCAGATGACAGAGGATGCCGCTGGCCAGCCGTGGCAAGGCCGGGATGTCTACCTGCATCGTGCCCAGCGCGATCTGGGCGGCTGGGGCGCCAGCCGCCATATCGTGGTGCAAACCATTGAGCAGCAGCGGCCAGCCCTGCTGTTGCATTGGGACGGTGGATCCATCGCCGTTGCAGCCAACAGCTATCGCCTGGATTTCTCACCGCGCATCGAACCCGGCCGGAACGGCAACTGGGATCACAGCAGCCGTGGCTTCCGAAATGGGGATCAGGCACTGGCACTGGGCCGGACGGGTGCCGATGGCCGTTACTGGATCGAATCCTTGCTGGCTTCGCCACTTGGCGCCGTCTACGAAGACATCCGCCTCGCACAGCGACCGCGCCTTGTGCTGGTCTTGGCCGCGAAGATCATGGTCAGCCTGTTCATCGTTTCCTTGCTGATCATGCCCCAGGCAATACGCAGGAAGCCGGTTGGCAACAGGCGGTGAGTTTCAATCCGGAAGCTTGCTGCAGCGGCATCCTTGGCCGTCGTCAACGGCCCTGCGGTGCCGCGGCGTTCTGGCTCAGCCACTCCAGGGCTTGTGCATGACCCTGGTCCGCTGCCTTGTGCATCCATGCCCTGCCTGCATCAGGATTGCGGGACACGCCATTCCCTGCCAGACACATCCTTGCAAGCCAGTATTGTGCGCTCGCATGGCCCTGCGCAGCAGCAGCCGAGAACCATTCAACAGCAACGGCGGAATTTTTCTCCACGCCCTGCCCATACAGGTACATGCCACCCAATGCGAATCGGGCGCTGGGGTGGCCAGCCTCGGCAGCAGGCCTGAAATGCTGCAGGGCCATTGCGTAGTCCGGCGAGTCGCGCATGTAGGTCGCACCGGCACTGATGTTTGCCGCGACATCGAAACCGTTGACTTTGCCTTCCTCCACGATCTGCTCCCAACCGGGGGTCTCGCGCACGGTGCATCCATCTTCTTGCACCGAGGGGGCAACGGATGAAGGCGGCGTTGCTGGTACGGACGCAGGCGCTTGCTCGGTGCGCGGCTTTTTCTGTGCCACTGCCGGTACAGAGAAGAGTGGCAACAATGCCAACAAGGAGGTGAGCAATAGCTTCTTGTTCATTCGCTTCTTCATTTCCATCCTTTGTCTTCTGTCGCTTGGTGGGCAGTGGGTCCTATCCCGAGGCATGAAGTCCCGGCGTATCCGCTTCTCCAACGGGACTCGTCAGCACCGTCGCATCTGCGGCCTTGCCGCCTCAATCCCGCTGCTTGTCGCCAACTGCCCACAGTGCGCCGATGAAATCACCCACGGCTTTCCGCCACGACACCGCATACGGCGTGTAAGCCTTGTCGGCCTCCGGCGCCTTTGGACACTGACCTGCCGGATGCATGAGTCCGGCTTGCCAGTCCTTGCACAACAGCAGCATCCAGCGACTGGCATCCGCCAGTGCCTGTTCCTGCGCACGATCGATCATTTCCCCGGGCACTTGCTCGCGCAGTGCCGTGATGGCCGGTTCGACATCCGCCGATACGAAGGTATCCACCCCGTGGAACCAGTCCGGGCGTGACAAGCGCGACACGCGATAACTCGCTTGCAATGCCTGCGCCCGCATCAGCCATTCGGCCCCGAGCTCCCAACCCGCACGCATCACCTGCTGCCGAACTTGATCACCTTCGGGACCGGAACAGGGAATGTGCGCGACCTTCTTGTCGATATCCTTCACCGACAGCTCTGCCGCGAGGATTCGTCCCGTTGACTCCAGCCAGGCCCGGCGCTCATTGCGCGTGACCTGCAATGCCGTGCGCTCCAGGCTCTCCACCGGCAACCAGGCGCAGCGGCGGTCCAGTGCCAGCATCTGCTCAAGCTGTGCGTATTGCGACACCGCCTGGTCATCCCCTTGGGCTTGTACCTGCCAGGACAGCGCGAGCAACAGCGCGGACAGGATCTGCTTCGATTTCGGTACCCGTGCCATGGCCTTTCCCCTCGTGGACATGCGCACATCTTCGGCATGCGCAGCGCATGCCTCCATCCCGCGGATGCGGGATGGCCGCCCACGGTGCCGTTGCGGATGCTTGCCGCATGCGCCCCACCCCTGCACGTACACCGCCAATCCGGCACTGGCCGGCATGCATTGGCGCAACCCTGTTGACGGCCATGCTGGCAACGCCGTTGGCCGGCGCCATCGGTGGCAGCGTGCTGTACCTCGCGCTACGCATGGAACAACCGGAAGCCTCGGCAATGCTGTGGCTGGCATTCGTGTTCTACGGCGCCCTGTTCGGCTCATGGCTGGCCTGGCCGGTCACGTTGCTGTTCCTGCCCGCGTGCACCTTGCTGTTGCGTGCACGTCGCACGCTGTCACGCGCGTTGCTGCCACTGGCAGGCCTGCTGGCCGGCGCATGGCGCTTCATTGGCGAATTCCCGGACATGCTGTCAATCGATGCCTCGCGCGGATTCCCCGATGCGCATCACGTGATGGCCATCGCCGGTGCCGCAGGCGGACTGTGCGCCGGTCTGCTGTGTGCCTGGATTCCACCCGCGCTTTGTCCGCGTGCATTTTCTTCCCGATACGGAGCACCGCCATGCGTTACATCGTCCTGATCCCCGCCCTCCTGCTGTCCTTGGCCTGCGCGGATGCGAGTGCCGCCAAGGCGGGAAGCAAACAAGCCGACGGCACGCGCCTGGTGGCATCGCAAGGCAGCCAGCGCCTGTTGGCCGCAGCAACCGACAGCCCGGAACGCCTCACCTGGGAAGCCGCCACTACCTGGTGCGAACAGTCCACCGCCCATGGCCATGCCGACTGGCGCCTTCCGGATGCCAGTGAACTTGCCTTGCTGTACCGCCATCGCAAAGCCATCGATGGTTTTCAAAGCCAGGAAAAAGATGACCAGGACCCACTGGGTTACTTGAAAGTCCTGCAAGGCGGTGGCGAGGTGGATCGCGGCTACTGGTCTTCCACGCGGGACGGCAATGCCGCCGCCGGGCTGGACTTCACCGATGGCAGCGCCTTCCAGTTAGCCGTCATCGAGACGCCCGTGGTGTTCAGCAAATGGGCCCGCTGCGTACGCACGGCGCAATGACCATCACGAACGGCCTGCTGCCCTTGCCCCTGTGGGTCGCGGTAGTGCCGCTCGGCCTGATGGGTATTGGATTCATCATGATGTTGCTGCCCGACGCGTGCGTGCGTGGCGTATCGGGAGGACGCGAACCCGTTGACACCAGCATGCTGCCATTCGCACTGGGCCTGGCCATGCTGGGCGTGTTGCTGGCAGGCGTGCATTCCGCTGATGCCCTGCGTGCCCGGCAGGCGGAAGACTGGGAGCAAGTGACCGCGCGCATCGTGCACAGCGAACTGATCGAGACCATGCAACCCCGTTCGACCACATCCGGTTGGCGCCCCGACGTCTCCTACGAGTACCGCCATGCTTCCCGCACCCATCAAGGACACCGGATTGCATTTCGCCCGCTCACCAGCAGTGATCGCGAAGGCGCCCAAGCTTGGCTGGAACAACACTATCCCATCGGAGCCGAAATCCCGGCCTATGTGAATCCGGATTCGCCCGGGCAAGCCGTAC
>JBQGFJ010000261.1:0-26422 GCA_052040085.1 Pseudoxanthomonas sp.
GGGGTCATGCAACGTCCTCCGGGAAGAAAATCGATTCGATGGTGGTATCGAACACGGCGGCGATCCGGAATGCCAATGGCAGGCTGGGATCGTATTTGCCGGTTTCGATGGCATTGATGGTTTGTCTGGAGACGTCCAGACGTTCGCCGAGCTGGGCTTGTGACCAGCCCAATGTTTCACGCAACTCGCGGATGCTGCTTTTCATTGCGCCGGGCTCATTGGTAACGCCTGGCCACGAAGGCCTTGGCCAGCCCATAGCTGAAGCACACCAGCGGGAAGACCCAGATCATCGCCGCGCTCGCCGGGATGTCGATCACCTTGGCCGATTGCAGGAAGCCAGCCGTCATGTAGAGCATCGACACGAACAGGGTGGCAATACTGATGGCCTCCAGTTCAATGCGGCGCTGCATTTCATCGGTATCGCGCACATACCGCACCATGGCGCGCATGGCGAAGCCGATGGGCAGCACCGGAGCCAGCGCAATCGCGGCACGCAGCGGCAAGGCATCCACGTGCTTGAGCAACCAGATGGAGGCGAACAGGACCAGCATGTAGGCCGTCATCGACACCAGCAACTCGCGTGTATAGCGGCGCTGCAGTCCCGGGCGGGCGACATCGCAGGCGTCACTGGAGCGACCCCGCCAGGCAATGGCCATCAGCAGGAGCATCAGTGCGCTCAGGACCAGGATCACGGTGACGGCACGCGGCATGCCGGGCACCCACTGTGGCAGCAGCAACCCTAAGGCGCCCAACAGCACGGCCGTGCCACCCATCAGGTTGGAAGAGGAAATGCGGGGCATGGCGTCAGTCCGGCTGGCGGGACTTGCCCAGGAAGACGATGCCCACCCCGATGAACGGGATACCGCTGCCCAGGAACAAAGGCTGCGATGCCAGCCATGCCGCCGCCAGGAAACCCAGGCCGGAGCACAGGAAGGCGGTGCCGAGCACGCGCAGGGAGTGGCTGGAAGTCATTTCACACCTCATGTCAAGGACGCTTGACACGAGGATGCCCGGCAACGAGACCAAATGTCAAGCACCCTTGACACAAAAACATTCAAACCGGGATTTCCGCTGTTCCAGGCTTCCTGCCAGTGCAGGCGGGGGACAGAGCGCAGCAGGAATGGCGGGCTTACTTGTTGCTGACGTACTTCTCGCGGCGGATATGGGCAGGCGGGAAGTCCCGGGCTTTCAGCGCTTCGAAACAGGCATCGACCATATCGGGATTGCCGCACAGGTAGGCAATGTCATGGGCCGGGTCCGGGGCAAATTCCTCCAGGAACTGCTGCACATAGCCTTTGCGTACGTCAGGGTGCGGGTCTTCAGGCAGTTCACGCGAAAAACAGGGCACGAAGCGAAAGCCGGGATGTGCGTTGGCGAAGGTACGGAATTCTTCCCCGTACAGCAGTTCGCCCGGGGTGCGTGCGCCGAGCAGCAACACGACTTCGATTCCGCGCTCGGCCATCTGCTTTTCCAGCAGGGGCAGCATGGCGCGATATGGCGTAACGCCGGTGCCGGTGGCGATCAGCAGGTAACGCTGGTTGGCATCGTTCGGCATCAGGCAGAACCGGCCGAAGGGTCCGCTGGCATCGACATGGTCGCCAGGCTGGAGACCTTCGAACAGGGCGGTTGCGGCGCCGCCCGGAACGTAGCTGACGGCAATCTCCACGGCTTCCCCGGGAACCAGCGCATGGTCATGC
Source organism: Pseudoxanthomonas sp. (assembly GCA_052040085.1). Taxonomy (GTDB): domain Bacteria; phylum Pseudomonadota; class Gammaproteobacteria; order Xanthomonadales; family Xanthomonadaceae; genus Pseudoxanthomonas_A. Next base: position 1,698 of record JBQGFJ010000261.1, read on the forward strand.
TGCGTCGCCAGCGAATAGCTGCGCCGCGCCGGCGTACCGTCGGCATGGGTGAAGTGGACCTGGATGAATTGTCCAGGCTGGAAGTCCAGCGGCAAACCGTCATCGCGGACGAAGGTGAAATGGCCAACGGCTGGCGCAACCATGCGCTGTTCGATGAGCCTGAGCGGGAAGTGGGTGATGGCCAAGACGAATGGAACGGTCCGGTGCCGGGATGATGCCGGCGGGGCACCTATAATAAGCGCTGACGCTGGCCCCCACCCCAACAGGCACCACGAGCTCCATGTCGACCCAAGTTACCGCGGCGCTTTCCATCACCGATCTGCGCAAGGTCTATGACAATGGAGTGAAGGCCCTGGGAGGGGTATCACTGCAGGTGCAGCCGGGCGACTTCTTTGCCTTGCTGGGTCCGAACGGAGCGGGCAAGTCCACCTTGATCGGCATCGTCAGTTCGCTGGTCAACAAGAGTGCGGGCAGTGTCGAGGTATTCGGTGTGGATATTTCCGCCGATCGCAACGCTGCGATGCGCTTGCTCGGCCTGGTGCCGCAGGAAATCAATTTCAATCTGTTCGAAAGGCCGCTCGACATCCTGGTGAACTACGCTGGTTTCTACGGCATTCCCCGCAGCGAAGCACTGGAGCGTGCCGAGCAGGAACTGCGTGCCGCGCACTTGTGGGACAAGGCGCAGGTGATGAGCCGCACCTTGTCCGGCGGCATGAAGCGCCGCTTGATGATTGCGCGGGCCATGATGACGCGGCCGAAGTTGCTGATCCTGGACGAGCCCACCGCGGGCGTGGACATCGAGATCCGTCGCGGCATGTGGAAGACGCTGAAGGACATCAACGCCGCCGGTACCACCATCATCCTGACCACGCATTACCTGGAGGAAGCCGAGAGCCTGTGCCGCAACCTGGCCATCATCGACCACGGCACCATCGTGGAGCAGGGACCGATGAAGTCATTGCTGGCCAAGCTGGACGTGGAGGGTTTCCTGTTCGATATCGAAGGTGCATTGCCGGCCGTGCTTCCGGAAATTCCCGGCGCCATCCTGCGTGCTGCCGATGACCATACGCTGGACCTCGACATGCCCAGGGCCATGGATCTCAACCGGGTGTTCACGGCATTCGATGCCGCCGGCATCCGCGTGCGCTCCATGCGCACCAAGAGCAACCGGCTGGAAGAGCTGTTCGTGCGCATGACCGGCAATGGCCAGAAGGGAGAGGCAGCATGAGCGCCCAACCCAACGAATCCGGATACAACAACCTGGTCGCGCTGGGCACCATCGTCCGTCGCGAAGTGATGCGCATCCTGCGCATCTGGAGCCAGACCCTGGTGCCGCCGGCCATCACCATGGTGCTGTACTTCCTGATCTTCGGCAGCCTGATCGGCTCCAAGATCGGCGAAATGGGGGGCTTCACCTACCTGGAGTTCATCGTGCCCGGCCTGGTGATGATGAGCGTGATCCAGAACAGCTACGGCAATATTTCGTCCAGCTTCTTTGGCGCCAAGTTCGGCCGCCACGTGGAAGAGTTGCTGGTCAGCCCGATGCCGAGCTGGGTGATCCTGGGCGGTTACGTGGCCGGTGCCGTGTTGCGCGGCGTGATGGTGGGCGTGATCGTGCTGTGCATCGCCATGTTGTTCACCAAGGTGCGCATCCCGCATCCGCTGGTCACGCTGACCACCGTGGTACTGGGTGCGACGATCTTCTCGCTGGCAGGTTTCGTCAACGCGGTGTATGCGAAGAAGTTCGACGACATCGCCATCGTGCCGACCTTCATCCTTACCCCGCTGACCTACCTGGGCGGCGTGTTCTATTCGGTGACGCTGCTGCCGGGATGGGCGCAGGCCGCCACCCATGCCAACCCGGTCTTCTACATGGTCAATGCCTTCCGCTACGGCTTGCTGGGGACCAGTGACGTGCCCTTGTGGATCGCCTACGCCTTGATGCTGTTCTTCGTGGTGGCCTTGGGCGCGCTGGGATTGTGGTTGCTGAAGAAGGGCGTGGGACTGCGCAGTTGAGGTTTGCCGGCTTACGGAAGCCGGAAAAAGGCAGAAGCCGTATCCGTTGATGCGCTTGCCGTGTTGGCGAGGTCTTCACCCCGGTCACGCGCCAGCTCTTCGACGATATGCGGCAGGAACGCGGGTTCGTTGCGGCGGTCCTTGGGCATGGGCTTGAGCGTGCGGGGCAGCAGGTAGGGCGCGTCGGTTTCCACCATCAGGCGATTGGCCGGGATGTTCTTCACGATCTCGCGCAAGTGCTGGCCACGGCGTTCGTCGCACAACCAGCCGGTGATGCCGATATGCCAGTCCTGGTCCAGGTAGTCGAAAAGCTCTTCGCGCGTGCCGGTGAAGCAGTGCACCACCGCCGGACCCAGCCGGCCTTCGAAATTCTTCATCACGGCCATGAAATCGGCATGGGCATCGCGCTGGTGCAGGAACAGGGGCTTGCCCACGCCGTCGACGGCAAGATCGACGCTGATCTGCAACTGGCGTTCGAAGGCCTTGCGTTGCGCCGGACGTGGCGAGAAATCGCGGAAGTAATCCAAGCCGGCTTCGCCCACGGCCACGACTTCGGGGTGGGCGTGCAGGGCGCGCATCTCGGCATCGCACTCATCGGTGTATTCCACGGCATGGTGCGGGTGCACGCCTGCGGTGGCGTACAGCACTCCGGGATGGGCGAGGGCGAGTTCCAGTGCTTTCGGCGAATGCTCGCGGCTGGCACCGGTGACGATCATGCGGGTCACGCCGGCATCGCGGGCACGTTGCAGCACCGCGTCGCGGTCGCGGTCGAAGCTGTCGTGGGTGAGGTTGGCGCCGATATCGATCAAATCCATGCGCATAGCTTAAAGGGCACGCTCGATTTGTAGGAGCGGCCTTGGCTTCGATGGCTTTTGCCATGAACAGCATCGCGGCCAAGGCCGCTCCTACAATAGGCGGATGTCGCTGTCTCAATTTCCGATTGCCCCGTTGTTGCCCGACATCCGGGCAAGCCTGGCCGTGCATCCGCGCCTGGTGCTGGAAGCGCCGCCGGGGGCGGGCAAGACCACGCAGGTGCCGCTGGCATTGCGTGACGAGGCGTGGCTGGACGGTAGGAAGATCGTGATGCTGGAGCCACGCCGCGTGGCGGCCCGCAGTGCGGCGATGTTCATGGCACAGCAACTGGGCGAAGCCGTTGGCGAGACGGTCGGCTACCGCATCCGGTTCGAAAACAAGATCTCCGCACGCACGCGCATCGAGGTCGTCACCGAGGGCATCCTGACCCGGATGATCCAGGACGATCCCTTGCTGGAAGGCGTGGGCGCGTTGTTGTTCGATGAATTCCACGAACGTCATCTGGCCGGCGACCTTGGCCTGGCGTTGGCGCTGGAGGTGCAATCGCAATTGCGCGAGGACCTGCGCATCGTGGTGATGTCCGCCACGCTGGATGGCGAGCGGCTGGCCCGGTTCCTCGATGCACCGCGCCTGGCCAGCGAAGGACGCGGATTTCCGGTGGACATCGCCCATTTCCCTTTCCGTCGCGAGGAAACCCCTGAAACTCAGGCGCGGCGAGCCATCGAGCATGCCTTGCAGCAACACGCTGGCGATGTGCTGGTGTTCGTGCCCGGCCAGCGGGAAATCGCACGTCTGGCCACCCTGCTGGAAACAGGGCTGCCATCCACTGTCCGTGTGCTGGAGCTGCACGGCGAGCTGCCGGTGGAACGGCAGGCCGAGGTCTTGCAGCCCGATCCGCAGGGACAGCACCGGGTGATTCTGGCCACCAATGTGGCGGAGTCTTCGGTGACCTTGCCGGGGGTGCGAGTAGTGATCGACAGCGGTCTTGCGCGTGAGCCGCGCCATGATCCCAACAGTGGTTTCTCCCGGCTGGAAACCGTGGCCATCTCGCAGGCATCGGCAGACCAGCGTGCCGGCCGCGCGGGCCGTGTGGCCGAAGGCTGGGCGTATCGGTTGTGGCCGCAGTCGCAGCGCCTGGAAACACAGCGCAGGCCCGAGATCGCACAGGTCGAACTGGCAGGGTTGGCGTTGGAGCTGGCGGCGTGGGGCAGTGATGCATTGCGCTTTGTTGATCCGCCTCCGGCAGGCGTGTTGGCTTCGGCCCGTGACCTGTTGCAGCGATTGGGTGCGCTGGAAGGCAGTGGTGCCATTTCGAATCTCGGACGGCGCATGCTGGCGCTTGGCACGCATCCACGCCTGGCTGCCATGCTGCTGTCCGCGCCTGAAGGCCAGGAACGTGCATTGGCTTGCGATCTTGCCGCACTGATCGAGGCTCGTGATCCGCTGCGGCAGGGTGGTGATGCGTTGGCGGCCCGTTGGCGTGCATTGGCCGCTTTCAGGCACGCGCGTGTGCCTGCGGATGCCAATCGCAGCGGTCTGGCGGCCATTGATGCGGCGGCGAAGCAATGGCGCCGCCGTTTGCGTTGCGACGTACCGCCACCGCAAGACGCGGAGGCACATCGTCTCGGCGATCTGCTTTCGCATGCCTTTCCCGATCGCATTGCCATGCGCCACGCATCCGATCCCCATCGTTACGCGCTGGCCAACGGCAGAATGGCGCGTCTGTTCAATGACAGCGTTTTGTTCGGAGAACCATGGCTGGTGGTCAGCGAGTTGCGGCATGAAGCACGTGATGCGCTGATCCAGCGTGCTGCACCGGTGGATGAAGTCTTCCTGCGACAGGCATTCCCGGCGCGGTTCATCAGCGAAGACAGGGTGCGTTGGGACACCGACCGTCGTGCCTTGGTGGCTGTGAAGGAAAGCCGGTTCGACAGGATCGTGCTGGAATCCCGTCCGGCGGGCCGCGTGGACCCGGCACAGGCAGCACAGGCGTTGACCGGTGCCGTGCGCGAACTGGGCCTGGAAGTCTTGCCGTGGAGCGATGCCCTGCGCCAATGGCGTGAACGGGTGGGCTGCCTGCGTGAGTGGATGCCGGAACTGGGCTTGCCCGACGTGTCGGATGACGCCTTGCTGCAAGGCCTGGATGATTGGTTGCGGCCGGCCTTCGCGGGCAAGACCCGATTGGATGCCTTGCAGGAAAGCGAGTTGGCCGAAGCCTTGAAAGCGCCGCTGGAGTGGTCGCTGCGGCAACGCATCGATCAACTGGCACCGGTCCGCATCACTGTGCCCTCCGGCCTTGAAAGGCCTATCGAATATGCCCGCGGCCAGCCACCCGTGCTGGCGGTGAAGTTGCAGGAGTTGTTCGGTTTGGCAGAGACGCCGCGCATTGCCGATGGCCGGGTTCCCCTGTTGCTGCATTTGCTGTCGCCGGGCGGCAAGCCATTGCAGGTCACGGCGGACCTGCACAATTTCTGGAACAGCACCTACGCGGAGGTGAAGAAGGAAATGAAGGGAAGGTATCCCCGGCATCCCTGGCCCGATGATCCGTGGCGTGCAACGGCGACCCACCGGGCGAAGCCGAGGGGGAGTTGAAAGCAGGAACGAGGGGAGAGGAGTGAGTGGAGAGGAGTGAGGAGTGAGTGAAGGCAAGGGCGAGGGTTGTAGCTTCTCGGAAATGGCCGTCACTCCCGCGCAGGCGGGAGTCGCTCTTGCTCTTGCTGTTGAAAAAAATGGGCGGGCAAACATCCGTTGAAGAGCGACTCCCGCCTGCGCGGGAGTGACGGCCGTTCCCAACATGCCGTAGTCCCTGCTCTTGCCTTCACTCACTTCTCACTCCTCTCCACTCACTTCTCCCCCAGCCCCCTCACTCCTGCTTCATGCAATCAGCGCTAACATGCATGCCGTTAACGAGTATCCGCGGACACTACACGGCAAGCCCCACCCCCCTATCGCGACAGGATATCGCCATGAGCAGACTGACCATCATTACCGACCGTGCCCTGGAGCTGGCCAGCCAGGCCGGCGCCAGCTTCAAGAACGTCGTGCCGAGCGCCGAAACCCTGCTCAAGACCGGTGCCGCTTTCGGGACCGTGAAAGCCGGGGCGAAAGTGACGGGTAGCTTCGTGCGCCGCCATCCCGTAGCGACTGTTGCCGCTGCCGCCGGCGTGGGCTTGATTGCCTATGCCTGGTACCGCAAGCGCAAGCAGGCTGCACAGGGCGCGCCAATCGAAGGCCAGGCCCGCCGCATCGAAGCACGCAAGACGGAAGGCAAGGCCACGGCTACGCGCACACGCAAGCCCAGGATCAATACGCCTTCGGCCTCTGCCGAAGAGTGAGCGTAAGGCAGGGCCAGAAAAAGCCGGGATTGCACTGACACAATCAAGAGCAATCCCGCCCAGCTCAAGCGACAACCCTGCAGCACAGACTTGCAGGTATCGCTTCGCTGCTCTCACTCACTCCTCACTTCTCTCCACTCACTCCTGCACTCTCCATTGGCCCGGCAGCAAACCGTCCAGCCAGACGTCGCCCATCGCCACGCGAACCAGTCGCAATGTCGGCAAGCCGACGGCTGCGGTCATCCGGCGGACCTGGCGATTGCGGCCTTCGCGGATGATCACTTCCAGCCAGGTATCGGGGACGGTCTTGCGGTAGCGCACGGGCGGATCCCGTGGCCACAGGGTCGGGGCGGTTTCCAGTTGGCGAACCGAGGCAGGCAGGGTCATTCCATCGTTCAGTAGCACGCCTTCGCGCAGGGCTTGCAGTTTTTCGGCATCCGGCGTGCCTTCCACCTGGACCCAGTACGTTTTGGGTTGCTTGTGGCGGGGATCGGTCAGCCGGTGGGCCAGTTCGCCATCATCGGTGAGCAACAGCAGGCCTTCACTGTCGAAATCCAGGCGACCTGCCGGATAGACGTCTGCAGGCAGTCCGAACTCTGCCAGTGTCCGCCGCGGTGGTTCGCTGCGATCAGTGAATTGGCACAAGACGCCGTAGGGTTTGTTCAGTGCGATCAGCATGGACGTGATTCGTGAATGGGTGATTCGTGATTCGAAGGCAAGACTGGGCGTTGCCTTTTTTCCACTGGCCAGCCACCAAGGACATCTTCTGGCGAGGCCATGAATCACCCATCACGAACACCCGTCATGGTTTCACGAAACGCAGGGTCATCCGGTCGCTTTCGCCGATGGCGCGGTATTTGGCGGCGTCTGTTTCATCGTGACGATTGCTGGGCGGCAGGGTCCATACGCCATTGGGATGGTCCTTGGTATCCAGCGGGTTGGCGTTGATCTCGCTGCTGGCATCCAGCACGAAGCCCGCGGCTTCGGCCAACGCGATGACCTGGGCCTGGCCCACGTAGCCGCTGCGGTCGTCATTGGCCACGTCAGCGGCCGCGCGATGTTCCACCACGCCAAGCACGCCGCCGGGCTTCAGGACATCGAAAAAGCCTTTGAACATGCCTTCGGCCTGTCCGCTCATCCGCCAGTTGTGGACATTGCGGAACGTCACCACGGCATCGGCGGATGCCGCCGGGCCCAATACCGGATTGGCAGGGTCATAGGCGGCGAAGGTGGCCGAACCGTATTGCGCCGGGGCCTCGGCGAATTTCTTTTCCAGACTGCTGCGGGCGTTCTGCTGGTAATCACGGCCACGGCCTTCCGGCACGGCGGCCGGATCCACCACGGCGGCCACGTAACGTCCGCTTTCACGCAGGTAGGGGGCCAGGATTTCCGCATACCAGCCGCCGCCGGGGGTGATCTCCACCACGGTCATGTCCGGGGCCAGTCCGAAGAACGACAAGGTTTCAGCAGGGTGCCGATAGGCATCGCGGGCCGTATTGGCCGGGTCCCGCCATTGGCCGGCGATGGCAGCTTCCAGTGCGGCATCGTGGGCGTGCGCAGGCGCGTGATGGTGGTCGGGCTGGGCAGCATGCAGGGCCGGAGCGGCGCATGTGAAAGCCAACAGACAAGCAAGGGGAATCAGGCGGTTGAGCATGGCAAGCCCTCTGGATTTCGAGTGACGCGAGGGTAGCACGCAGGCCGTTATTGCCTTTGGCGCACGACAAGTGACGTGCTGGACCTGGATTTGCCTGGACAAGGCACACACGCCGGGCCGAGGTCATTCAGGTTTGGCTGGAGCGGGTGTGTATCCAGAGCCCTGCCTGCCTATTCCCGAGGGGAATCCGGGACGGAGTCTTGGCCCGGGAGGAGGCCCATCCGAATCATGACGGGGATTCAATGGAGTGCCGGATCGGCAAATTGTGACAAAAGCTGTCACTTTTTTGTGCTCTAGGGCACATTTATTGAGCTATATAGTTAACATATTCACATTGATGGGGTGCGTGTTTTGGTCGCAGATACGGCTGAGACGGCAACGGGGCCCGACTCATCAGTGCGCTGCCGGGGACATCAACGACTCGGAAAGACAGGGGGGCCAGAAAAGTGAGATGTATGGCACGTTTTGTGCTTATGGTCAGTGAGATTGAAATTCCGGGGTAATTGCGTGTCAGCCAAATCAGTCGTCGGGAACGCGGATTTCTTCCGTGTGGGTCTTGTTCGTGCCTTTCTTTTGATGTCTTTGCTCTTGATCGGGCCATGGGCATCTGCACAGACCACGGTCATCAACCGTGCCAGCATTTCACCCCCCGCAGGGGTGACCAACAGCGGTGCCGCATGCACGCCCATACCGGGCGTGCGCGAGTTCAATCCGGCAACCGGCACATGCACGGGCATCAGTACCGTGTCTGTCACGGCTGGTTACGATTTCTGTCCCGTGGGCGCCCCCGCGCCCATATTCAGCGTGGTCAACAGCGGCGTGTACCGGTACGACGTGGGTTCCGGTAGTGATGTCCTGCCCCCGGAGCTGGCATTCGCGCCTTCGATGACAGGCCTCGTGACCAATGCGCTGATGGTCGACCCGGTGCGCAACCGGCTGTTGTTCATTTCTTCGGGCGGCGGCAGGCCCACTACGTTGTGGGCATTCGATCAGTCCCATCCGACCAGTCCCGGCTGGTACGAGGTGACATCGTCCGGCGTGCCCGATGTGCCCAGGGCGGGCATGACCCAGGCTGGCATCGGCTACCTGATCGGAAGTGGTAACAACGCACCCGTCTACCGGGTCGACCCCAGCGGTGCTTTCGGCTACACCATCACTTCGGTGGGCAGCTTGACCTATAGCCCCGCCCCCACCGACACGGGTAGCGGCGACATTGCCTTCGATGCAAATGGCATCGCATGGCTGGCAGTTGGCGAGGATCTCTACACCATCGACATGACGGTATTGCCGCTGCAAGCGGTCCGTCAAACGCGACCTGCCGGAAAGCCCGCGGGTATCAATTGGGCAGGTGCGGCATTTGCCAGCGACGGCATCCTTTACGTGGCTGACAACAGCAGTTCCAGTCGCTATTACGCCTACAACCCGCTGACGGGTAACCTTGCAGCGGGTCCGGCCACCACGGCCCGGGCCTCCCGTGACCTGGCCTCCTGTGGTTTCCCCGTGCCGCAGGATCCGGAACTTTCCGTCGTCAAGACCTTGAGCGAAGTCAACGGTGCAGCTTATGTAGCCGGTACGCCGGTCGTGCCCGGCGATGTCCTCGGCTATCGCATCAGGATCAGCAACAGTGGTGGAGCCGTCGGCACGCTGTTCCCCAACGATGTCCGCGAAACCCTGCCTGCCGGCACCCAGTACGTGGCTACGGGCAATGATTTCACCTGCACGGGCAGTGACTGTGCCAATACGAACGCGGTCAACGTGCCGGCCGGCTCGCACGCCGATCTGCGCTTCGTGGTGCAGGTCGCGGCGCCGCCGTTGCCCGCGGGTACCAACAACATTGTCAACAACGTGACGGTTGAAGGTATCGACTGCAGTGCCGCCGGTAACGATTGCACGGAGACCACGCCTGTCGGTCCCGCCGTATCGCTTGCCAAGAGCGGCCCAGCCATGGTGCTCGTGGGCGAAAGCTTCAAGTACACGCTTACAGTCACCAACAGTGGTGGACTTGCCACCGGAACGCCGGTGATCGTGCATGACCAGTTGCCAGCGGATGTCGTGGCAACGGCAGTCCTCGGGGCGGATTGCGGAACCCTGCCCAGTGCGCCGGGTGCATTGCTTGCATGCAACATCGCGGCACCTGTTGCGGCCAATGGTGGTACCGCCAGCTTCGAACTGACCGTGACCGCGCCCGCCACGAGCGGCAGCATCATCAACCATGCATCCACTTCCACGACCGGTGGTGGTGATCCCACCACCCCGCCAGGGAGTGGATGTGTATCCAACGCAAGCACCAGCTGTGCCCAGGCGCCCACGGAGGTACAAGCCCCGGGCCTGAGCATCGTGAAGAGCGTGACCTCGAGTGGTCCGTACGTGTTGAACAGCACGATTGCCTACTCGTTCCTGGTGACCAACACCGGCACCGTGCCGCTGACGGACGTGGTGGTGACGGATACGCTGCCGAACCTGAGTGCGATCAGCTGCCCGTCGACGACGCTGGCGCTGGGCGCGGACATGACGTGTACGGCGACGTACGTGGTGACGCAGGCCGACGTGAACGCAGGCAACGTGCATAACAGCGCGACGGCCAGCGGCACGCCGCCGGTGACCGACCCGTCGAACCCGCCGACCCCGATCACGACGCCGCCGAGCGAGATCGATACGCCGATCACGCAGACCCCGGGCCTGAGCATCGTGAAGAGCGTGACCTCGAGTGGTCCGTACGCCGTGGGCTCGGTGATCGATTACCAGTTCGTGGTGACCAATAACGGCAACGTGGCGCTGATGGGTGTGTCCGTGGTCGATACGCTGGTGGGCTTGAGCCCGATCACCTACGACTGGCCAGGCGTGGCCGGAGAACTGCTCGCAGGCCAGAGTGTGACGGCAACGGCGAGCTATACCGTGACGCAGGCCGACGTGAATGCCGGCAACGTGTACAACACGGCGACAGCCGTGGGAATGCCGCCGGTGACCAACCCGTCGAATCCGCCGCCGCCGCTGACGACGCCGCCCAGTGATACCGACACGCAGATTCTGCAGAGCCCTGCAATCAGCGTGACCAAGCAGGCGGTGTTGACGACGGACAACGGTACGGCTGGCGCAGGCAACATCGGCGATGTCATCACCTACACGGTGACGGTGACCAACACCGGCAACGTGCCGTTGACCGACATCACCGTGCTGGACAGCTTCCAGGGTGGTGCGCCGGTGGCACTGACGTGTGCCCCGACGACCCTGGCCGTGGGCGAAACCGCCCTCTGCGACCAGTACACGCACACCATCACGCTTGAGGAAGTGAATGCAGGCGTGGCGCTCGAAAACGTGGTGGATGCCAGCGGTGTGTTCGCGGGCGCAACCGGCACGGTGACAGTGACAGGCAACAGCAGCGCGTTGATCGACGTGGAAACCGACCCGCACGCGATCCGCCTATCCAAGAGTGTGTCGGTGCGCGAGGTGAACATCGGTGACCTGGTGCGCTACACGCTGACGGTGGAGAACGTGGGCACGACCCACCTGGTGAACGGTTATGTGGTGGATACCCCGCCGGCAGGCTTCACCTACGTGGAAGGTTCCCTGAGCGTGGCCGATGGAGACAACGCGGCCACCGTGTCGGGCCAGCATCCGCTGCGCTTCGAAGGCGTGGACGTGGCCGTGGGCCAGAGCGCGACGCTGACGTACCTGATGCGAGTCGGTGCGGGCGTGCGCCCGGGCTCCCACCAGAACCAGGCCCAGGTGTTCTCCGGCGAAGGCGACCCGATCTCCAACATCGCCACCGCCGAGGTGGACCTGGTGTCCGATCCGCTGCTGGATGACAGCCTGATCTTCGGTACGGTCTTCGATGACCGCGACGGCGATGGCTGGCAGGACAGCGCGGCCCTCAGTGGCGTCCAGGTACAAGGTGGCTTCGCCCCGGGTGCCTACGTGGCCAACTCGACCACGGTGGATCGTGGTGCCGGCCCGCAACCGGAAGCCGATGCCAGCTCGCCGCTGCTGCACGGCATCGCGGTGGGTGGCATCACCGGCCGCCAGTCGCAAGCCGATCCGGCCACGCGCCACCAGGTCGTGATCCGCCAGCGCCTGAGCGAGCTGGCCTTCACCAACGACTTCGTGCTGACCAACCACCAGGGCGTCACCGTGCGCATGGATGCCGAGGGCAACACCACGGTCGAGACCTCCGGCGAGGCCGCCAAGGGCCTGACCGCGGCCCAGCCGACGGTGGAACGCCGCGTGGCCGTGGTCGAAGGGGGTTACGTGGTGGATTACGTCATCCGCAACCAAGGCATCGACGAACGCGGCATCCCGGGCGTGCGCATTGCCTCGGTGGAAGGCCTGCTGATCGAGACCGATCAGTTCGGTCGCTACCACCTGGCCGGCGTGGACGGAGGCAACTGGGCACGGGGCCGCAATTTCATCCTGAAGGTGGATCCGTCCACCTTGCCGGCCGGTGCCGAGCTCACCACCGACAATCCGCTGCTGCGCCGGGTCACCCCGGGCCTGCCGGTCCGGTTCGACTGGGGCGTGAAGCTGCCGGTGGTGCCGCTGGAAGGCAAGGAGCAGGCGGAACTGGAACTGGGCGAAGTGATCTTCGCCCCGGGCAGCGCCGACGTGCGGACCGAGTACCTGGAAGTGATCGGCGCCATCGCCGCGAAGATCGACCAGTACCACGGCGGCGAGGTGCTGATCCGGGCCAACGGACACACCGATGCCCTGGCCCTGGCGCGTGCCGAGGCAGTGAAGCAGGTGCTGCTGCAACGCGTGTCGGCCGATAGCCTGCCGGGCCTGGTGGTCAGTGTCCGCGGCGACCCGGGGGATCCAGGGTCAATGGTGATCGGCGTGGACGAGGGCGGCTATGTCCTGGGCCACGTGCTGTTCGACACCGACAAGTCGGCGATCCGTCCGGAGTTCGGACCTTTGCTGGACCAGATGGCCCAGGCGCTGGACCGCCGTGGCGAGGGCGTGGTGACGCTGATCGGCCACACCGACGTACGCGGTTCGCATGCGTACAACACGGCCCTGGGCCTGCGCCGCGCCAAGGCGGTGCAGGAAGCCCTGGCCCAGCGGTTGAGCCCCGAGGTGCGTGCCCGCGTGCGGGTGGATGTGAGCAATGACCCGACAGCCGCTGTCGGCATGAAGCGCTGAGCGGGGAACGGACCATGAAGAAGATGAAGATGAAGTTGCTTGATTGCGCCCTGATGGGCGTGCTGGCCAGCCTGGCAATGCAGGCCCATGCCCAGTCGACGACGGCCGCCGATCCGGCGCCCCGTCAACTGGACTGCACGGGCGATACCTGCAGCTCCGAGGAAGGCGTGCTGTTCAAGCTGCGTACGCGCAGCTACGACAAGCCGGTCACCCAAGGCACCAACGAACAGTCCACGTCCAAGGAACTGCAGCCTGATCGCCGCGTGAGCATCGGCTTGCTGGAACCGGGCAAGGCCGTGGTGCAGGGCAAGTTCGCCCTGGATCTGCCCAACGGCGGCGTGGTGTGGGCGACCGAAGATCCCGCCCTTGGCGTGCCGGAGTTGTCGATCTCCGCGCCCAGCGTGGTGGCGTTCGACGGTACGCGCATCACCCAGCCGGTGCCGTTCCACGTGCGCAGCAACTACCCCGGTTTCGCCGAACGCTTCGAGTTGACGATCTACCGGGCTTCCGATGCCGACCTGATCGATCCGCTGGTGCAGTTGCCGCTGGACGTGGCCGCGGTGAGCCGTGGCGAGTGGGATGGCGCGTTGCCGGCCAGCTACCCGTTCCGCGCCGGTGACGAACTGGTCTACGTGTTGCGTGCCTACGATGCAGACGGCCGCTTCGACGAGACCTATCCGCGCACCCTGCAACTGGTGCGCCCGGAAGAAGCCGAGCGCGGTGCGCAGCTGTTGCGCGACAGCACCCAGAAGACCCTGGGCACGCTGCTGAGCACCGAGCAGGCCCTGAACCAGAGCCTGGTGGACAGCGTGTTCGCCTCCAACGGCCTGCGCCAGCAGAACATCCCGATCTACGGATCGCGTGTCCGCGTGCAAGGCCGCAACCTGCCGGAAGGGCAGGGGCTCACGATCAATGGCGAGAGCTACCCGGTCGACCTGGAACGCAAGTTCGTGGCCGAGTACCTGGTGCCCGTCGGCCGGCATGCATTCGACGTGCAACTGGGCGATGGCCGCGAAGGCAGCGGATACGCAGGCACGCTCGATGTCGACGTGACCGGCCGCTACTTCTTCGCCGTGGCACTGGCCGACCTGACCGTGTCGCAGAACAAGACGTCCGGCGCGTCCGCCGCGTTCGCCAACGATGCCCGTCATGGCGATGACGTCATCAGCGATGGCCGCCTGGCGTTCTATGGCAAGGGCAAGTACAAGGGCAAGTACCTGGTGACGGCACAGGCCGACACCACCGAACGCGACATCGAGCGCCTGTTCGATGGTTTCACCCGCCCCGATCCGCAAGACATCTTCCGCCGCCTGGATCCGGACCTCTACTACCCGGTCTACGGCGATGACTCCACCACCTACCGTGACGTGGACACCATGGGCCGGTTCTACGTGCGCGTGGACTGGGACAAGAACCAGGCACTGTGGGGCAACTTCAGCACCGGCTTCACCGGTACCGAGTTCGCCCAGTACCAGCGTTCGCTGTACGGCGCGGCGCTGAACTGGCGTGCCAATGCCACCAACCGCTGGGGCGATCCGGGCACCGAGTTGCGCGTGTTCGCCTCCGAAGCGCAGACCGCCCCGGGCCGCAGCGAGTTCATCGGCACCGGCGGCAGCCTGTACTACCTGCGCCACACCGACCTGTTGCCGGGTTCGGACGTGGTCACCCTGGAAGTGCGCGACCGCACCACCGGCCGGGTCGAGAACCGCATCGTCCTGCAGCGTGGCGCCGACTACGAGATCGACGAGTTGCAGGGCCGCATCCTGCTGACCCGCCCGTTGGCACAGATCACCCGCGAGAACAGCCCCACCCTGACCCGGGATGCGCCGCTGGATGGTCTGGAGCAGCGCCTGGCAGTGGATTACGAGTGGATCCCGTCCAACTTCGATGCCGATGAACTGGCCGCCGGCCTGCGTGGCAAGCACTGGTTCGGCAACCATGTCGGCGTCGGTGCCACCTACGTGGACGAGAACCGCGCCGGTGAAGACTATCGCCTGATGGGCGCGGACCTGACCCTGCAAGCGGGCAAGGGCACCTACGTCAAGGTGGAACACACCAAGACCGAGTCCACCGGTGCGCCGGTGTTCTTCTCCGACAACGGCGGTTTCAGCTTCACCCAGCTCAACGACATTGCCGGTCCGCGCGAAGGCACGGCCACCGCGGTGGAAGCCCGCGCCAACTTCAAGGAACTGGGCTGGACCGAACAGGACTGGAGCGCAGGGGCCTGGTGGCGTGACGTGGAAGCCGGTTATTCCACCGGCGCCCGCGATACCGGCGGGCAGGACATCGTGGAGTACGGCGCCGAGGTACTGGGCCGCTTCTCGCCCACCTTCGGCCTGTATGCACGGCATACCCGTGCCGAACGCGGTGCCGAGACCCTGACCCAGAGTCAGGTCACCGGCGAGTGGCGTTTCAGCGAGACCGGCACCCTGTCGGCCGAACTGCGCCGCGTCGAAGAAGAGCGCCTGGCCGGCGATGCCGCCGGCACCCTGGCCGCGTTGAAGTATGCGCACCGCTTCGGCACCTCGCTGGAGCTCTACGGCATCGCCCAGGTCACGGTGGACGAAGAAGGCAGCTACGCCAGCAACGACGCCTACACCCTGGGCGGCAAGTACCTGTTCGGCAACCTGTCCTCGGTCGGCGCCGAAGTCACCACCGGTGATCGTGGCGATGCCGCGCAGGTCAATGCCGAGTACCGGCTGGATACCGACCACACCGTCTACGGGGCCTACACCTACTCCACCGACACCACCGAGTACGACGCGCTGTTCAACCCCAACCGGCAGACCGGCTGGACCCTGGGCCAGCGCTGGCGCCTGTCCAACCAGGCCACCATGTTCAACGAGAGCCAGTACCTGAAGGCGCCCAATGAATCCGGCCTGGCCCACACCTTCGGCATGGACTTCTTCCCGGCCCAGGGCTGGCGGATGGGCTTCACCCTGAGCGATGGCGAACTGACCAACAGCGAAGGCGGCAACGTCGACCGGCGTGCCGTCAGCGTCAGCGGCGGGCGTACCTCGCCGGATACCGATTGGCAGAGCAAGATCGAGTGGCGCAAGGACAGCGGCGTCGAGCGGCGCGAGCAGTGGGTCAGCACCAATCGCCTGACCCACAAGATCGATGAGAGCTGGCGCGTGGCCGCCCGCTTCAACTACGCCGATACCGAGGACGAGTTGAACGCTGCCGCCGGGGCCCGTTTCATCGAGGGCAACGCCGGTTTCGCCTACCGTCCGTGGAACAACCAGCGCTGGGGCCTGTTCGGTCGCTACACCTACCTGTACGACCTCTCCACGCTGGGCCAGCTGGGCGGTGCGCAGTACGACCAGAAGACCCAGATCCTCTCGATGGAAGGCGTCTACAAGTACAACCAGCACTGGGAACTGGCCGCCAAGCTGGCACAGCGCGAAGGCGAAGTGCGGTTCGGTCGCGGTGCCGGTGACTGGGCCGATTCGTCCACCACCTTTGCCGCCGGACAGATTCGTTACGAGCTGCGCCAGCAGTGGCATGGCCTGGCCGAATACCGCTGGCTGGACGTGCAGGACGGCGGCACCCGCCAGGGCTGGCTGCTGGGCCTGGATCGTGACGTCAACAAACACTTCCGCATCGGTGCCGGTTACAACTTCACCGACTTCAGCGACAACCTGACCAACTTCGACTACGACCACAAGGGTTGGTTCATCAACCTCGTCGGAACGTACTGAGCAAAGACAGGTAATACATGATGGAACGTTTCGAGTTGCAAGCCGGTTCGCGCACGCGTGCCTATACCAGGACCCTCGCATGTGCATTGCTGTTGTCGATCCCCGGCATGGCCATGGCGCAGAGCGTGTTGTGGGAGGACTATCGTGGCCTGGACAACGTGCCGGCCACGCTGGCCCAGGGCAATCCCGGCGCCCCGCGCTTCGACAACTTCCCCAACAACACGGCAATGGCACCGTTCCGGGCACTCACCCTGGATCCTGCCAATGCCGTGCGCACGGGCAGCAGTCCGAACATCGACTTCCGCCAGAGCCCGGCTGACCAGACCGGTCTTTGCAACAGTGCGGCGGGAGATGGTTGGGAAGACTCCGCAGCCTGCCAGCACCAAGCCCAGGGCCGGGTAATGTATGCCCTGATCCAGGCCCCCTATGCCGGCGCCTATACGGTATCGGTCGCACATGACGACAACCTGGTGGTGGAGCTGTCTGCCGAATACGAGGAAACCGATTACCGGAATGCCGTGTATGACATTCCGGTGGGCTCACTCGCGGAATGGACCACCAACGACACTACGTTCGCGACGATAGGCATCTTCAACGCCGCCAACCCCAACAGTTGCGCATTGATGCGCGTCTACTGGACCAATCAGGCGGGGATCAACCATGCCCGTCTGCGCTGGGTCCGGCCCAATGCCGATGGTGTCGGCACGACGACGGAAATCATTCCGGCCTCCGCCTACCGGGATCCATCGCAACCGGACAGCGCCAATGGTTGCAACGGATCAATCGTGGGCAACGATTCGGAAATCACCCTCAACAAGGTGGTCGGCAACCAACGCCTGAACGCCAATGATCAATTCAGGATCGTGGTCAGCAGCAGCGAGGACGGAGAACTGGGCGCTTCCACCACGGCCGGCGCAGGCACCGGGCAGCAGGCAAGCACCGGGCCCTTTGAAGTGGTGACCGGCAGGACTTATTTCCTGAGCGAGACAATGGCCGCCGGCAGCGTCACGGCGCTGTCAGGTTATGTGACAAGCATCGCCTGTACCCGGAACGGGATTCCGCTTGCGGCCACCCAGGTCACCAACACTGCCACCGAGCGACGCTGGAGCGTGGTGGCAGGCGCCAATGCACAAATCGTGTGCACCATCACCAATACGGCGCCGGTCGCCAACCTTTCGATCAGCAAGACAGCCAACGTATCGACGTTGACCTCGGGTGAGCAGGCAATCTTCACCATCGTGGCGCGCAATGATGGTCCTCAGACAGCCAACAACGCGATTATCCACGACCCGCAAGTGGCAGGGTTGAATTGCATGACCGTGACTTGTCCGGCCGCTTCGCTCGTTGGGGGCGCCACTTGTCCGGCGACCTTGAGCGTTCCTGTTTTGCAAGATCCCGGCGTAGTGGTCCCCACGTTGCCTGTGGGAGGCAGCCTGACCCTCATGCTCACTTGCAACGTCACAGCAACGGGCACTACGCCCTGAATCAGAGCCATAGTTCGAATCATGATGGAAAAGAAGATAGCGCCCCTGCGGCGCTCGTGCGTGCGTCATCTGGCTTTGATTGCCGTTGCGGCGCTTGTGTTCATCCCGGCAATGGCAGGGGCACAAAACCTGATCGTCAATCCCGGTTTCGAAAACAACCCGCCGCCCAACATGGGCAACAATATCGGCTGGTCGATCAGCCCGTGGATACTTGGTCCGGGGAATGATTCCAATGTGGTGAAGGTCAACGGCGGCACAACCTACGGCAACGGTGGCCCGCGGTTCGATGCCGATCCGGCTACCAACGTTGCCGGCAGGGTCCAGCATTACCTGGACATTGCCAGTGGCGCCAACGACTTCTATCAGTACTTCGTCGTTCCGTCCTGTGGTGGCGCGCCGGGCCAGACCCGGCAGGCAACCTTTTCCGGCTGGTTCTCGACTCGCGACAATCTGGCTGGCACGGGTGGTATCCGCATCCTGGAAGGCGCAGGCCTTTCCGGCACCATGCTCGCCCAGCAGCCGATCAGTTTGCCGGCACCGACGAACCCGCCCGGATCAATGGATTCGAACTGGGTGCAGGTATCCGGCACGGTCACGGTGCAATCGGGAAGCACGATTTCGTACGTGGTATCGATGACCAACAACCTCAATTTCGACCAGGCCTCGTTGACCTTCGATGACGTTACCTGCGTCACCGCGGGATTGACCCTGCGCAAGACCTGGGTGGATGCCACCATTGGTGATGGCGCAACACTGCAAGCAAGTCGTGATGGCATGGTGGTCGATACGCTGGACTCCATCGCCGATACCACGGGTGAAACCGACACCGACGGTACGCCGTTGCTGGTATTCCAGGGCGAAGCCATCCAACTGTCCGAATCCCTGGCGGCGGCCAACGTCGGCATCTACGACACCACCCTGGCATGCGCCGGTGGCGGCACCCTGGCGGATGGCATTCTCACGGTTGATGACAGCGGGGCCGCCATCACATGCACCTATACCAACACGGGAAGGCGCAGTGATCTGTCGATCACCAAGACAGCCAACGAATCGACGGTGGTGGGTGGAAACAGCGTGACCTACAGCATCGTTGCCAGGAATGATGGCGCGCGACATGCCAACGATGCCGTGATCCGGGATCCGGCCGTGGCCGGCCTGGCGTGCAACAACGTTGGCTGCAGTGCTTCCGATGGTGCCATGTGCCCGGCGGCGCACAGCGTTGAAGACCTCCAGGGGGCAGGGGTATTCATCCCCCAAATGCCTGCCGGGGGGCAGGTAACCCTGACAGTGGATTGCGCCATCGAACCCTGAGTTCGGGGGCACGCCCAGGCAGTGGTGGCACTGGTGGGTTGCAGGCGTGGCGAGCATGATTATCGGAACGTCACAGACGCGGGAGACGAAACGTGCGCATGACAGGACATGAAGTATTCCGTTGGCTGGGATGGGTCCTGTGCGCCGGCATGGTATTGGCGGCCGGGCCGGTCTCCGCCCAGGTGCAACGCAACTTCATCAACCTGGGTTTTGAAGCCCCGAACTTGGCGACTGCAGGATGCCGCGTGTACATCGCGGCATCGCAAGTGCCAGGCTGGGAGACCACGCATACGTCGCACGTCACGGAAAATTCCGGTGACTGCGTGGTGCCTTCCGGGTTCGACCAGACGGCCCCGATCCTTGAAATATGGCACACACCGCGCAGCTCCACTTCCGGCGGCACGGTGAATGCCCGCGGGGGCGTGCAGCTTGCCGAACTGAACGCCGCGGCTGCGTCACGCATCTACCAGAATGTCTGCCTGATCAATGGCGAGAACGTGCGTTGGCGTTTCAGCCATCGTGGACGCGCACCCGGCACGGCCAGTTCCACCTCGTTCGACCGCATGGAAATGAAGGTGGGTGCGACGAGTACGGTGGTGCGGGTTGGTACCACCAACAACGGTACTTTCGAAACGCCTGTCGTATCGCAGGGCTCGGCGCAAACACCGGTACGTGCCCCGGGCAATACCACTTGGGTCGACTACAGCGGTCAGTTCCAATATGCCGGCACCACCGGCAGCACCAACATCGGTTTCGAGGCGGTGGGTGGCACCACCGAAGGCAACCTGCTGGATGAAATCCAGATTGCAGTGGCACCGTTCGTGGAGTTCATCACGTCCAGCAGCTCCACGCCTGAAGCGGGCAGCAGTAATCTGCCCACGTTCCGGGTCAATGGCACGGTGTATTCCGCGTTCAAGGTCACGGCCCGGATCGCGGGTGGAACCGCCGTGCTTGGCACGGATTTCGTGATGGCGCCGGGCACCGTGGTGGATGCCAACGGCGATTTCACCATTGCCGTTCCTGCCGGCAATTATGATGGCACCGCGGCAACCGGCAGCTTCTTCCCGCTGCCGCTGGTCATCACCGACGATGCAGTCGCCGAAGGAAACGAAACGATCATTTTCCAATTGCGTCCGCCGGCCAACGTATCGGCTCCTGACTACCTGCTGGTTTCCAGCAGCCAGTGCGGAGCACCTGGACTCACTACCTGGACCTATACCATCGTTGATGACGATGCCGATCTGGTCGTCACCAAGAATGCCGATGAGCCGGTGGCCGTGGTTGCCCAGGGCAATGATGTCTTCGAGATCGTCTACACCATCGGCGTCAACAATCCGACCGCGGTTGCGGCTACCTACAGCCTGATCGACGCCCCCGGATTCGCATCCAACGCCAGCATCCTGCAGGCAGGCTTTACCCGCAATGGTGCCGCTTCCGTAGCGCTGGCCGGTGTTGGGCCATGGACGTTGCAGGCCGCGCCAGGCAGTACATTGGCCGCAGGCGGGACCGACACCTACCGGATTACCGTGAGGTTCCGCGTCCAGCGTGGCGGCACGATGGCCGACAATGCATGCGCCTCTCCGCTGGCACCGGGTGCCGGCCTGTACAACCGCGCGGTGGCTACCTTGCACGGCCAGGCGGACAGGGATTTCCAGTCCGAGGTCTGCCGCAGCACGCCAGTCCCGGTGTGGGTGGAGTTGATCAAGCGATTGCAGGGACGTGCCAACGTTGCCGACCAGGTGCAAGTGCGGTTGTATTCGCGCGGCATCCAGCACAGTACCGCCACCACCACGGGAACGGCGTTGCCCGCCGTGGCGAGCACCGGTGTCGTGATCCTGCCGGCGGGATACACGATGCAATTCACGGAAACCGTCAAGGCCAATGGGACCGGCGCCGATCAGCCGCTGAGCAACTATCTGCCCAGTCTGCAATGCGTCAACAACACCCAGGGCTCTACCACGCCATTGCCCTCCGGCACCGGGTCGCCGAATGGAAACACGCAGGCCTGGAACGAATTCACGCCGACGGCGGGCGACGACCTGACCTGCACCATCACCAATGCACTGGCATCCGTGGACCTGTCCATCAGCAAGACCAATCCTGCCAGCACGGTGCCCAGTGGCAGCACGGTGTCTTATTCCATCGTGGCAAGCAACACCGGCACTGCCACGGCTTTCAATGCGCGCGTGAGCGATCCGCCGGTACCGGGATTGTCATGCAGCACCGTGTCATGTTCGGCAAGTAGTGGCGCAAGCTGTCCTGCCACGACGGATGTCGGCGGGTTGCAGGGTGCGGGCCTTGTCATTCCGGCATTGCCCGGCGGACAGAGCGTGACCTTCACGCTGACATGCACGGTGACGGCCACGGGAACGCCTCCCTGATCCAGGGAAACGGGTGGAATCCGCGGCATCCGTAAAAGGAAGCAGGGACCCGCGCAGCGTTGCATGTCGTCCGCGATGCCATCGTGAACGCCCTGCCATTGCCGGGCTGGTGAAGGCCGGACAGTCAGGCGCGGGCGTGTGCATGCATGGGGACACCTTGTCCATCCGTGGAGAGGTGGCTCCATCCACATGAAACCCCCATGCAGCGCAGCCAGCTGAAGCAGCGCACGCGCGATAGGCACCGCTCAGGGGGCACGGGAAACGACAGGCCCGGCCGTGCCGGACATTTTCCATTACACTTGCCTGTCCGGTGCAATCGGCGAGAATGGGTTGCTGCGGACAGGGGCTGGCGTGCGGCAGCTGGAGATGGGGATCGAAGGCCTGCCGCTTCGGATCATTGCCCGTGTCGTCCGTGCAATCCGGCTCTCCGGGTGTGGCGGACCATGCTTTCGTGAGTGCCACCGGATGTCGTGGGGACACGGGGCAAAGATTCATCTTGGTTTCTCAATGGAGGAGCAAACCGGTGACGGCATCAATGGTGCACATCCACTCCTGGCGGAAGGCATCCGCAGGGATATTCCTGTTGCTGGCCGGCCTGTGCATGGCGGCGGGCGCGGACGCGCAAGGGTATTTGCCACCCTCCGGTTTCGTCGGTGGCAGTACGGGACCGAACGGCGCGGCCACGTTCCAGTACGCGAATGGCGTGACCGTGACATTTGCAACGACGACGACGGCATCGGCCGGCATTGATGCTTACAGGGTACGTGTCGCCGACAGTACGCTTGATGGAATCGGCACACCGCTCGATGCGCACTTCACGGGAGCTGTCGCAACCAGTCCCGCCGTGCAGCTGGATGTGTGGGGGGCAGGTTGTGCAGTGCCGGGCACCGACCCGCTTGCCAATGACAATGGGGTTGTCTGCGGGGCCCGCGGAACGCTCACCGTGACATTCAGCCAGCCCGTCACCAACCCGGTGATTCATCTGGGCGGGTTGGGAACGAATGAGGGCACTGCTGCCGATTCCATGCGCTATGCCGCGCGTTACAGCCTGGCTTCCACCGCCAATGGCATGGTCCCGGTGGTGGCGTCATTGGCGCATATGTCGGGAAACACGCGCTTCAGTGTCGTTGCCGGCAATGTAGTGGCCGTGGCTGGCCCCATGAACACGATGAGTGTTTCCTGTGCCGCCAACCAGGCGGGCTGCGGGAGCGTGCGAATCAATGGCAGGATCACCCAGGCAGTATTCAACATAAGTTTGTCGGGCCATGGCGCGGCGGGATACACGAACTCCCAGGATCAAGTCCATGCCGATGGCCATACCGTCAGCGCAAGCATCTTCCACCAGCCCGATTTCGGGAGCTGCGATGGGCGGATGTGGTTGTCGCAAGCAACATCCGCCACGCCCGGCCAGCAGAGCCGGTTGTATGCCATCGATACCGGATCGAACCCGTTCCAGTTCAACTTGCTAGGGTCGACGTTGCCGGTCTACAACGCGCTGGGCTACAACCCCCTGGACAATTACATGTACGCCACCCCGGAGTCCGCCGATCCGGCCTTCCCTCCCGGCAACCTGCTGCTGCGGGTGGGCTCGGATGCCCAGGCGCATATCCTGGGGCCGGTGGTGAACCTGCCTGACACGTCCTACAACAGCGGCACGTTCGGGCCGGATGGCACGTACTACGTGAAGCCCACGGGCAACAATGCCAATTTCTACGCCATCAATGTGGAGACGCTGGTTGCCACGCCCATCCCGTTGAGTGCCTCACTTACCCTGACCGACATGGGATTTGTCGGCGGCATCATGTATGCGGTGGCTACCAATGGGTTGCTTTACCGCATCAACCACGCCACTGGCGCGGTCACGCTGATAGGAGGCTCCGGGGTAACCACCCCGCCTCCATTGGGTGCACAGTTCGGCGCGCCCAACGGATTCTTCGGCAGTGCGAACAATGGCAGTGGTTTCTACCAGGTCAATCTGGCCACGGGTGCATGGACATTGATATCCGGTTCGCCGGGTTCCACTGTCAACGACGGTGCCAACTGTCCCACCGCGAACATCACGTTTGCCGCCGACCTGCACATCCAGAAAGATGATGGCGAAACGGTCTACATCCCGGGCGAGCAGGTGGCATACACCATCGTGGCGGGGAACAGCGGTCCGTTTGGCGCGGCCGGCGTGACCGTATCGGATCCGCTTCCGGCGGGCATCACCACGGCCAGTTGGACATGTGTGGGAGCAAGCGGGGGCGTATGCGGGGCAGCATCGGGCAGCGGTGCCATCAACGACACCGGCGTGAGCCTGCCCGTGGGGGGAACCGTGACCTATACCTTGACCCTGGATGTACCCACTGACTTCACCGGGGTGTTGGCGAATACCGCTACGGTCACGCCTGGCCCCTCCACGGTGGACCCGGACCCGGACAACAACACGGATGAAGACGTGAACCAGTCGAGTACCGTGGCCGATCTTTGGTTGACCAAGACCAGCAACGTGGATGAAGCGATCATCGGGACGGAAGTCACCTACGAAATCGTGTTGGGCAACAATGGCCCCATTGGCGTGGAAAATGCCATCGTGCGCGATGAACCCTTGCCGGGCCTGGCCAACTGCGAGTTGGCGCCTCCACCCGCGTGCGAAGCGGTTACCGGTGCGCCGGTCTGCCCGAACGCAGGCAATGCACCCGGTGAATTGTCCATGGCCAATCTCTTGTCCGATGGCGTGTGGATCCCGTCGTTGCCCAGGGATTCCTCCATCAGGCTGCGCGTGACGTGTGACGTGGAGTAGCGGGTCCGAGGCGGGAGAGAAGTGAGAAGCGAGGAGTGAGTGGACAGAAGTGAGGAGTGAGTAAATTAAGCCGTCACTCCCGCGCAGGCGGGAGTCGCTCTTCAACGGATGT
>JBQGFJ010000262.1:0-1572 GCA_052040085.1 Pseudoxanthomonas sp.
TCCAGGCTTGAGGCGTAGTCAGACCCAGCGCATCCGCCAGGGCCTCGGCCTGACGGACATTGCCTGCGTGTCCATCGGTGAGGGTCCAAGTGTGCATGGAATGGTTGGGCTGGCGCGTCATTTGTCCCAAATATGAAAACAATCCGTTCCGAAGCGGTCGGGTACCATCAAAGTCGGGACACTCTACACTGGCCTTCTGCCCGCGTGGAGCGGGCGAGCGCCTCTCACCCTCCTGCCGATTTCCCGACCCGGAACCCTCCATGTCCCAGCCCCTAGATTCCGCTGCACTCGACCAGTTGTTCCGTACGGCCCGTACCCAGAACGCATTCTTGGATACGCCGGTGGAAGATGCCCAGCTCCATGCCCTGTATGAACTGCTCAAGTGGGGCCCGACTGCGGCCAACACCACGCCGGCCCGCTTCGTGTTCGTGAAGTCGCCCGAGGCCAAGGCCAAGCTGGGGACCGCACTGGATGCCGGCAACCTCAAGAAGACGCTGGCGGCACCGGTCACGGTGATCGTCGGTTTCGATCTGGATTTCCACGAGAAGGTGCCCTACCTGTTCCCGCACGTGCCCGATGCCAAGGGCTGGTTCGAGGGTCCGCAGGAAAACCGCCGCGAAGGCGCGTTCCGCAACGGCAGCCTGCAAGGTGCCTACCTGATCGTGGCCGCGCGCGCGCTGGGGCTGGATACCGGCCCGATGTCCGGCTTCAACAACGCCAAGGTCGATGAGTTGTTCTTCAGCGGCACCGGCATCAAGTCCAACTTCCTGGTCAACCTGGGCTACGGTGATCCGGCCGGCGTGTTCCCGCGCCTGCCGCGGCTCAGTTTCGACGAGGCCGCCCGCATCGAATGATGCGGGCCAAGGCATACACTTCCACCACCCCCCTCCTTCCACGCGAGAGAATTCCCATGAAGATCCGTCATTCCCTGCTTGTCCTCGGCCTTGCCGCCGCCATGGCCGCCTGCACCCAGCAGTCCGCTGAAACTGCCACCGCCCCGGCTGCCCAGGAGGCCACAGCTGCCCAGCAGGCCCCGGCCGCCGCTGCCGAAGAAGCCATCGTGGCGGCATCCGGCACCTACGTGCTGGACCCGACCCATACCGACGTGCTGGCGCAATGGAACCACCTCGGTTTCTCGAATCCCTCCGCGCATTTCGGTAATGTGGAAGGCACGCTGGTCTACAACGCCGATGACGTGGGCGCTTCCTCGGTGAAGGTGGTGCTGCCGCTGTCCGGCTTGAACAGCTTCACCGCCGCTTTCGACGAGCACCTGCGCAGTGCCGATTTCTTCGACGCCGCCACCTTCCCGGTGGCCACCTTCAACAGCACCCAGGTGGAATCCTCCGGCGTGAATACGCTCAAGGTCACCGGTGACCTGACCATCAAGGACATCACCAAGCCGGTGACCCTGGATGTGACCATCAACGGCGCCGGCGAGCACCCGATGGCCAAGGTGCCGGCGGCGGGCTTCAACGCCACCACCACCCTCAAGCGCAGCGACTTCGGCGTGGGCGCCTACGCGCCGAAAGTCAGCGACGAGGTCAATGTGAGCATCACCGCCGGCGGTCTGGG
>JBQGFJ010000263.1:0-5875 GCA_052040085.1 Pseudoxanthomonas sp.
CGGGTACTTGAACGTGGCCGGCTTGTTCTTCTCGAAGAAGAAATGCCCCACCCAGGCGAACCCATAGCCACAGAAAAGAGCACCCAGCAGCCACCAGGCGTTGGCCGTGAACAGTGCGGTGGCCAACAGTGCCAATACACCCCAACTGCCAATGAAATGCAGCCGGCGCGAGGTGCGATGGCTGTGCTCTTCCAGATAGAACGGATAGAACTCGCGGAAACTGGCGAAACGGCTCATTTCCCCTCCAGGATCAGACCGTGCGCGGTGCCGACATGATGACCGCCATGCCAGCCAGGCACAACGTCACGCCAACCAGGTCCCAGCGGGTCGGCTTGATTGCCTCCACCCACCACAGCCAGCCCAGCGCGACGGTGACGTATACACCGCCGTAGGCGGCATAGACCCGGCCCGCCGCAGTGGGATGCAGCGTCAGCAACCAGGCGAACAACGCCAACGCCAGCGCCGCCGGCACCAGCAACCATGCGCTGCCATCCTTGCGTAACCACACGTAGGGCAGGTAGCAGCCGATGATTTCGGCCAACGCCGTGACCACGAACAGCGACAGGGTCTTGACCAGGATCATTCGCCACCTCGCTCCACCTGCTTTGCACGGTTCCAGTAGGCGTCCTGCTGCTCCAGCGACAATGAAGCCAGATCCACCCCTTCCCCGGCCGACAGCGTTTCCATCAAGCGGAAACGGCGTTCGAACTTCAGGTTGGCCTGTCGCAATGCGGCACCCACGTCGACCTTGGCATGTCGTGCGAGATTGGCGCAGACGAACAACACGTCGCCTATCTCGTCCTGCAGGTGCTCATGGTTGTCCTGCACCGGGCCGCGTGCGAACTCCTCACGCACTTCTTCGATCTCTTCGTGCAGCTTGGCGATGACCGGCTCCGGACCTGGCCAGTCGAAACCGGTGCGGGCAGCGCGTGATTGCAGCTTCACCGCACGCTGCCATTCCGGCAGGCCGCGGGAAATGCCGGACAGCGCCGACGTATCGTGCTCACCTGCCGCTTCACGTTCGGCGCGCTTGATGGCTTCCCAGTTCAGGGTCTGCGCTTCCGCATCCTCGAAGGAGGCATCACCGAAGACGTGCGGATGCCGGCGGACCATCTTGTCGCTGATCGCCGCCACTACGTCTGCAAAACAGAAGGCGCCCTGCTCCTGTGCCATCTGCGCATGGAACACCACCTGCAACAGCAGGTCACCCAATTCATCCTTGAGGGCGGCCAGGTCCTTGCGATCGATGGCATCCGCAACCTCGTAGGCTTCCTCGATGGTATAGGGCGCGATGGTGGAAAAATCCTGCTCGATATCCCAGGGGCAACCATGTTCACGGTCGCGCAAGCGCGCCATGATGGTCAGCAGTTCGTCGATACCGCGCGGCTTTTCGTTATCCAAACCATGGCCTCCAGGGCAAGCCGGGGTCACCCAATGCAATGAAGTCGCCATTCAACAAGGTTTCTCGGCGGTTGTAGCGGAACGCCCGCCCATCCGGTGCCAGCACCATCCCGCCTGCCGCTTCCAATACGCATTGTCCGGCAGCGGTATCCCACTCGGAAGTGGGGCCGAAGCGCGGATAGACATCCAGTGCGCCGTCGGCAATCCGGCAGAATTTGAGTGATGAACCCAGCGCGACGGTATCGGCCACGCCCATCCGATCCAGCAGCGCCTGAGTGCGCGCGTCGCGATGCGAGCGACTGGCTGCCACGTGCAAGGGCTCGCTGGCGGGCGTCCGGGTACGGATTTCCACGTCCACTTCACCATCACGGCGATAGGCACCCCTGCCCTGGATCGCATGCCAGGTGGAACCTGCCACGGGCGCATGCACCACGCCGAACACCGGCTCGTGGTGGCGGATCAAGGCGATGTTGACGGTGAACTCGCCATTGCGCTTGACGAACTCGCGGGTGCCATCCAATGGATCGACCAGCCAGTAGGTGGACCAGCCTTGGCGGGTTTCCCAGGGGATGCCTGCCGCTTCCTCCGAAAGCACTGGCCAGTCGGGCGTCAGTCGCCCCAGGCCCTTCACGATGATCCGGTGTGCATCCAGGTCCGCCTGGGTCAGCGGACTGGCATCTCCCTTGTGTTCAACCTCGAAGGGTTTGCCGTAGACCTCCATGATCGCGTCGCCGGCATCGCGCGCGATCATCAGGACGGCCTCGCACATGGCGGTGGAAATGGTAGTCATCGCGTACCCCGCAACCATTCACGCACGATGAACAGGGCAGCCAGTGAACGGCCTTCCGAAAAATCCTCGCGCAGCATCAACTCGCCGAGGTCATCCAGCTTCCATGGCACGACTTCCAGTTCTTCCGGCTCGTCACCCTGCAACCGTTCCGGATACAGGTCTCGCGCCAGCACCAGCCACGAACGGTGGGCCATGTAGGTGGGCACCAGGCTCATCGAACGCAACACGTCCAGCCGGCGGGCGCCGTAGCCAGCCTCTTCCTTCAGTTCGCGGTCGGCCGCCTGTTCCGGGGTTTCGCCTTCATCCATGCGTCCCTTGACCAGGCCCAGCTCATAGCGATGCACCCCGGCGGCGTATTCACGTACCAGCAACACGGTGTGCTCATCCAGCATGGGGACCACCACCACCGCGCCATGGCCTTGCGGCTTGAGCCGGTGGAAACGGCGGCGCTCGCCGTTGCTGAACTCCAGGTCAAGCTCCTCCACGCGCCGTTCCGTGGGGGTTTCCGCACGCTCGGTGATGCCGTGGATGGTGGGAAGCTTGCGGCTCATGCGCCCGCCACGCCTTCGCGCGGTCCCCGGGCCAACGATATGATGGGAGGATGCAAGAAAAGATTCATCGGCCCGGAATGCTAACAGACGCCGACCATTGGCGTTCGCGCGATTTGTCCGTGCTGTGGCATCCGTGCACGCAGATGCGCGAACACCCGGACACGCTGCCGCTGGTCCCCATTGCCAGTGGCGAAGGTGCATGGCTGCATGGCCATGATGGGCGCCGTTACCTGGATGCGGTCAGCAGTTGGTGGACCAATCTGTTCGGCAATGCAGAACCCCGCATCGCCGGCGCCATCGCGCGCCAGGCCGGGGAACTGGAACACGTGATCCTGGCCGGTTTCTCGCATGCCCCCGCCGTGCAGTTGGCCGAGCGCCTGCTTGAAATCGCACCCCGCCAGGCCGGACGTGCTCCATTGGCCAAGGTGTTCTATGCCGACAATGGTTCGGCAGGCGTGGAAGTGGCGCTGAAAATGGCCTTCCACTGGTTCCACAACCGGGGCGAAACCCGGCGGACGAAGTTCGTTGCCCTGGAAAACGGCTATCACGGGGAAACCCTGGGGGCACTTTCGGTAGGCGATATCCCGCTGTACCGCCGCGTCTACGCACCGCTGCTCAGTGAAGCCCTCTTCGCTCCTTCGCCCGACGCCTGGCGCGCCGAGCCCGGCGAGTCGGCCCGTGACTGCGCGTTGCGTGCCGCCGATGCGATGGCGGAATTGCTGGATCGCCATCCCGGCGAAATCTGTGCGGTCATCGTGGAGCCACGCGTGCAATGCGCCGGTGGCATGCGCATGCATGATCCCGCCTATCTTGCGCGCGTGCGTCAGCTCTGCGATGCACATGGCATCTTCCTGATCGCCGACGAAATCGCGGTGGGTTTCGGCCGCACCGGCACCCTGTTCGCCAGCGAACAAAGTGGCGTGATGCCGGACCTGATGTGTCTTTCCAAGGGACTGACGGGCGGCTTCCTGCCATTGGCGGCAGTGCTGGCCACGCAGGAAATCTACGAGGGGTTCCTCGACGATTCCCGCGAACGCGCCTTCCTCCACTCGCACAGTTACACCGGCAATCCGCTGGCCTGTTCGGCGGCACTGGCCACGCTGTCCATCTTCGAACAGGACGATGTGCTGGCACGCAATCGTGCCACGGCGGCCCGCATGGCGGTCTTGGCGCAACCCCTGGCCGAACATCGCCACGTCGCCGACGTGCGACAGGCCGGCATGATCACCGCCTTCGAACTGACCCTGGATGGCGACAAACGCACACCGTTCCCTGCACAGGCACGCATCGGCTTGCATGCCTATCGCGCGGCGCTGGCACGTGGCGTGGTACTGCGCCCGCTGGGCGACGTGCTGTACTGGATGCCACCTTATTGCGTGGATGATGCACAACTGGCACTGCTGGCCGACACCACGCTTGCCGCCATCAACGAGGCCACCGCATGCGCTTGACCCGCTGTTTCGTGGACATGCCCTTGCAGCCCGGCACGTCGCTGGCGCTACCGGAAACCGCCGCTGCACACCTGGTCCGCGTGCTGCGATTGCGCGAAGGTGACGAGTGCGTGCTCTTCAATGGCGACGGCCATGATCACCGCGCATGCATCCGCGTGGCCGGCAAGCGCGAGACGGTCGTCGAGATCACCGCCCGCCATGCCGTGGAGAACGAATCCCCCTTGCACCTCACCCTGCTGCAGGGCGTGGCACGCGGCGAGAAAATGGACCTGATCCTGCAGAAAGCCACGGAATTGGGCGTGGCCGAAGTGATTCCGGTCATGGCCGAACGCACCGAGGTGAAACTGGATGCCGAACGTGCCGGGAAACGCATTGCGCACTGGCACAGCGTCATCGTCTCCGCCTGCGAGCAAAGTGGCCGCGCACGTGTCCCTTCACTGCACCCGCCATTGCCATTGGCCCAGGCCGCCGGCATGCCGGGCAACGACAGCTTGCGCCTGACCCTGGATCCCGAAGGCGAGCATGCCCTCGGCTCATTGCAAGCACCCGCATCCCGGAAGATCGTGATTGCGATTGGACCCGAGGGCGGATGGTCGCCACGCGACCGCACGGCATTGCACTCAGCCGGTTTTTCCGGATTGCGTCTGGGACCGAGGATTCTGCGTACCGAAACCGCGGGACTGGCGGCACTGGCCGCCCTGCAATCGCGCTTCGGCGACCTCTGAAGCAGCACGGCCTGCGGCAGGACTGAAGGCATGCCCGACACAACAGCCGGACATCACTGGAAACGCCGTCACCGGCGATGAGGGTGCCGGGCACTCCCGGCGACAACTCAGGCTTCGACGTTTTCCGCCCGTGCTTTTTCCAGCGCCTCGGCAATCATGCGCTCGATGAATTCCAGGTCTGGCAGCAGCGCCACTTCGTTGCCCAGCAAAACCCGCATCTGCACGCCCGGTGGCAATTCCTCTTCGGTGGCATCAGCGAGCAGCCCATCACGAGGTACTGAAACCAACCGCGGAAACGACGGCGTCAGCAACGCGAAGTACGGCATGGCTTCATCGCCACCCAAGGTCTTGAGCACGACGATCCTGTTGTTGGTCGCCGCCCGGTCATTGCCCAGGCCACTCAACTGCGCGAACGCGAGCAACGGTACCTGCCAGCCATGCCAGTCGATGCGCCCGGCAAACCAGGCCGGCACGTCCGCCACGGGTTCTACCGGCACACGGGCCAATACTTCGGCCACGGCCGCGTTCGGCAGCAGCAGTCGCTCTTCGCCGCTCTGCACCAGTACGCCACGGATTTCATCATTGGAATGCGCCATGGGTTCTCCTGATCAGACCCAACGTTCAGTCAATTGCCGGGCGAGCTCTGCCGGGCTGTCCAGCGGCGCCCCTGTCTCCGCCAGTGCGCGCACTGCGGCCGGGTCATAACAGCCTTGTGGTGATTGCCCTGCCACGAAGGCACCCCGGACAGCCAGAGCCGATGCCGCGGCCACGTGGGCCAGATCCGCGCCACTCAGGACCAGCACGGCACTTTCCTTGGGCGACAAGTTGCCGATCATGCCTTCCAGGCTCTCGCCGGTCACGAAATCCACACCGCCATCCTTCACCGTACCCACCACGCCGTCGGGCAAGACGTAGACATGGCTCGCTTCGGCCGGCTTTCCTGCTTCGGCCAATACC
>JBQGFJ010000264.1:0-4412 GCA_052040085.1 Pseudoxanthomonas sp.
GCCGGCATAGAAACCCAATATTGCCGCGCCGGTAACCAGCGGAATTTCCTGGAAG
Source organism: Pseudoxanthomonas sp. (assembly GCA_052040085.1). Classification (GTDB taxonomy): domain Bacteria; phylum Pseudomonadota; class Gammaproteobacteria; order Xanthomonadales; family Xanthomonadaceae; genus Pseudoxanthomonas_A. The sequence continues at coordinate 56 of JBQGFJ010000264.1, forward strand.
CGTTCGTCCAGAGCGGCATCGGGCACCACCATCACGCCATCGTGGGCGATGGCATGCGCGCAGAACGACACTTCACGGCGCAGGTCCACGCCTTCGCCATCCTCTTCGATGCCACTGCTCGCGGCGAAGAAAACCTGGTCGCTGCCAATCATGTTCACGGCGGCAACCGGCATGCCGAATGCACGCGCGGCCAGTTGCACCACCGACTCCAGAGCAGTCAACGACTGCCCCGGGGCCAGTCCATAAGCAGCCAACGCTTCAATGCGCTCCTGCTCCGAAGCAAATACAGGCGGGCACTTCATGAGCCTCCCTCCTGGGCCATGGCCTGCCGCGCACAACCTCCATGCGCTCCGCTACCAGCGGAACCGTCGACCCGTTAACCGGGTAACGCGGCTTTCATTACAGCCCAGATACCAAGTCCGGCGACTATACCCCACCTTCCATCAAGCATGCTGCAAGAGCACGGGAGGCGATTTATGGCTTCCGCAAGCCACTGGCAGCCTAAGCGCCTGCTTCCATCACGCGCCCTTTCTCTTGCCCATTCCGAAACAGAGTCTTGCAGTTCGCCACATTTACCGACTGCCCACACCTTCCGATGGCGTCGGCGCAGGACGGATGCCGGCCCATTCCTGGTAGACGTAATACAGCGCGAACAACACCATCATTCCGCCGACGGCGAGGAAGATGGGAGCGGCAACGGTATTCGCGTGCGCCAACTGAAAGACGCCTGTCGACGGCTCGCCACCAGTGACCCGCGCTGGCGTGGCGTGTGCGATCAACAATATGCCCACGGCAAGGTTCAAGGCCACGTCCACGCGCCGCAACCATGCCGGCCGATGTCCCAGGACCAGCGCAATGGCGTGTTGCAACGCCATGCACACCAGCAAGACGAGGGTCAGCTTGCGCAGTGCGCTTCCCGCGAACTCCGGACTCAAGGCCAGGCCATCCACGCGAACGGCATCCGGCAGCAACCAGCCCGCGAACGTGATCGGATCGGCGTACATGAAGACCGGGAATATGGCCATCGCCACCATCGAGAGCGCGGAGAGACTGCGCGGCATCCATTCCGGTCCGCGTGAAGGCTTCCAGCGGAACGTGTTCTGGCTGCGCCGGCGCAGCCAATCGGCCAAGGTGAAGAACACCAGCAGGATGCCCAGCCATTGCAGGAACATGCCTCCCAAATCCATGTCATCCGCGCTGAGTTGCGAATGCATGACCAGTACAACGGCACCGCCCAGCGCCCAGATCAGGAAGTGGTGCGTATCGGCAGGGGCGACCAACGCCGCCCGTGCGTGGTAACGCTGCGCGGCTTCGGCGGGACGGCCGAAATCGGCCAACAAGGCCATCACCATCGCCTTGTCAGGGGCGTGGCCGGCGGCCTGCGCACGTCCGGCAAGTTCTTCGTCCAGCAATGCACGCAATTCGAAAGCCACGTCATTGCGCTTGGCACGCGGCAGGCAAGCCGCGACATCGCGCACGTAGGAGTCGATGATGTCGTTGATGTTCATCAGTCCGTTTCCTTGTCCAGAAAGCCAGCCATCACCCGGACCTGGTCGCGCCAGGCCTCGGCCAGTACCCCAAGCACGCGCACGCCTTCCGCGCTGAGCCGGTAATAGCGGCGCGGCGGTGCGTGTTCGGTATTCCATTCACTGGTGAGCAGGCCCTGCCCCTCCAGTCGCCGCAGCAGTGGATAGAGCGTGCCCTCTTCCACCGGCATGCCGCCTTCCACCAGCGCCTGTTTCAGCGAGTAGCCGTACTGCGGTACCTGCAGCCGCGAGAGCACGGCCAGCACCAGCACGCCCCGCCTGAGTTCGGTCAGTCCCGTATTGTCCCGCTCTACCATGCGTCACCCACTACTGTTTTGCGCACAGTATCAGGTTTGATTACTGTGTCAAGCACAGTAGGCCGCCGGGGCAGACGCCCCGGATCATCGGTTTATCAAGCGTGGATTCCGGCTTTACGGCCAGGAACGGTCAGCGGGCTCGCAGTGTTTCCAGCGCCGCTCTGGCCGTGTCTGCCGTGAATCGGCAGTGCCCTTCGCCCACGGCTGGCAATAGCCGCACCTGTCCACCACGACCCGCTTCCGCGGCCTGGGTGAGGTAGGCGCGGCTGAAGCGCGCCGGGACGATGGGATCGGCATGGTTTGGCTGCAGGATGACCGGCACCGGTGCCGCACCGGTCAGCGCTCCGGTCTCACGCACGTAGGCAAGTGCGGCAGGATCGGGGACATAACGGCGGATGCGCACGCCCAGCGCAGCTTCGTCACCATCAACACCCTCGCTCCCTGGCACGCTGGCGACAGGAAAGCCGTTGCCACGCTGCGCGACTTCCTGCAACGCGAGGTAGTACAGCCACAAGCTGCCGGCGAGATCGTCACGCGGAATATCAAAGTGTTTCGCCAGCCGTGCCGCACGCGCTTCGTCACCGGCAAGCGCGGCCTCAATGGCCTCGCCATCGGCCATGGGTGGCAACGAAGCATCCGACAGTCCACCCGATGCCTGTGGCAACACGCCAGGGAACAAGGCATCGAACGCCGCGAGCGGCCCTAGTGCAGCGCGCGCGAACACGGTCTCGCTGGACACGGCCACGCCGCACATCGACACCACGCCGTCATAAGCCTGCGGATGCCGTTCCGCACTCGCCAACGCCACCAGCCCGCCCATGGACCAGCCAATCAGCCATGTCTGTTTCGGGGTACCGTGCCGGGCAATGAAATGCGCGCGCAACCGCTCGGTATCCGCGACGCCCTCGGGAATCGCCCAGCCCTGCGCGGAATAGCCACTAGCCGCAATCGCGAAGCCCTGCTCCAGCAACGGCTCCATCCCGGATGGGAAAGGCAACGGATCCTGTCGCGGCGAACCGGCTGTCTCGTAACCATGCGCGTTGACCACGAGCTCACCGTTCCAGTTGGCCGGTATATCGATCCGGTACAGCGCGCCCTGGATCTCACCCGTCTCGGTGATGGATTGGGCGGGGGGAACCGGTGCAGACCTTATGCCAGCCTCCTGAACCCTGTCAGTTGAGCAGGCAACAAGCAGTACTACGGCAAAGATCATTAACCCAAGACGATTGATGCGCTGTCCCATTTCAAACTCCATGCCAGATCATGCCCTGAGGCTGCGGAAAGACAAATCCTGCGCCTGCCAAGCCGAAAACACCAACCTCGCCTTGCCGCTTACCCGGGCCCTCCCCCTTTTGCATCTGGACAGTTACCCTGGTCCGATCGTACAGATTCTGGGGAGCAAGCAGATGGCAACGGGTGAGGATTGGTCACAGCTTGAGGTAGAGGCATGTGTCTCCGACTACCTGAAAATGCTTACGCTCCAATTAAATGGACAACGCTTCAACAAAACTGACCGTATCCATGCACTGATGGCTCGCCTGGATGGTCGCAGCAAGAGTTCCGTCGAATACAAATTCCGGAACGTCAGTGCCGTAATGCAAGAGCTTGGTTGGCCGCCCGTCAGCGGCTACAAGGCGCTTGAGAATTACCAACTTCTCTTGCTGGAAGTCGTCGAAGATCATTTGCAAGCCAATATTTCTCTACAGGCAGCAGTCGAGAACGCCGTACAACGCCCCGCCGTTCTGGCTGAACCTCACTCCATTGCCCAAGCATGGGTTCATGCTCCACGACCAACCGCTCTTAGGGAGACGCCGCCGAACTATGCCCCACGCTTCTCCCCCGCGCGCCGAGACTATCTGGCGCAAGAATCACGCAATCGCTCACTAGGCAACGCGGGTGAGCTTTTTGTTCTGGAACTGGAAGCGCAACGCCTATATGCGGAAGGCAGCAAGAAACTTGCTGACCGTATCGAACATGTCTCAACCACCCAAGGTGACGGCCTAGGCTTCGACGTACTTTCGTTCGAGAAAGATGGGCGCGAGCGATTGATTGAGGTCAAGACAACTACCTTCGGCGAACTGACTCCTTTTTATGTCAGTCGCAACGAACTGGCTCGATCACGACAAGATGCCGAGCAATACCACCTGTACCGCGTTTTCGACTTCCGCGACCGACCAAAGCTATTTTCGATAAGCGGCCAGATTGATCAAAATTACCAACTGAATCCTGTCACCTATCTCGCCAGCCTTGCCTGATTAAGTGCAGCCCAATTTGTTCGACAAAAACTCATGATAAAACCCAAAGAACAAGGGCGACCACTGGTCGCCCTTGTTCTTTTTCATCGCCCCAAGCGACTTCTTTCGTGTCACTAGGAAGTCTTAGAAAGCATCAAACCCCAATCGGATTCGGCTTCTCCTGATCCAGCTTGTACAGCTTGATCGCCCTTGCCGCATCCTTCGCGGTCATCTTGCCGTCCTTCGCCAGTGCATCGATGGCGGCATGCGCGATGTAGTA
>JBQGFJ010000265.1:0-16731 GCA_052040085.1 Pseudoxanthomonas sp.
TGGGGCGCGCCCTTCACCGGCACGCCCGCCGCCCTCAACGCCGATCTGGGCCGCGCCACCCTGGTGACCTGGGAGTACCGCCAGCCTCTCAACGGGCCTGATGATCCCTACGTGCTCAGGCCGCTCCAGGCCATCCTCGACGTGTCCGGCCTGAGCTGGCTCTGGCAGCGCCTGACCGGCATGCAGGTGCAACGCAACAAGGCCGTGGTGGGCAGCAATGCCTTCGCCCACGAATCCGGCATCCACCAGCACGGCATGCTGCGCCACCGCGGCACCTACGAAATCATGCGTCCGCAGGACGTGGGCTGGCCGGACACCCAGATGGTACTGGGCCGGCACAGCGGCCGCGCCGCGGTCGAATCACGCTTACGTGCACTGGGTTACTGGCTGGAGGAAAGCGAACTGGACCTGGTGTTCGCGGACTTCAAGGCCCTGTGCGAGAAGCAGCGCGTGGTCACCGATACCGACCTGCAATCACTGATGCAGGACGAGACCATCGGCAGCGGCTACCGTCTGTCCTCGATGACCGTCAGTGACGTGGGCAACCGCGCGCGCGCCACGGTGGAACTGTCGAACCCGGAAGGCGAGCGCCTGTTCGAAACCGCCGAAGGCGACGGCCCGGTGGACGCCCTGTTCGCCGCGCTGGCCGCGGCCACCGGCGTGGACCTGGCGCTGGACAGATACCAGGTACACAGCGTGGGCATCGGCCGCGACGCCCGCGGCGAAGCCAGCCTGAGCGTGCGCTGCAACGACGAGGAGTTCGAAGGCTCCGGCACCAGCAAGGACATCATCGAAGCCAGCGCACTGGCCTGGCTGGACGTGGCCAACCGGGTACTGCGGCAGCGGGTGGGCAGCGAGAGCACGCGCGAGGCGTTGACGGCATGAGCAAGCCCGCTCCCCGCACCCTGTTCGACAAATTATGGGATGCGCACGTCGTGGTTCCCGAGAGCGAGTCGGCACCTGCGGTGCTGTACATCGACCTGCACCTGATCCACGAAGTCACCTCGCCGCAGGCCTTTGCCGAACTGCGCGCGCGCGGCCTGAAGCCGCGCCGCCCGGATCGCACCAAGGGCACCATGGATCACTCCACGCCCACCCTGCCGCCCGGCCCGGACGGCAAGTTGCCGTACTACACGGAAGCATCCGAGATCCAGGTGCGGACACTGGCGGAAAACTGTGCGGAAACCAGCATCGAACTGTTCGACTTCTCGTCCGACCAGCGCGGCATCGTGCATGTGTTCGCACCGGAGATGGGCTTCACCCAGCCCGGCATGACCATCGTCTGTGGTGACAGCCACACGTCCACCCACGGTGCGTTCGGTGCACTGGCCTTCGGCATTGGCACCAGCGAAGTCGGCCACGTGCTGGCGACCCAGTGCCTGTTGCAACGCAAGCCGAAGACCCTGTCGATCACCGTCGACGGCGAATTGGCTCCCGGCGTCGGCGCCAAGGACGTGATCCTGCACATCATCGGCGTCATCGGCGTCAATGGCGGCACCGGGCAGGTCATCGAATACCGCGGTTCCACCATCCGTGCGATGGACATGGAAGAGCGCATGACCCTGTGCAACATGTCCATCGAAGCCGGCGCGCGTGCCGGGATGGTGGCGCCGGACGACACCACCTTCGCGTGGATGGCCAACACCCCGCGCGGCCCCAAGGGCGCCGACTTCGACGCCGCCGTGGCCCGTTGGCGCGAACTGCACACCGAGGAAGGCGCACGCTTCGATGCCGAAGTGGCGATCGATGCCCGCGACATCCGCCCCACCCTGACCTGGGGCACCCATCCGGGCACCGCCATCGCGGTGGATGCGCCGATTCCCGCCGCCGATGACGCAGCCGCGAAAAAAGGCCTGGACTACATGCATTTCGAAGCCGGCCATGCCTTGGCGGGCACGCCGGTGGACGTGGTGTTCGTGGGCTCCTGCACCAATGGCCGCCTGCGCGACATGCGCGAAGTGGCGCAAGTGCTGCGCGGACGCAAAGTGGCCGCGAACGTACGCATGCTGGTGGTGCCCGGCTCCGAACAGGTCAAGCGCGAAGCCGAGGCCGAAGGCATTCCGGAGATCGTGCGTGCCGCGGGCGCGGAATGGCGTGAGCCCGGCTGCTCCATGTGCATCGCGATGAACGGCGACCTGGTGGCACCCGGGCAGTTGGCGGTCAGCACCAGCAACCGCAACTTCGAAGGACGCCAGGGACCTGGCTCGCGCACCTTGCTGGCCTCGCCGTTCAGTGCGGCCTGGGCGGCCGTGAATGGCCGCGTCAGCGATCCGCGCGAACTGTTCAATCCGGCATGAAAGACGGGGAACGAGTGGAGAGGAACGAGGAACGAGTCATTGCAAAAGCAGTGAAAGCCCCCTTCCCGCTCACTCCCCTTCACTCGTTGCTCGTTCCTTTCCACTCGTTGCTCCACATACACTCATGACTAGATTCCAACAGCTCGTCTCACGCAGCGTGGTACTGCGCCAGACCAACATCGATACCGACCAGATCATCCCGGCGCGCTTCCTGTCCACCACAGAACGCAAGGGCCTGGGCAAGCACGCCTTCAACGACTGGCGCCAGCAAGCCGATGGCTCACCAAACCCGGACTTCGCTTTCAACCAACCGCAGAACCAGGGTCGCAGCATCCTGCTGGCGGGCCGCAACTTCGGCTGCGGCTCCTCGCGCGAACATGCGCCGTGGGCGTTGACCGACCTGGGCCTGCGCGCCATCGTCAGCAGCGAAATCGCCGACATCTTCCGCAGCAACAGCCTGAAGAACGGATTGCTGCCCATCGTGCTGGCCGAAGCCGACGTACAGGCCTTGATGGAGCGCCCAGATGACGAGCTGAACATCGATGTAGCTGCACGCGAGCTGCGTACACCGGATGGCCGCGTGTTTTCCTTCCCGCTGGATGGTTTCTCGCAGACCTGCCTGTTGGAAGGCGTGGACGAGATGGGCTACCTGCTGGCACGCGATGCGGACATCAGCCGTTTCGAAGATGCCCGCGTCAGCGCATGAAATCCACCGCAAGAAATGCATTTGCTTTGCCCTCCCCTGAGGTACGGCCGGCACAACGGGTAAAACCCGCAGGGCGGTGCGCAGGACGCGCACCGTTTTCCGAAGGTGCATGGATGCACCTCCGGAAAATTCCCGTTGTGATGGCGAACCCGGAACGCGCAGCGTGGAGGGCGTACCGCCGGGGTGTGCTTGACCAGCCTCTGGCTGTTGAAGAGCGCCCTTTTGGTTACTTTTCTTTGCACAAGCAAAGAAAAGTAACCCGCACCGCAGGTGTGGAAGCCTTTTATCCAGCCGGATAAATCCAGCGAATTTGAAATTCAACCCTCCCTGCACAACTCAGGGACCGCAACACGACGATCGAAATACCCACCGGAGTTTCCCCCATGCAAGCCAACATCACTGTCCTCCCCGGCGACGGCATCGGCCCCGAAGTCACCGCTGGTGCCGTTGCGGTGCTGAAAGCCGTCGCACGCCGCCATGGCCACGAATTCAACTTCCAGGAACACGACATCGGTGGCATTGCCATCGATCGCCACGGCGATCCGCTGCCCGCTTCCACGCTGGAAGCCTGCCGCACGGCAGACGCCGTACTGTTGGGCGCCGTCGGCGGACCCAAATGGTCCGACCCGAATGCCAGGATCCGTCCCGAGCAAGGCCTGCTGGCGCTGCGCAAGGGCATGGGCCTGTTCGCCAACCTGCGTCCGGTGCGCCCGCATCCGGCGGCGCTCAATGCCTCGCCGATCAAACCGCACCTGCTCACCGGCGTGGACATCCTGGTGGTGCGCGAGCTGACTGGCGGCATCTACTTCGGCCAGAAGACGCGCAGCGAAACCGAAGCCAGCGATCTGTGCACCTACAGCGTGGCGGAAATCGAACGCGTGGTGCGCAGTGCGTTCGGCCTGGCCCGCCAGCGCCGCGGCTACCTGGTGTCGGTGGACAAGGCCAACGTGCTGGAAACCTCGCGCCTGTGGCGTGACGTCACCGCCCGCATCGGCCGCGACGAATTCCCGGACGTGCGCCTGGAGCACGTATTGGTCGACGCCATGGCCATGCATCTGCTGGCACATCCGCGCGAGTACGACGTGATCGTCACCGAGAACATGTTCGGCGACATCCTCACCGATGAAGCCTCGATGCTGGCCGGCTCGCTGGGCCTGCTGCCTTCGGCTTCGTTGGGCCAGAGCACGGTAGGCCTTTACGAGCCCATCCACGGTTCCGCACCGGATATCGCCGGCAAGGGCATCGCCAATCCCTACGCCACCATCCTCAGTGCCGCCATGCTGCTGCGCCATTCGCTGGGCCTGCATGACGAAGCCGCATGCATCGAGCGCTGCGTGGATGCCGCCCTCAATGCACAGGCGTTCACCAACGACCTGGCACCCGGCGGCCGTGGCATTTCCACCACCGCTGCCGCACAGGCAGTGATCGAGCAGATGCAAGCCAACTGCTACGTGGCGGAACTGCGTGACTGACCCTGCCACGCGCACCGTGCACTGCCATTGCCATCAGCAGCGCACGTGACAACCGGTTAGCATCCGGTACCACCTGCCTGCACCCTGCCCCCATGACCGACTGGCCACGCCTGATTCGCGATGTCCCGGATTTCCCCACTCCCGGCATCCTGTTCAAGGACATCACCCCCGTACTGGCGGATGCCAATGCCTTTGCCTCCGCATTGGAGGCAATGGCGGCGCCATGGCAGGACATCCCGCTGGATGCCGTGATTGGCATCGAATCGCGTGGTTTCATCCTTGGGGCGGCACTGGCACGGCGACTGCAGACCGGGTTCATTCCGGTACGCAAACCAGGCAAGCTGCCGGGCCATGTCCTGCGGCAGGATTACCAGCTCGAATACGGCAGCGACGGCCTGGAAATCCAGGCGGATGCCTTGCTGCCGGGGGCGCGTGTCCTGCTGGTGGACGATGTACTGGCCACCGGCGGTACCCTGCTGGCCGCACATGCACTGGCATGTCGCTTGCAAACCGATGTCGTGGGTGCTGGCGTCCTGATCGAGCTGTCCGCTTTGGGCGGGCGTGCACGCTGGAAGGCTTCCGGGCCATTGCTGGCCGCTATCCGCTGCTGAATCTTCAGGCCCGGCAAACCGGCGCGGTTCAACGCACCAGATAGCACGCCCGCAAGTCTGCGATATCCGCTTCCGTCAGTCCCAGCACGTTGTCCAGGTAAGCCTCCATCGAACCATGCATGTCACGGATTGAGTCGAACGCCGCCTGCAGATAGTCCGGTTTTACGCCCATGAAAGCCTCCATGGCCTCGGGCGGCATGCGCGCGAACATCGCCATGGCCGGATCCTCTGATTCGCCTGACAATCCGGTGGCGCGCCTCGAGTGCTCATCCGAGCCCAGCACACGATTGGTGAGGTCGTAATCATCGAATATCTGCGATTCCTCCACGCCCAATGCACTGAGCAGCAGTGCCGCCATCATGCCGGTGCGATCCTTGCCTGCCGAACAGTGGAACACCATGCCATCACCTTGCTTCAAGGCATCGAATGCCACCGCGAAGCGTGCGCCGAACAACGCCGGCATTCCGCGATAGAACCCGGCCATCAACTCGGTGGCTGCACGTGCCGGATCGGAACCGTTGAACACCCCCGCGAGCAGGCTGCTCTCGATCACCTGGTCGTAATCCCACGACACATAGGCAATGCCGGAACCGAACCGCTCCACCTGCGTCGGTGAGCCGATACGCTCGCTGTTGGAACGGAAATCGCAGACGCTGCGAATGTCCAGCTTCCGGAGATAGGCGTAGTCCTGGTCGGTGAGCGTGGACATGTTGCCGGACCGGAACAATTTTCCCCAGCACACCTGGGCACCATCCACCGTGGTGTAGCCGCCCAGATCGCGGAAATTGATTCCCCCTTCCAGGGGCAGGACACGATGGGCCAGCAGCATGCGATTTCCTTTTTACGCCAGCCGCACAGCATACGTCTCCGCGCCCATCGTGTCGTCGTGGACCGTGCCCTTCGTTGCAGGGCACGTCAGTCCCGCAGGGCCGGGCTGCGAAGCATTACTGGTGCTCGCGCACCAGGCTGATGTAGGCGCCGGTCCCGATCACCTTGAAGGTGTCGTTGTCCACGCGCTGCACCGGGGTGCCATCCTCCAGTTGGTAAACGGCACCCGCACCCAGTGATGCGCCCTGTGTCTCTTCGTTGCGGATCACCTTGATCGTGCAACGCGTGCCCGCTGCATCCTGTGCGATGAAAGTATGCGTAGTCATGCGGAGATCCTCTTCTGCCGGAATCCGAACATACGTCGCCCGGCGTTAAGCATTCGGAATGAAACCGTGAGCCATGTGCAGGCGAGTGCCTGCACATGATGTTGCCCAATGCATTCCGATGGCGGCTTTTGCAGCGGTTAGAATAGGCACCCGATACACGCCCGCTGCAGATACCGACATGCCTGACACACCCGATTGCCCGCAATGCACCCTGTCCAACACCTACGTGGATGGCGACAACTTCACCTGCGCGGACTGCGGTTTCGAATGGCCTGTTGCAGGGCAGGCGGGAACCGGTGATGGCGTTGTCGTGCGGGACAGCAACGGCAATATCCTGGTGGCCGGCGACACCGTGGTGGTGATCAAGGACCTGAAGGTCAAGGGTTCATCCATCCCGCTGAAGCAGGGCACCGTGATCCGCAACATCCGGCTGGTGGAAGATGACGCCGAGCATATCGAAGGCCATTCGGACAAGATCAAGGGCCTGGTGCTGAAAACCTGCTTCCTGCGCAAGGCCTGAGTACGGCGCACGACTCCGGCGATTCGCCGAAAAACTGCCCTCACTGGATCACATCGCCACGTCCCGCACCAAGAGTGCCGAAAACACCTTCGTAACCACGGAAAAAATCCCGCATGCGCACAACGCAGGCGGCGGATTTTATGCATACTCGGCGACAGCCTGGTTTCCAGTTCATGGAAACCTTTCTTCCGCCAACCGTGACAGGACTCCGATGAGCCAATCCGAACCTGCGTCTTCCGCCTCCCCCTCCCCTGGCTTGGTACGTGACGTAGGGCGCTGGCAGATCCTCGGCCTGTCCATCAACGACGTCATCGGCAGCGGCATCTATCTGCTGCCTGCCGCCACCTTCGCACTGCTGGGCCCCTTCAGTGTCTGGGCGGTGATACTGGCCGGCCTGGCGGTTGGCCTGCTGGTGATGTGCTATGCCAAGGCCGCCAGTTACTTCGACGGCCAGGGCGGCAGTTATCTGTATGCACGCGAAGCATTCGGACCCTTCGTCGGCTTCCAGGTCGGCTGGACCATCTGGCTGACCCGCGTCAGCGTGGCCGCTTCATTGAGCAATGGCCTGGCCGATGCGGTTGCCCGCTTCTGGCCGGCCGCCAGCAGCGGTGGCGGACGCATGGCGGTCGTTGCAGGCTCGCTATTGCTGCTGACCACCATCAATATCGTCGGCGTGCGCTGGGCAGCGCGCGCCGCCGTAGTGCTGGTGATCGGCAAGCTGTTGCCGTTGCTGATCTTCATCTTCATTGGCCTGTTCCATGTCGACTGGGGTCTGGCCTTCGGTGGACCTGCGCCCGGCAACCTGGGCCTGATGCAGATGGGCGAGGCCGCGCTGCTGCTGCTGTTTGCCTACGCAGGCTTCGAGAATGTCCCGGCCGCCGCGGGCGAATACCACAACCCCAAGCGCAACGTGCCATTTGCATTGATCGGCATGATCATCGTGGTGACCCTGGTGTACGCCGCGGTGCAAGTGGTCGCACAAGGCACCCTGCCGGACCTGGCGAATTCCACCACGCCGCTGGCGGATGCCGCTGCATCGTTTGGTGGCGAAGGGCTGGCCCTGCTGCTGACCATCGGCGCCACCCTGTCCATCCTGGGCACCAACAACAACACCATGATGCTGGGACCGCGTTACCTGCATGCGCTGGCCTCCGATGGCTATGGCCCGCGCTTCCTGTCCTATCTGCATCCGGGCTTCCGCACTCCGGCACCGGCCATCCTGCTGCAGTTCGTGCTGGCACTGGGATTGGCGCTGACCGGCTCCTTCGTGCAGTTGGCATTGCTGTCCATGGTTACGCGCCTGATGGGCTACATCAGCACCAGCGCCAGCGTGCTGGTGTTGGAACGGCGCTACGGCAAACGGCCCGACGCAATCCAGCTGCCGGGCGGTCCGCTGATTCCCATCGCCGCCCTGCTGTTGTCGGTGGGCCTGCTGCTCAGCGCCAGCCTGGTCAACCTGATCGCCGTCGCCATCGCCATCCTGGTGGGCACGGTCATCTACCTGTTCCCGCGCAAGATCCGCTGACCCGCACTTTCCCCCAATCCCCGCGCATGGCCTTCCGGACGGATTCTTCCGTCCGGACTGGCTGGCATGCCCGAGTGCCTCTATTCTTCCTCCTCCCCACTGCACCGGAAGCACAGGCACCCCATGAACGCATCGGCCCGCGCTGTGCTCAGGTCCGTCTGTGCCATTCCCCTGCTGGCCATGCTGGCCGCATGCAACACCCTGCCCCGCAATCCGGTGCCACCGGCATTGACCCATACCGCCCGGATACCCGGCATGCCCGAAGTCAGGGCATGGGCAGGCCAGCCCAATGAAACCCTGCGACAGGATTATCGGCTGTCGTTGCAACAGGAGTCACCGCAGGATTTCCCGGCAGGCGAGGATGGGGTAATCCTTTATCCGCACCTGGCCTTGTCCGGTGGCGGATCGGTCGGCGCATTCGGGGCCGGGTTCCTCAATGGCTGGACCGCCAGCGGCCAGCGCCCTGTCTTCAAGATCGTCACCGGCGTTTCCACCGGGGCCTTGATGGCACCGTTCGCCTTCCTGGGGGCGGACTACGATGACGAGCTTTACCGGTTCTACACCACCACGGATACCGATGATGTATTCGAATCCGGGTCGGCCCTGTTCGCACTGATGCGGCGCGATTCGTTCGCGCGTACAGCGCCACTCAAGACATTGATCGAGGAAAGCGTGGACGCAGGCCTGCTGCGCGAGGTGGCACGTGCCCACCAGCAGGGACGCAGGCTGTACATGGGCACCGTGGACCTGGATACGCGGCGCTTCATGGTCTGGAACATGGGCCTGATCGCGGAACAGGGAACCCCCGAAGCACTGGCCCTGTTCCACAAGGTCATGCTGGCTTCCGCATCGATCCCCATCGGGTTTCCGCCGGTCCTGTTCGAGGTGGAAGCCGAGGGGCGCCGCTACGATGAAATGCACATCGACGGCTTCGTCGGCGCCAGCGTCTTCCTCAACGTCGGCGTATTCAACACTGCCGCCTTGAATGCCGAAGCCGCACGCGGACCGGCACGGGAAAGGATCCATGTCGTCCACAACGGACAGCTCAATGCACCGCCCAGCCCCACGACACGATCATTGGGCGGCATTGCCACGCGCGTGATCGAAGTCTCCGGCAAGGCGGGTATCGTGGGCGACCTGTATCGCGAGTACGCATTCGCCCAACTGAAGCACGCGGATTTCCAATGGGTCACCATCGATGAAAACGTAGTCCTGCCCAACCCGATGGTGTTCAATCCCACCGAGATGGCCGCGCTCTACGCTATCGGTTATGAGGCGGCGCGCCACGGACCGCGGTGGCTATTCAAGCCACCCGGCATCCAGGCAGATGCCGCTCCCTGAGCCCAAGGATGGCCCGCCATGAGCATGGATCGCACGCCGCTTCATTCGTTGCCACCCCCTCCCGGGAATGGCATTGAAATGACCCGCCCCGATGAACCCGCGCGCCTGGAAGCCCTTGATGCACTGCGGGGATTCGCGTTGTTCGGCATCTTCATCGTGCACATGCCGGAATTGTTCGAACTGTATTGGGCGCATCCTGCCGAAGAGCCCTTGCAGCGCCTGGTGCACGACACCGTGTGGCTGGTGTTCGCTGGCAAGGCCTTCGCGCTGCTGGCGCTGTGCTTCGGCGTCAGTTTCTTCATCATCATGGACCGGGCTGCACGGAAAGGCGTCGACTTCACCTGGCGCTTCGTGTGGCGGCTGGGACTGCTTGCGCTGCTGGGGCTGGCGCACGGTCTGTGGTATCGCGGCGACATCCTGGAAGTACTGGCGATCACCGGACTGTTCCTGCTGCCATTCCACCGCGTGGCATCGAACCGCGTGCTGCTTGCCGTCGCCATCTTCTTTTTGATGCAGCCGCTGATGATCATCAGGATCATCGCCGGCCTGCTGGGCACGCACTGGGCCAACCAGCCGCTCGGCTTCTGGAGTGCCACCATTCCGGAGGTCTATCTGCACGGAACGCTGTCGGAAACCCTGTACATGAACATCGTGGACGGGCATTGCTTCAAGTGGTTGTTCATGTATGAATCCGGCCGGCTCAGCCAGATCATCGGCCTGTCCCTGATCGGCATGTTGCTGGGGCGTGCGGGATTCTTCGAACGGCCCAATGCCTTTGCCGGCATGCGTGCGAAAGGTCTGGTCATCGCACTGGCCTGTGCACTGCTGCTGTACTTCACGAAAGAACCGCTGAGCCAACTGGTTCCCGCGTCCGATGCCATGTTCATGCCGCGCGCCATGGCCGCCTCCCTGTTGGGCAGCCTGTTCGATATATCGATCATGGCCGTGCTGATGCTGGGCTTCCTCCAGCTCTATCACGGCGGCGGCAAGAAAGTGCTTGGCGTACTGACGCCTGCCGGACGCATGACGCTCACGCTGTACGTTGCCCAGTCACTGGTATTCGTGCCGGTCTTCTACGGCTACGGACTCGGCCTGCATGCCAGCATGACCCAGGTGCAGGCGCTATGGCTGGGACTGGTGGCTTTCGCCATCCAAGTGCTGTTCGCCCACCTGTGGTTCCGCGGATTTCATTACGGGCCACTTGAATGGCTCTGGCGTGCCGGCACCTACCTGACGCTGGACGTGCCCTTCCTCAGGAAGCGTGGACCTCCCGGATCCTCTGCCGCTGCCTGAAGTCATTCCAGCCACGTATCTAATCGAGTGTCAGTACCACCACGGACTTGGGTGGCAGGACAGCCGTGAGACGGCCATCCGATATTCTGGCCGCACTGAAATCCTCTGGCTTTACCTGGCCTGGCGCATCAAACGTATTGTGCGCATCCATGCTGCCGGCCGTCAGCACACGTCCCGACACCCGGCTCCCCGTCCAGCCATGCAACGCAATGGAAACCTCGATCTCCGCATGCGGGTCGAAATGCGTCAGCGTTACATGTACTTTTCCGTCCGTGCTGCGCGCAGCGGAACCGTCGACACGCCGCACCTTGCCATAGGCGGGTGACTGCAACGCCAGCGGCAACGACGTGGCTCCCTGGAAGCGCTGGTGCAACGCGAAAGCGTGGTAGGTAGGAGTCAGCACCATGTTTGGCCCATCCGTCAGGATCACGGCCTGCAGAACGTTGACCATCTGCGCGATGTTGGCCAGGCGAACACGACCAGCATGGCGGTGGAAGATGTTGAAATTGGCCGAAGCCAGCAAGGCATCACGCAGACTGTTCTGCTGTTGCAACCAGCCTCCGGGTGAACCGGGCGTGGAATCGTACCAGGCACCCCATTCGTCCACGGCCAGGATCTTTTTCGATTCTGGGTCGGTCTCGTCCATGATGTCGCTGTGCGCCTGGATCATGTCCTCGATCCTGTAGGTCTGCTCGAACGTCGCCTGCCACTGCGCTTCATCGAAACCGGTCGCGGGACCCTTGGCACTCCAATCGCCGGTCGGCAATGTGTAGTAGTGCAAGGAGAGTGCATCGAACTCCTTTCCCGCCACCTCCATCAGGGTGCGGGTCCACGCATGGTTTTCCGCATCCGGACCAGCGGCAACGATGATCGTGTCCTCGCCGGGGGGAACAAAGCCGACATACTGGCGGAACAGGTCGGCATACCATGCCGGGCGCATGCGGCCACCACAGCCCCAGGGCTCATTGCCAATACCCAGGTAATCGATCCGCCACGGTTCCTGCCGCCCGTTGCGACGGCGCTCCTGCGCCAGGGTAGACCCGGTGGATGACGTCACGTACTCCACCCACTCTGCCGCTTCGCGCGGCGTACCTGTCCCCACGTTGACGCTCAGGAACGTCTTCGCACCAATCAGTTCCGCAAAGTCGAAGAACTCATGGGTACCGAAGGCATTGTCTTCCTCCTTGTTGCCCCACCAGCGATTGAGCGTGACCGGGCGCTGCGTGCGCGGCCCGATGCCGCTGCGCCAGTGGTAGATGTCCGCGTAGCAACCTCCGGGCCAGCGCACCACCGGCACCTTCAATGCCCGCAGTGCCTCGACAACGTCATTGCGGAAGCCGCGCGTATTGGGAATGTCCGAATCCGGTCCCACCCAGATACCGCCGTCGATCCCGGTCCCGAGCTGCTCCATGAATTGACCGTAGACCTCGGCCTCGATCACGGGCCCGGGGCGATCGACATGCAACGTCCCCTGCACGGCCTGTGCATGGACCATCTGGAAGGCACCAGACAGGAACAGCGCACAGCACCATAAGGAACCCAGCGACTTGATGGCTTTCATGGATTATCACTGCTCCGGCCGTGGATCCGGCCACATCAATGGATGATAAGGCGACAGTCTGATCGACGGACATTCTTTCCGTCAGTCTTGCCAGCCCCAGGGCGCTTCCGGGGCGGAGATCGTACGGGTCAAATCGAAATCGACCTGGAACCCGCGCTCGGTACCCACGCGGTTGGCGGCATACACGAAGCGTTCGCCGGGATGGATCTCGATCAGCCATGCACTGCGCTGTCCGCTGCCGGGAATGACGCGGCGGGTTTCATCATCAGCCGGGAACATCTGGGTGTCGGCACTGCCGGTGTTGCTGGTGGTCCCGCCATACATCGTGACGGCATCCGGCGTGCCATCTTCGTGGCGATGATCATGCTTCAAGCGGATGCCCGACACCGTCCACGTCAGCAGCCAGGTACGCGAACGATCGCCGTCGACCACCAGCGGAATCCGCACGCGCTCCGCGCTGCAATCCCGCACGTGCATGACCACACGCTTGTCGCGGAAGGTTGTGTCGCCTTCCGGCGCGCGGATCAAGCGGCCCTCATAAGCATTGCCGCAAAGTGACTGCAGGCGCTGCCACCATGCCGCTGCATCATCTGCATTGCCGGTGGCCGATGCCATCCCGGCGGACAGCAACAGGTTGGCCACCAGAACGAATCGCGCATATCGCTGCATCTTGCTGCTCCCGTGGATAGCGTTGCCGCCGCAGTTCACTCCGAAAGCGACGCCAACGAACGCATTCCGCCCGGCGTGGATACCACCTCAAGCAGGGCGGCGGTTCCGGCATCCGGTTGCCCGCTGATATCGGCGGGACGGTATTTCATCTGGAACGTACTGATGACATCGCGGGTGGCTTCATCCAGCACGCCCTCCCGCGGCACGCGGTAACCCACGGCCGCCAGCCTTTGCTGGAACCAGGCCACATCCGGCACGGGGTTTACCTGGTAATAGGCCGCTTTTTCCGCCACCTGCGCCTCGTCGGGCCACAGGATGACCCCAGCCTCTGCAAACTGCCGCCACGGGAACATCGGGCCCGGATCCTGCTTGCGGCCCGGGGCGATATCGGCATGGCCCAGCACGAACTCCGGCCGGATCTGGTGGCGTGCCACGATCTCTTTCACCAGGCGGATGACCACATCGATCTGCTCTTGCGGATACGGCGCGTAGACGCGCCCTTCGGGAGTGTCCGTGTAACCGGGATTGACGATCTCGATGCCGACCGAGGAAGCATTGAGCATGGTCATGCCTGCCCAGTAGCTCTGTCCCGCATGCCGCGCCAAGCGTGATTCGTCCACCAACTGGTAAACCTCCACCGGCGTTTCGCGCACCAGGTAGTGCGAAGACACGCGCCCCTGTCGTGCCAGGATGTCCAGCGAATCATCGAAATCCGCCACCGTGTAATGCAGGATCAGGAACTGCACCCGGCTGGCCTGGGTGACGGACTCGTGACTCTTGTCGATACGCAAGGATTGCGTGGCGCAGGCAGTCAACAGGAATGACGCGATCACCGCGCACAAGGCATTTCGCATGATGGGACCATGTAGCAGGCAAGCCGGGAAAGCGAGGTTAACCCAACTCGATGGCACCCGTCCGGATACGGCCGATCCGCCATCCGGGATGCGTGATTCATTCCGACTCGCGGATGTCCGTCGACACCACTACGCGGTTGCGTCCTCGCAACTTGGCCGCGTACAGCGCACGGTCCGCCATGCGCACCAGCAACTGCGGTTTCGCCGCATGTTCTGGGAATCCCGAAATGCCGATGGACAGCGTGGCCTGCACCACCTGCCCTTCGGTCACGATCCGTGTGTCAGCGAACGCGGCACGCAGTTCTTCGGCCAATGCCTGTGCCTGTGCGTAACGGGTATCCGGCAACATCAACAGGAATTCCTCGCCCCCGTAACGGCCCACCACCAATCCCGCACTATCAACCTGCGCCTTGAGCAGCTCCGCCATCCGGCGGATCATTTCATCACCGGCCTGGTGACCATAGGTGTCGTTGACCTGCTTGAAACGGTCGATGTCGATCAGCAGCAGGCAAAGCGGACGCCCCGCTGCCTCGCATTCCTCCAGCACCTGCGGCAGGATCTGGTCCAGGTGGCGGCGGTTGTACAAACCCGTCAACGGATCACGCAGGGCCTGCTCCTGCAACTTGGCCTGCAACTCGGTGATTTCGGCCAGTTGCTCGCCCAGCTTGGCCCGGCTCCTGCGCAACGACACGCCACGCATGTAGGCCCCTTGTGCGAAGAACAGCAGGTACAGGGTCAATTGCAGGATGCACAACAGGCTGGTGAGCAACTCGGTATCCGGCCTGAAATCCAGCCCGGATACCGACGCCACCACGGACACACCGGCAGCCAGTGCAGCCAAACCTTTCCAGATGGAGGATATGCCCATGTAGATCACGACGTTCAGGCATACGCCAATGAACAACATGAAGGTGATCCACAAGGGCAGGCCCCAGACGGCCACCCACATCCCCAGCAGGAAACCATCCAGCAGCAGGTTCTGCATCTCCGCACGCAAAGGATTGGCCGAATGGATGGCACGCCAATAAACCAGTTGCGGATAGATCAGCAACTGCACCGCCAGCAGTGCCCACATCATTGGGCCCGCCTGCAAATGCACCAGATGGGTTCCTATCACCAGGAACAACAGCGCGAAGAACACCGTGCGGTTGCGACGGTCCAGCGTCACGACCCAATGAATTCCTTCTTGTTTCACACCCCCCCCAATGTGTCGAACTGCATCAGCACCAGGCAGGTCCAGGCCTGATCGCATGCCTCATTCCTTACTTGCTTTCACAGTGCAGCAGCCTGGGAAGGCATCTCCCACGGCCATGGCATGCTGGCATTCGATAACCACGCCACCACGGCTGGACTGCAGGTCACGCAATGGATTGGCCGCATGGGCCGGCAACGCCAACACGCACAAGGTGAAGCAAACAGCCGACATCAATCTCATGGCCCCTCCGCCAAGGATTGGAAACGGGTTTCCATATTACTTGGATACCGGGGGTAATGGTCCAGCGGCCCTGTCTACCGGCACCGGCATTCCCGGCCCCTCATCCACACCGGCAGATGAAGCCTGCCAGCCCGAATGCCGGCACCATCACGTGTAGTCCGCCAGTCGCTCCCCATCGACGGAAACGATCCGATCGAACCGGACTGACTCCCCGGTGTCCAGTTCCATGTATTCCCCATCGGCACGGGTCACCAGATCGGAGATCCGGGCGTCCTGGTGGCGGATGGAACCCTCCCCATCCACGAACGCGATCCTGGCTATCGATTTCCTGGTCGCCGTGGCCTCCAGGATGTCATGGAAATCGCAGCTTATCGGGCTGTAGGGAAGATCCTCGGCCATGTCGAGCCCTCGTCGAAAATACTGCCAATGCCGCATCCAGGAGAGTAGAGTTTCCGGGCTGATCCGGAAAGAAGCCCTTGACCCTGTTTTGACCGCTTGCTCCCATGGGATGACAACCGATGCTCACTACATTCAACCTGTCCACGTTCGGCGCCTTCCACACACTCATCGCACTGATCGCCGTGGCGTGCGGCATCATCGCACTAACCCGGCATGGCGAGATCGGCACGTCGACCCGGTCCGGTCTGGCATATGTTCTGTTGACCGTAGCGACCAGCATCACCGGACTTTTCATCTTCCGCCATGGCGGCTTCGGGCCACCTCACATGCTGGCCATTCTGACCCTGGTAGTGCTCGCAGTGGCCTATCTTGCGGAGAAACGTGGGAATCCGACCGGCATTGCCCGCTACATTGCGGTGCTCGGTTATTCACTGACCATGTTCTTCCACCTGATTCCCGGCCTGACCGAAACCGGCACCCGGATTCCACTTGGGAGCCCGGCTTTCAACGGCCCGGAAGATCCCACGCTGGTTGCCCTTGTCGGTACCGGATTCGTTGTCTATCTGATCGGGGCGGCATGGCAGGCCGTGCGCATCAGGCAATCACGCAAACTGTTGGCCAGGGCCTGACTCGCCATCACCCGCCTTGAGCTGAAGCACGAGAACCGACTGACTGCGCGCCACCCTCTGCGGCCGCACTCATTTCCAGCCGGACCTCGCGCGCCGGATTATCCGGCGCCACCAGCACCGGGGTGTATTCGAAGATCGCGATGATGAAGAGCACGCAATAAATTCCCGCCATGATCGTCTGCGTGCGCACCTTGCGCGACAGGATGCCAACCGCCACGACAGGCAAGGTGAACACGGCCACGAAGTTGTTGAATGGCCCCATGCC
>JBQGFJ010000266.1:0-3348 GCA_052040085.1 Pseudoxanthomonas sp.
GTGATCCAGTAACAGGTCTCGGATGAGGTCACGATTGCTGGCAGAGAATCCCAGCAAGCGCCGTTGTTCGTACCGTACACGCGGGCCGCCCGGTCGCACCTGGTCCATGCGGCCTTGCTGGTGGATCCGCGCGATGTGGGCGACACGGCCCAGAAAACCTACCGTGACTTCGTTGGGATTGGCCTGCACCTTCAGGTAGCGTGCCTGGCGCAGCTTGGCGAACATCGCACCGCGCTTGATTCGGCCCGCACGTGAGCGCAGCTGTTGTTTGCGAGGTACGAAGGGCGAGCCTTCCGGGTTGAGCTGCCGTGCGATGCGCTGGCTTTCGTGCTTGCGCAATGCCTGGCCGATACGACGGGCGAGCTGGGAGCGGGCGGCAGGTGCCATGCCATCCAGCAATGGCCCCACCCATTCCTCCAGCTGCTGCAGATCATCCACCCGGGGCATCCCACTCCGCGGCCACTTCGCCATCCACCAGCAGCTGCCAGTGGCGCGGGGGCAGAGGTGCCTCGATCTCCGGCTCGGCGTAGTGTTCTACGTGGACCTCGCCATTGTCGTGGCGGTGCACGCCTACGCGCTCGGTAAGCGGCAGGGTCAGCTCGACGTCCACCTTGTCGTTGGCCAGCACTTCGGCCTCGAAGCGGATCTGCTCACGCAAGCGGTCGTTGGCGAGAAGTTCGGACTGATGGCGGCGGATCCAGTCCAGCAAGGGCACCATCAGCGAGTCCGGATGACCACCGAAGTCGGTCACCACGATCTTGAGCGTATAGCGGTACTCGAACGATGCGCCAGGCGCGAGCGTGGATATCAGGCTACCGCCTTCGATGAAGACCAGCAGCCGATCCGGGTCGCGCCCCAGCTCCGGCAAGGCCGCGGTCAGGAACTCACGCAGTGACTGCGGCTTGTTCACGGGCTCGCCTGGGCGGCCGGGCAGGATGTGCGCACGTAGTCTTGCAAGCCGATCAGCTGCGCACCGAGGGCGTGGTACTGGGTGTAATTCTCGGTGACGGTTTCGGCGACGGCAGAGAGCGTAAGGCCGGGGGCGGGCGCATCAGGATCTCCGGCGGGGGGTTCCGGGGCGGTGTTGGCGGCGGCGGCGTCGTGGATGCGCACGAAGCCAACAGGCACAACACAAGCGGCATCAGCTTCCGGGGTGACATGGATGGGGATCTCCTTTGTGATGGTCTTGCCCTGGACGTGCACGTACTGCACGCGGTCGACGTATTCGGTCACGGTGCGCACGTTCGCGCGCGCAAGGCGTGCTTCTTCCTTCGCCGTGTCCCGCTCCCCCTCCACGACCAACACACGGTCCAGTGCGTCTCGCGTTTCATTTTTGGCCGTGTGGATCCGGCCCTGCTGCCAGACGCCGCCGGCAATCAGCGCACCAATGATCGCCAGAATCAGCAGGGTGACGATGGCACGGGGTGAGGGCATGGGTCAGGCTCCCAGCAGGGATAGGGCGCGATTAGTGCGGGTGACGCGGTCGGCCAGGCCGTTCGGCGTCCCGCGCGAGGTGGCGCTGCCCAGGTTGATCTTCTTGGACAGTCCTACGGTGTTGTTTGCATCGGCCAGCGTGTTGAGGCCATTGATCCGCCAGTAGGCTCCAGCAGAACGGGCACCGGTGGAGATCTCCAGCAACAGTCCGGGCTGTTCCTCCAGCGCAATGCCCAGCTCCCGGCCGATATCGACGTAATTGTCATGGAACGTGATGCCGATCGGGCCACGCGCGCGGTAACGATAGCCGTCACCGCTGGTGATGCCGCGATTACCTAAGCGATTGGCATACACGAAGTTGGCCAGCGCTTCCGGGTTGCGCACGTACTTGTGGGCTTCCGCCTGGGGGATACGGTGGCCGAACACCTCCAGCAGGCGCGGAAGGGAGTAGCTCAGGCCTTCTTCGTTCTTCGACAGACTCAGACTTTCGTGGCCCAACTGTGCGTAGAAGTGCGCGGCGCGGCGCTTGGTGTTGATGCCGAATTCTTCCATGGCCGCACTGAGGGCGTCATTCCAGCGCTCGGCCCTTGCCAGCGGGCACTGCATGATTTTGGAGAGCAGGGGAGCCTTGACCATCAGTCAACCTTGAGGATGCGTGCCACGTTGCCGCGCGCACGAAATGAAAGCACTGCCAGCACGATCAGGATGCCCAGGTGCAACACGCTGGTTTCTGACTGTTTGCCCAGCACCAGGATCTGCAATGCCAGGCCACCGGCGCAGGCGATGAGTACCCACGCACACAGCCCGACACCCCAGCGGCGCCGGACGCCGGCCGGGCGCCGGTAGGTCAGCAGGCGCACGCAGATGGCGCTGCTGGCAACGAAGGTGAGCAGGGTGAGGAACTCACTCATGGGGCGGGCCTCCGCGGCGGATCCAGCTGAAGTCCAGGCGCTTGCATTTGTCGATCACCGCCAGCGTCACCGTCACGATGCCGGCCGAGGCAAAGAAAGCCGCAAGTCCGGATGACCGGAATGGCAACAGGTTCATCAAGTCGGGCGTCGCCATGTATCCCACCACCACACTCACGGCGAGATAGATCAGGCGCTGCCACAGCGGCATGGAGGGGGCGGACACAACGAAGAGCGTGCTGCCGGCAAAGGCACCGATCAGGGCATCGCCATCGATGCCGGGCAGCAGCGCTGCCAGGCCTACGCCAGCAACGAACATGCCCAAGGTGGAGGTGGAGGTGGGTTCGGCCACGGATCAGTCCCAGAGTTGTACCAGCGCACGCACGGCGGGCGTCTGGGCGGTAGAAAGGTCAGGCAGTTCCACGGCGGCGCCATGGGGCAGTACGGGGCCGAGGTCGGCAAGACCACGATTGAGTTCCAGCGCTTGCTCCACCAGCCCGGCAGTGGCGCCCAGGTGGCGATGGCAGAGCAGATCCAGCGTGTCGCCCTGCATGGCATGGACGCGCATCAGATCAGCTCCACGGTGAGGCGTGCCTCGCCTTTCAGGTCGCGGATGGCCCAACGCTGATCTCGGCGCAGTTCGTCGATGGAGGGTGTCAGGTCATCGGCACGCTGGTTGGCGCTGTCGCTGGCGTCATAGGACCGGTACCGCTCCGTCAGCTCGGCAGCGGTGCAGCACGCCACCGCACGCAGGTACAGATGCTCCAGGCGCGACTTGCCGTCGATTTCGTCAGCGGGCACATCGGTCAAGGTGGAAAAGCCCAAGGCCTCTTTCTTTTTGCGCCACGTCGCCAGGTCATCGTTGACCATCATCACCGCAGCAAGTGCGGCGGAGCGAAGGCGCGCGGGCGCAATGGAGCCATCCAGCCGCATGGAGGTCCGGATATCGTCCGGTTCTACGGCAGGCCAAAAACTGCCGCTGGTTATGGCGGCAGAGGGTGGGCTG
>JBQGFJ010000267.1:0-9294 GCA_052040085.1 Pseudoxanthomonas sp.
GCCCTCGTCGAGGGTGAACTCGATGACCTCGAACTCGATGTCGCCGACGGCAAAGGTGAAGCGCAGATCGGATTGGGTGGGCATGCGGGCATCCTGCTGCGGCTTTAATTCAAGGCTTGAGGATGTCGTCGAGTGAATGCAGGACCAGGTCGGTGGTTGTCCCCAGATTTATGGCGAACAGGGCATAGATGCCGAGTAGTACTACTGCGGTGATGGCCCAGGGGCTCCAGGTCGGCCATTGTCGTCCGATCCGATATTGCCGCGAGGCGATGTTGGCCTGGGCATCGGTGAGTTGCTCCGGTGGCTCGCCACGAAGTTGGCGTAAAGTCCGGTGCAGTTTGACGATGATGCTCTTGAGGGACTCGTCTTGGTCGTGCCGAATGCCGTACTTTCCCTTGAAGCCCAAGCACAGACAGAGGTACTTGAACTCCAGCACGTCGCGGTAGCGCTCCGGGTCCATCAGCATGCGCGAGAGCACGGTGAAAAATTTTTCTCCACCCCAGGTCTCGTGATGGAAGATGCTTAGCAGCGATCGCTCCGACCAGGACGAGTGTTCGCCCCAAGGAGCGGCCAGTACGGCATCGTCGACAAAGCTGCACAGCGCATAGCGGTAGGCCATCAGCGTGCCGGTGTCATAGCCGTGCTGGCGGACTTCTTCATCGATGGCGGCTATCTGGTCGCGCACGGTGTTGTGCAATTCGTTGACCTGACGGTAGGTCTGCAGACGACGCAAGCGGATCACCAGGCCTAACAATGGAATGGCCGCATCCACGAGAGGGTTGATGCTGTGCCCGCGCAATTGGAAAGCCAGATCTGCGTCGTAGTCGAGCTGGTCGACGGTATCGAAGGT
Organism: Pseudoxanthomonas sp.; assembly: GCA_052040085.1. Taxonomy (GTDB): domain Bacteria; phylum Pseudomonadota; class Gammaproteobacteria; order Xanthomonadales; family Xanthomonadaceae; genus Pseudoxanthomonas_A. Next base: position 851 of record JBQGFJ010000267.1, read on the forward strand.
AACGCCGGGCTTGTTGTGTATTTCCTGGGTTGGTGGAGTGCGATGGAAATCGCGATCGCTCTCAATCGTGGCCTTGAGCTGATTCATGTCACTGACTCCTGATGGCCCAGAACTGCATTTCGAGTCCAGGGTAGTCGCCCGCAATGTGGAAACCGAAGCCTGCGGTGTTGTGCATCATTTGTTGCCAACTGGTGTGGCTGCGGTCGAGCTGGAAGTAGCTGAAGCCTGCGTGATAAGGCAAGTGGCGTGGTGCCACCGGCAGCGGCGCAAGTGGAATACCTGGCAGCTGCAACCGGACCAGTTCGTTCAGGCGCTCCATTGAAGCGATCTTGACCTGTTGCAGGAACAGCTGGTGCAGCTTGTCTACGGGCATCTGTGCCGAGATGGCGAGGATAAAGTCGGCGTCCTCGAGCAATCCCGGATCGGGCAAGGCAGCAGTTAGCAGGCCGTATTGCTGCTTCTGGATCGGCAGGGGAATCGCGCGAGGTTGCAACACCGTGCCGAGGTAGCGGCGCAGGGTCGCTTCCAGCGGCAGGAGGCCTGCGGCAAGTTGATCGTGCTCATAGGCTGGCAGGTCCGGCGCGAGCCGCGATGGTTCCATGAAGGTGGCCAGTTCACCACAGGCGCTGGAAAATGTTCGATATACCTGTACCGGGTGGGCATTGGGCAGGCGGGACAGTTGCAGAAATTCGGCATGCAACCGGTTGAGGGTTTGCAGCAGGTGGAAGTCGGTGACATCGGCCACGCCGCTCTGCCCCGGGGCGCCGATACGCGCGGCGATGCTGCGCGCGCGTTCGCGTATGAGGGTGGTGGCTTCGCCGAGGAAACGCCCTAGTGGCGGCACGGCCATTAGCGACTGGCTGGTAGGGTAGAACGTTTCATCCAGCAGCAGGCTGCCATCGGCCCGGCGACCCTGGATGCGTGCGATGGAAATGCAAGTGTAGGCACTGCGGTCTTCACGTTCCAAGGCCAGTTGCAGGTTTGGGACCGCCAAGTCGACAGAGCGATAGCCTCCCTGCTGACTGTGGGTGTCGCGAATCTCTTCACCCCGCATGGTGTAGCGATTCTCGGCGTAAGTGCCGGGCCAGCACACTTCCAGTTCGCCTTCAGAGTGGTGCGGCAAGGCCAAGTAGACCACCTGGCCATCAGCGGCGTTGTCCGTCATGGCCAGTGGCTTCGGTGGCGGTTGGTCATGGGGAATGTTGAATACGGTGCCATCAGGCATCACACCCTTGGCGTGGTTGATTGCCAGTTTTCCGAAGGCCAGGAACTCTTGGTTGATCTGCAGTTCCTCCAGACCATAGGGGTAGGTATTGGCCGCACAGAGCCGACTGTTGGTCTGGTGCTCCAGTACCCTTACCAGTTGCTGGAAGTGTTGGGGCTCGAAGAACATTCCCTCGCTCAGTACGATCGGATTCTTGCTGCTCATGGCTGGATTCTCGCGGGCGATGGGGTAGAGGCGTGGTAGCTTTCGTCGATGATGGAAACGCGCGTGCCCTGCAAGGTCACCAGCAGGGCGTACTTCCTGCCTCTGGGTTCCAGGTGGATGAGGTCTTTCCACATGGCGGCGCTGGGGTCGCTGAAATCGGCGACTACCGCAATGAAGTTGGCATCTTCGTGAAGGGGGCGGAAGTTGATGAACTTGAACTGGCCCGGTACTAGCAGATAGTCGTCCGCAGACAGGAAGGTACTGCCAAGGGCTTTTTTCAGGTTCTGCTGGATTTGCTCGTGGGTCGCATTAAGTAGCAACGAGTCATCCTTGAGTTGCACGATCCTGAAGGCAATAGGCGTGGCAGCGGATGTAGCCACCACGGGGCTGGCTTGTTCACCGGACAAGGTGATGCCGCCTTTGTATTGACCGGGGGCCAGGCTGTCCCTGTCGCGCACATCGACCGTAGCCAAGGGCAAGGGCTGTGTTTTTTCCGCTGTTTCCCGACTCTCGTCTTCGCTTAGCTGCCAATGGATGTGCGGTTGGCTTGGTGAAGTGGAGCTAACGGCCAGCCGCTCCCACGCGAAGCTTCTGTCCAGGCTAAAGGGAGAACTGGTGGCATCGTGCAAAAACACCGGCATCACAGGCGGCAGTGTGCCGGCCTCATCCTCCAGGTGCCCCAACAAGGCACGCAGGCTTTCGATCATGCTGCCGCGGCTAGGGCTGTTGAGGCGGATAGCGTAGGGCCCATCTTCGTCTTCTCCAGACAGGGTCTGTGAGTCCGTTGCCGCTTCTGGCACAGGAAGACTCAGCGGGTTGGGGTTGACGTCGCTGGCGGCATGCATGCTCAGGGCCACCTGCGTCGGTTGATTTTCCGCGGTTCCCACCTGAATGGAGGGATTCATCAGCACCTGGCCGGTTTTCTTGAATACGTTGCCTACGCTGCTACAGGCGGCCATAAGCAGGGTGGCCAACAAGAGGCCCAGTGTGCGTTTCATTGCGCCTCCGTGCGCAGAGCCATATCGTAGTGCTGCTCGAACATTTCCCAGAACCGCGCTTCAAGGTCCTGCCACTGTCCAGGGGCAAATGTCTGTGACAGGGCTTCCAACCCTGCGGCGATACCTTGAGCGACTGCGCGATCAAGCAACGCTGCGGTCATTGCAGTAGCGTCGGATATTGGTGGTGGCGGAACGAGTGGAACAGGCTCTGGAGGGACAGGTATGACGTCGTGCAATGGCATGCGCATCTCTTCGGAAATGTGGCGCGGTGGACCGGTGAAGGCTTCATGACGTGAGTGAGCAAGATCCGGCAACGTCAATGCCTCGACCATGCCGTAATGCCTAGGATCTAGCACGACCTCGACGGCAGATGGTGCGAGCGCAGCCTCGGCGACGCTCATCGCGTGCAAGGGGTCAAGTAGGGTTTGATCGAACGGACGCATAAGTTCGATGAAACCGGGTCCCATGGCCTGTTTGTCAAACATGTCCGGTCGGTCGAGCAAATCGGGTAGTCCATCGGTTTCCTGCGGATGAGTGCGTAACAACTCGTCGACACTGTGTTCGGCCAGATGCCGGTTGGGATCTGGTAGGCTGTGCTCGCCGTGCTCCAAATGCACCATCAACTGGAAGGGACCAATGCGCAGTCGGTCGCCCTCCCGCAGGCATACACTGACATCCAGGCCGAGCGGATTCGGATTGTCGTTGACATGTGTCCTTCCACTGCGATCCACCAAGCAGAAAGCGCCGTCTTCCCAGAGCACTTGGCAATGCCTTGGTCGCACCTGGCCATGGGCATCGGCCAATAGCCAGTTGTCTGCAGCCGACCCGATGGTGCCACCCTGGAGGCCGAAGCTGTGGCGCGGCAAGCTACCAAGTCGTAAAGCCTGTGGATTGACGACCACCAGTGCGATGCGCTGTTGCGGTGTGCTCATTGGCGCACCTCGACCTGCACAACAGGCAGGGGGCGGCCATCTGACTGCTGGAGAAAGCTGGTCCAGCCTAACTGACTGCCATGGCCTGCAGCGACGTTGAAGGGTTTTACCTCGTTGTCCCGCAGTCCCAATTCGAGGTTGTAGGCGTGCAGATCACGCAGCAGAAACTCAACCAACTTGCAAAAACGGGGGAACTCGTCGCCGCTGGGCAGAAAGTCGCGAAAGCGCGCCTGATCCAGATCCAGGATGGAGATCGTGAACTTGCTCTGGCGGGTGCGTGCACGCCGGCCAAGGATGAAGTCCCTGCTCAAGCCAATGTTGCGCTGTCCCAAGGCATTGCGTTGATCCTCGGGCACAGTGGTATAGCGTAACTCGAACTGGCGGATACGAACCTGAGGCAGGTCGAAGCAGTGCGCAATGATGCCCGCCACCAAGGTAGGCGAGCGACTGCGCCCGGCGACCATGCCGGCAAAGCTGAGCAACCTGCTCCAGGCGATGGGGGTTTGGCCGCGCAGGTTCGGATCGCCCAGTCCGATGAGTGCGAAGACATAACGGGAAAAACGATCGCGAGCATCCTGGCGGAAGCGCATGAAATAGCGATACTTCCGCCAAGCATGGTGCAGCAGGTGCAACAGGCGATGGTTGAAGAAGTCCAGAAAGGCCGGTCGAATGCCGATGCCATGTCCAGCTTCATAGGCCACGCGGTCCAGGAAGTGGCTTGGCAGGGGCGAGTCGGCGCCGTGCAGGCCGAAGAAGGTGGCCTGAACAAGGTAGTCGTTGCTGGCGCCTTCGGGCATGCGCTCGGCATTGGCTACGTCGGAGGCAGGAAAGCCCAGCCCGGCATGTGTGGCCAGGCGTACGCGCTGCTGTTGCGGACGCAAGCGGTCGGCACTTTCGAGGTTATCGCCATGCAGCCTGTACAGTTGATCGAGCAAACGAAAGAAGTCGTAGTTCCTCGCATCGGCCAGCACGGTATCCGCTAGATCAGGGGCTGTGTGCCGATTTGCATGGGCCATGAGTAGGTCTCGTTGTTGCTGCTGTTGACCACTTCGAGCATGTGGAAGGAATTAATGCTGGCGTACAGGGAGAAGAAGTGGCTTAGCACCGTGCAGAACAGGAACAGATCGCCTTCACAGAGGAAGCCGCTCTGGTCCAAGGTCAGGTGGGTACGCATTCCTCGCACCGGCAAGCCGCGGATGAAACGGTCGATTGGTGCGGTGGTGGCGTTGCTGATGGCGTCCAAACGCTTGCGGGTCGCCCTGGCGTGCTGGATGTCGTGCAGTGCGGCAAAGTCGTATGCCCGAATCACCGCCTTGAGCGGTTCGATGTCCAGCAATGACAGGTAGTTCAGGGAAAGATTGGAGATCAGCGTCCAGTGCAGTTGGCCATCAAGTACCGGTCGATAGGATGGGGTAGGTGCCGACAGGTTGCGGAAGCGGAAAAAATCAGGAGTGTCTTGGCTGCGAAGGCAGATATCGCCGGCTCCCAAAACCAGTGGCAGATCACGGTTTGTACAGGTCAGAGAGATCGAGACCGTCTCGTTCTCGCCGATGTACTCGGCTTCGTCGGCTCGGACGAAAGCGATCCGGTGAATGACACCCCGCATGTCAAGGGCCTGCTCGATGCGGGAGCGGTAGTAAAGTGACGTGCGACCTTGGCTCTGTTCTATCTCATGTTGAAGCGATTCGAACGGGTGATAGGTGCGCAACCGCTTGCCTGACTTGCCGTCGCGTAGACGTTGCCAGCCGCTGACCTCGTCGATGCTGAAAATTTCGTAGGCATCGTTGCGCCCGCCGGAGGGCACAAGGCGCTGGTCAATGGCACGGCCATTTAGGGTGATTGGCTCGGCGCTGTGCTCGAACAGGTTGACCGCTGGCGTGCAGTGCAGGGACAGATCGTCCCTGGAGAGGCGGATGCCCAACGGCATTGGGCGGGTGAAATGAAACTCCAGCCGAACCTGCTCAGCCTTGTCAGAAGGCCAGATCGAGCGCAAACCGGTCAAGGTAAAGAAGTGAAAGCGCTGGGGCAGGACGAAGTATTCCTGCAGGCTGCGATAGCCGTCGAAGACGTTCTGCGGGTAGGGCAACAGCGCTTCTTCCGGGCCGAAACCGGGAAAGTTCAGGGCACTCGGGCGAATACGACGCATTGTGCCATCGACTTTCACCCTGACCTCTTCCAGATAGCATGTCAGCCACAGGTATAGCGTTTGTGCGGTGGTGTTATCGCCACTGAGGTGGAACTCAAGTTCTTCGCAGTCAATGGCATCCAGACGAATGGCTGGGCTGGTAGCGGCCAAGTCCACCCGCATGACGGACTTTTCTTGTGAATGGGCATCCGACACCGCGTCGATGCGCAGCGGATAAAGCGCCACATCACGGCAGGTGCGGAATCTGCACTTGATGCCGTTTACCGGACGAGACAGCAATGGCGTGCCTTTGGGTACGATCTTGCGCTCCGTAACCATGGCTTCTTCCGGCTCCAGGCACATCATGGTCATGCTGGGGAGCGGTCGCAGATAGTTGGGCCATAGCAACTGCAGCAAGGAGTGGGTAAGCTCGGGTAGATCGTCCTCGATCTTCATGCTCATTTTGGCCGTGAGGAAAGCGACCCCCTCCAGTAATCGCTCTACATCCGGATCATTGGCCTCATCCCCCAAAAATCGGGCCAATTGCGGGTTTTCTTGCGCAAATTCCCGTCCTGTCCGATGGAGGAATTCCATTTCTTCTCGGACTTTTTTCTTAAGTGGCATCTTGTCTCTCTGATGATGCGTTCAAGTCACCCTTGCTGGCCGGTTATTGCCCTTGAACAGAAGATCGAGCTCGATCTGTTCTTCAACGTTGTTCACTACAACATTGCAATGAATCCGGAATTTCAGGCTGGCCAGACCAGAGCCATGGTCTGGAAGCGGCTCTACATCCACAACGCGCGCACGCGGTTCGTAACGTCCGATCACGGCACGGATGTCGTCGCAGATCTGCTGTTGCAGGTCCGCGCTTTTGAGCGTCGCATCATTGAGGTCACCCAAGCCCAGCTCGGGGCAACTGAGTGAATTGCCCCGGCGGGTGTTGAGCATCCACTCCAGATGGTGTTTGATGGCCTTGATACGTTCGTTCGCCACATCCTGCCGCGAACGCAATGTGCGTGGCGGCAGGTCCGGGTCCAGTCGTTCAAAGAGGCTTCCCCGGCCTGGTGACCTTGGCATGCGTCAGGTCCTCGTCATTCCTTGTCCAGTCGGCCAACCAGGGAAAGCTCCATGTCCGAACCCATGAACTTGAAGTGCGGACGCAGAGACAGGGTCGAGCGGTACCAGCCCGGATTGCCGGGAACGTCTTGAACGGTCACACGGGCCGCACGCAAGGGGCGACGACTGCGCACGTCCGAGGAGGGGTTTTCCTGATCGGCGATGTATTGCTTGAGCCAGGTATTCAGCTCGCGTTCGACATCCGAGCGCTCCTTCCAACTGCCGATCTGTTCGCGCAACAGTACCTTGAGATAGTGTGCTACACGGCAGACGATGAACATGTATGGCAGCTGTGTGCCCAGCATGTAGTTTGTCTGTGCGGCCTCGCCTTCGGGGGTTTTCTGGAAGAGCTTGGGCTTCTGCACCGAGTTGGCGGAAAAGAACGCGGCGTTGTCGCTGTTCTTACGCATGGTCAGCGGGATGAAACCGGCCTCGGACAGTTCGAACTCACGGCGATCGGAGACCAGCACTTCAGTAGGAATCTTTGCTTGCAACTGCCCGAGGGACTCGTACAGGTGCAGCGGTAGATCCTCTACGGCGCCACCTGACTGCGGGCCGATGATGTTCGGACACCAACGGTATCTGGCAAAGCTGTCAGTGATACGGGTGGCCAGCAGGAAAGCGCTGCTGCCCCAGAGGTAGTTGTCGTGCTGGCCGTCGATGGTTTCCCGGTAATTGAAACTGCGAGCGGGGTTCTCCAGCGGATCGTAAGGTGCACGCAGCAGGAAACGCAGCATCGGAAGCCCCAAGTAGCGCGAGTCCTCCGACTCACGCAGGCTGCGCCACTTGGCGAACTGCGGCCCCTCGAAGATATCCTTGATTTCTTTCAGGTTGGGCAGTTCCTGGAAACTGTCGATGTTCAGGAATTTCGGCCCGGCAGCGCCCAGGAACGGCGCGTGCGCCATGGCGCCCACTGCGGCTGCATAGCTGAGTAACTTGATGTCCGGCGCCGATGGGCCGAAGGTGTAAGTGGACACCATGCAGGCAATCGGCTCGCCGCCGAACTGACCATAGCCGGAGGTGTAGACGTGCTTGTAGAGACCGCTGCGGGTAATATCACCCGCGCTCTCGAAGTCCTCCAGCAGCTCTTCCTTGGTAGCGTGAAGGATTTCGATTTTGGTGTTTTCACGGAAATCGGTCCGCTCCACCAGCAGTTTGAGCCCGCGCCACGTGGACTCCAGCTCCTGCAATTCGGCTTGATGGAGGATGGCATCCATCTGCTTGCCCAGATTGCGGTCGATCTCCGCAATCATCTCGTCCACCATTTGCTTGTTAACCGACTGCTCACGCTCCTCGCTTTTGAGCATTTCTGCGATGAAAGCGGCTACACCGCGCTCGGCAACGGCATAACCCTCATGGCTGGGCTCCAACCGGGTCTGGGCCATGATCTGGGCCAGCAAGCCGTTGTGCGGCAGCGTATCCTCGGCATGGGGGGCAGCGGTCTGCGTCATGTTCATGTGCTCGTCCTTTAATGTCTGGAATGGGGAATGTCCCAGGCGCTCATGGCGCCGTCAGGTTTCACGGGGCTCCAATAGCTGGTCCAACTCCTTGGCCAGCGCGTTGCGTGCAGTGTCGTCGTCGAGCAAAGCCTGAAGTTGCTTGCGGAACGCAGGACGGTTGCCCATGGGACCCTTGAGCGCGACCAGAGCTTCGCGCAGGTCCAGCAGTTTGCTTAGCTCAGGCACTTGTCGTGCGATGGAATCGGGCGAGAAGTCCTTTATCGAGTTGAATCGTAGGTCGACGCTGAGGGTGCCGCCTTCATTGCTCTCACCCAGCGTGGATGGAACATCCATTTGAATGCGAAGTTTGGCTTTCTCCAGGACCTCATCGAAATTATCCTTGTC
>JBQGFJ010000268.1:0-51763 GCA_052040085.1 Pseudoxanthomonas sp.
GCCATCCTCGCGTGTAAGCACCTGCATGAATGGCTCGAATTCACCCGCGCGAAAAAAAAGCACTCCTCCCTGCACTAGGCGCCCATGCTTGCCATGGATGCCTGCAACGATTTCGCAGATGTTGGTTCCTTCAATCATCCGACCGCCCGGGGCATGCCGCAGGATCACTGCACCACCCAAACCAGGCACGTCGGCCCCTTCCGGATAATCATGCTTATTCGTGCCATCACCGGCTAATGCAGCACCAGCAATGAGCATGCACAACACGATAAAGCCGCCGGATCGCCCACTCATGCCTGTCTCCATGGCCTAGCACATCAATGATGTGCGACGAACGGCCCGACCTTCGCATGTTCCAATGCCATCGGCAACCGTTATTACCCGCCCCCATGCATTTCCGCACTCACCTGCAATGGTTAGACTGCAAGAATGAACAGATTTGCCACTTGCCTGCACCCGCTTCTCTACATCCTTGCATTCGCGATCTTCTCCACCATGCCTGCACTCGCCGCGTCGCCCGTTCCTGGAAAACTCACCCTGGAGGCCATCACCGGTACGGCCCCGCTGTCCGGCCCGACCCTGTTGAATGCGCAGATCGCCCCGGATGGATCACGCGTGACCTTCCTGCGCGGCAAGGACAGCGACCGCAACCAGTTGGACCTGTGGGAGTACCACGTGGAAAGCGGACAGACGCGCCTGCTGGTGGATTCCCGCGCGGTGCTGCCGGGCGATGAGGTCTTGAGTGATGAAGAAAAGGCGCGCCGCGAGCGCCAGCGCATCGCGGCGTTTTCCGGCATCGTGGATTACCAGTGGGCACCGGATTCGCAACGCCTGCTGTTCCCGCTCGGCGGCGAGCTGTATCTGTACGACCTGTCGAAATCCGGTACGGCCGCCGTACGCAAACTCACCCATGGCGGCGGATTCGCCACCGACCCGAAACTGTCGCCGAAAGGCGGCTACGTCAGCTTCATCCGCGAACGCGAGCTGTGGGTCATCGACCTGGCCAGTGGCAAGGAAATCCGGCTCACCCACGACGCCAGCGACACCATTGCCAACGGCATTGCCGAATTCGTGGCCGACGAGGAAATGGATCGCCACACTGGTTACTGGTGGGCGCCGGATGATTCCGCCATTGCCTTTGCGCGCATCGATGAATCGCCTGTGCCGCAGGTGAAACGCTACGAGATGTATGCCGACCGCACGGAAGTGGTGGAGCAACGCTATCCGGCGGCGGGCGACCCCAACGTGCTGGTGCAACTGGGCGTGGTGGCTCCGAAAGAAGGTGCCCACCCGCAATGGATCGACCTGGGCGCCAACCGCGACATCTACCTGGCCCGCGTGGACTGGCGCGATCCGCAGCGCCTGACTTTCCAGCGCCAGTCCCGTGACCAGAAAAAGCTCGAGCTGATCGAAGCCACCCTCGCCACCGGCGCGCAACGCGTGCTGGCCACCGAAACCTCGGACACCTGGGTGCCGCTGCACAACAGCCTGCGCTTCCTGAAAGACGGACGTTTCCTGTGGTCCTCCGAGCGCGACGGTTTCCAGCACCTGTACCTGGCCTCGGAAGACGGCTCGGCGTTGACCCGGATCACGCGCGGTGACTGGCCGGTGGACGAAGTTCTGGCACTGGATGAAGCCACCGGCACGGTCTATTTCAGTGCTGGCAAGGAATCCGCCATCGGCAAACAGGTTTACTCGGTGACGCTGGATGGGGCCGAGCCGCAACGCCTCTCGCAGGCGCCCGGCATGCATGGTGCCCGCTTCGCGAACAATGCCTCGGTCTACGTGGACAGTTGGTCGAATACGACCACGCTGCCGCAACTGGAACTGTTGCGTGCCGACGGCCACAAGCTGGCCACCCTGCTCGAAAACGATCCCACGAAGCCCGGCCATCCCTATGCGCCCTATCTGGCGGCACACCTGCCCACCGAATTCGGCACCCTCACGGCCGCCGATGGCCGCACACCGCTGCACTACAGCCTGATCAAACCGGCGAATTTCGACCCGGCCAAGCAATACCCGGTCGTGACCTACGTCTACGGCGGCCCTGCCGCGCAGACCGTGCTGGATAGCTGGCCCGGACGCGCCGACGCCTTCTTCAACCAGTACCTGGCGCAGCAGGGCTACGTGGTGTTTTCACTGGACAACCGCGGTACCCCGCGGCGCGGACGCGATTTCGGCGGCGCCCTGTACGGACGACAGGGCACGGTGGAAGTGGATGACCAGCTGCGCGGGATCGAATGGCTGAAATCACAGCCGTGGGTGGATGCCGACCGCATCGGCGTGCATGGCTGGTCCAATGGCGGCTACATGACCCTGATGCTGCTGGGCAAGGCTGCCGATGCGTATACCTGTGGTGTGTCCGGCGCCCCGGTGGCCGATTGGGCGCTGTACGACACCCACTACACCGAGCGCTACATGAACCTGCCGAAGGCCAACGAAGCGGGTTACCGCGAGGCCAGCGTGTTCACGCACGCGGACAACATCCGTCCGGGCGCCCTGCTGCTGATTCATGGCATGGCGGATGACAACGTGCTCTTCAGCAATTCAACCCAGCTGATGGGCCAGTTGCAGCGCAAGGGCACGCCCTTCGAACTGATGACGTATCCGGGTGCCAAGCACGGCTTGCGCGGCAGCGATGCCCTGCACCGCTACCGCTTGACCGAGGATTTCTTCAGGCGCTGTCTGAACCCCGGAGGGGGTGGCGGCGGCGGCTTGAATGCGCCGCCGCCGTGACCTGCCGTGCTCAGCGCTGCGGCAGGCTGCTTTCCGGCACGTAGATCGCCACGCCCGCGGCCTGGCGCTGTGTGGTCGGGATGCCAACGCTGCCACCGATGCCGACGTTGCCGCTGTGGCGCGCACCGCCCACACCCACGCTGACCGGGGATGCGGTGTTGCCCACGCCCATGACCACGATGCCATTGGCACCCATCGCCGCCGCATCACGCTTCATCCGGGCAATGGTGGCGTCGGTCTGGCCCTGGGTGCCGAAACCGGTGCCGCTGGTGACCTGCAACTGGGCAATGTGGATGGAGCCCGGGGGTGCGGTCTCGAAAATCTGCACTTGCGAGGGATCGATCGGCGGCCGGGCCTGGCCCAGCATGACGTGGGAGGAACTGGCGCAACCTGCCAGCAAAAGGACCGTGGACAGCAGGGCGGCAAGACGCAGGTTCATGGCAGGTCTCCTAGAGATGGGAGGCATGTTCCTCCAAGGGCGCTGAATATCGCATATCCACGCCCGCCGTTTCAGGCCAGGCTGGAACGTCCGCGGTATCATGGGCGGCTTGAGTATGTGCCTGCCTCCCCGCCCATGAATGCCCTCCCCGGTCCACGTTCCGGCCTGCCCGGACTGACGGTCGAGCACGCCTTCGCCGCCGATGCGCAGGCGTTGCTGGCCGACCCACGGACACTGGCGGTGCTCGGCTTCGGCGCAGCGCCGGAGACCGGTTGGACGGAGGACCCGCGCTATCTGCGCGTCCCCCTGCAATCACTCGACCAGCCATTCGCCTTCGAAGTCTGGCGCAGCGACAGCCCGGTGGTGCATGGCCGCCAGGATGGCATTGCCCATGCCGGCAATGGCGAACTGCAATTCGGCTGGCTGGAAGTGGAGGAAGCCGCGGACGGCATCCTGCCTGCGGCCGAGCAGGTCTATGCGCGGCTTGACGTTTTCATGCGCAACAGCGGTTACCCGCACCTGCTGCGCATCTGGAATTACTTCGATGCCATCACCGAAGGCGAGGGCGATGGTGAGCGCTACCGCCAGTTCTGCGTGGGCCGCGTACGCGGACTGGGCGCCGTGGATACCCGCCAGTTGCCCGCCGCCACCGCCATCGGGCAACGCGACGGACGGCGCACGCTGCAGGTGTACTGGCTCGCCACGCGCACACCCGGACTGCCGCTGGAAAATCCCCGCCAGGTCAGTGCCTGGCACTACCCGCGCGAATACGGCCCGCAGTCACCCAGCTTTGCCCGCGCCATGCTGCCGCCACCGGGGCACGCGGAGCTGCCGCTGTTCCTGTCCGGCACCGCCAGCATCGTCGGCCACGCCTCGCAGCACGTGGGTTCGCTGGATGCCCAGATCGATGAAACCCTGGCCAACCTGGACAGCCTGATCACTGCCGCCCGCATTCGCCAACCTTCATTGCCTGCCCATCTGGATGCCAGCTCGCGCCTGAAGGTCTACGTGCGTGACGCGGCGGATGCGGAACAGGTCGCGCGGCAGCTGGACCAGCGGCTGGATCCAGCGGTACCGCGCATCCTGCTGCATGCCGACGTCTGCCGGCGCGAACTGCGCGTGGAGATCGAAGGCATGCACGGCGTGCGGACCTGAAACCGCGGTGACGGTTCGCAATCCCTCCCGTTTCATACAGAAGGCATCAACGACATGGGCGTGATCAGCATCTTGTGGGGCATCGTGGCACTGGTGTGGATGGTCCTGGCCCTGATCCCGGTGGTCGGGATCACCAACTGGCTGTTGATTCCGTTCGCCGTAGTCGGCGCAATCATTGCCGCCATCGGCCTGTTGTTCACTTCGGTTCCGAAACGCGGGCGCGCCCGTGCCGGACTGCTGCTCAACGCGATCGTGATCGTGGTGGCAGCCATCCGGCTTTCCCTCGGCGGCGGCCTGCTCTGAGCCGTACCAGCGCCGACGTATCATCAAGCAGTCACCAGGAGTCACCATGGCCTACCCCTACATTCGTCCCCGCCGCATGCGCCGCGATGATTTCTCCCGCCGCTTGATGCGCGAGCACGTGTTGACCGCCAACGATCTGATCTATCCGGTGTTCGTGCATGAATTGCCGGGCCGCGAAGCGGTGCCGTCGATGCCGGGCGTGGAGCGGCTTTCCATCGATGAGCTGCTGAAGGTGGCCGCACAGGCCGTCGAACTGCGCGTGCCTGCGCTGGCCCTGTTCCCGGTCACCGCGCCGGAAGCCAAGTCGCTGCAAGCCGAAGCCGCCTGGGATGACGATGGCCTGGCGCAACGCGCCGTGCGTGCCCTCAAGCAACATTTCCCGGAACTGGGTGTGATCACCGACGTGGCACTGGACCCGTTCACCACCCACGGCCAGGACGGCATCATCGACGACGACGGCTACGTGCTGAACGACATCACCGTGGACGCACTGGTGAAGCAGGCCTTGTCGCATGCACGGGCCGGTGCCGATGTGGTGGCCCCCAGCGACATGATGGATGGCCGCATCGGCGCCATCCGCGCGGCCCTGGAGGAAGCCGGCTTCGTGCACACGCGCATCATGGCCTACTCCGCCAAGTACGCATCGGCTTTCTACGGTCCGTTCCGCGATGCGGTGGGCAGTGCCGGCAACCTCGGCAAGAGCAACAAGTACACCTACCAGATGGACCCGGCCAACACCAACGAAGCCCTGCACGAAGTGGCGCTGGACATCGACGAAGGCGCGGACATGGTGATGGTGAAACCGGGCTTGCCCTACCTGGACGTGGTGCGGCGGGTGAAGGACGAATTCGGCATGCCCACCTTCGCCTACCAGGTGAGCGGCGAATACGCGATGCTGAAAGCCGCCGCCGGCAACGGCTGGCTGGACGAACGCGCCTGCGCACTGGAAGCATTGACGGCCTTCAAGCGCGCCGGCGCCGATGGCGTGCTGACCTACTTCGCACTGGATGCCGCACGCTGGCTGAAGGAATGATCGCGCCTCGACATGCCGCCCTGCTTCCTTGAAGATGGACGCGCCGTCCTGCATCGCTCCGGGAGAGAATCCGCATGACCCGCAAGTTCGCTGTTTTCGGCCACCCCATCGCCCATTCGTTGTCGCCACGCATCCATGCGGCCTTTGCCAAGCAGAACGGCATCGCATTGGAATACACCGCCATTGATGCGGCGCCCGAGGCCTTCGAAGCCACGCTGGCACAATTCGCAGCCGCAGGTGGCGCAGGCGCCAATGTCACCCTGCCGCTGAAGGAAGCCGCATTCGCACTCAGCGTGCAAACCAGTGACCGCGCACGGCGTGCCGGAGCCGTCAACACGCTGACCCGCGTGGATGGCCAGTGGCACGGCGACAACACGGACGGCGCAGGACTGGTACGTGACCTGACCGGACGCAATGGCCTGGACCTGCGCGGGCGCCGTGCATTGCTGCTGGGCGCAGGCGGCGCGGCGCGCGGCGTGGCGCCTGCCCTGCTGGATGCAGGCATCCAGGAACTGATCATCGTCAACCGCACGCCGGAGCGTGCCGATGCGTTGGCCGATGCACTGGGCGAACCCGCGCGTGCCCACACCCGTTATTGGGATGACCTGGGCAACCAGGGCGACTTCGAACTGATCATCAACGCCACGTCATTGGGCCGCGCGCACTACAGCGAACTCCGTCTTCCCTCCACTTTGGTCAACAGCCGCACGCTGGCCGTGGACCTGAACTATGGCGAGGCTGCCATCCCGTTCCTGGCCTGGGCGCGCGCCACCGGCGTGGCGGCACGCGTGGACGGGCTGGGCATGCTGGTGGAACAGGCCGCCGAGAGCTTCGGCCTGTGGCACGGCAAGCGCCCGGATACCGACGAGGTGTATGCCGTGCTGCGCGGACGCGACAAGGTCCTTGTAACCGCCGACTGAGCCGCCGACGCCTGCCGCACAAGACGGTGCCCGCAGGGATAGTCCATTGCCGCATACCCGCCACGCCAATTGGAATGGCGGTGACGTCAACGCAGCCAGATGGCTGCGCTACGATCGGCACATGAAGAAACTCCTTGCGATGTTGCTGGTGGCAGGCTTGGTTTTCAGCATGTCGCCGGCATGTGCCCAGCAATTCAAGATCCTGGTCACGGCCATTCCCAACAAGTATCACAACGACTATGCCGTGGTGGCCAAGCCGCAATTCGAGCGCCTCGCCCGGCAGCACGATTTCGGGCTGACCTGGGCGTGGAACACCAGCGCCTTCGATGCCGACCTCTCCCAGTACGCCGCGATCGTGTTCCTCAACACGCCCGGGGAAGAGCTGGACGCTGCACAACGGCTTCGGCTGGAAGCCTATGTGCAGGCAGGCGGCGGCGTGGTTGCCGTGCACCGGGCCCTGATCTCCACCGCCGGCGAATGGCCATGGTTCGAACGCCTGATCGGCAGGCCCTTCAAGATCCATCCCATGGTGCAGACCGCCGTGGTGCGCGTGGAAGATCGCGGGTTTCCTGCTGCTTTCGGATTGCCTGACCGCTGGCTGTGGACGGATGAGTGGTATGAATTCGGCCCCGATATCACCACCGGATTGCACACCGTACTGAGCGTGGAGGAAGACAGCTACGATCCCACCCGGATATGGCCCGGACAAACAGCCACGGGCATGGGCAAGGTCCACCCGGTTGCCTGGTACCACGTCCATGATGGCGGCCGCGTATTCGTCACTGCGCTGGGACATACGCCGGAGCTGTACAACGACCGGCTGTATCTGGACCACCTGTACGGCGGCATCTTCTGGACCGCAACCGGACGCGGCCTGAAGCAGGACAAGCGCGGGCGCTGAATCCGTTTGCTGGCGGCATGCCAGGCATCAGGCCAGCATCATCACGGATACCCGCCGCCGGATGGCCATCCACCAATCCGGGATTACCCGGCCAACGTCAGAACACACCGCCGTCAGCGCGATGGCGGAAATGGCGTACAAGCAGCGGGTTTTATTCTGACCTGCCCTGGCGTGGCCCGGTCGCGGATTCGATGCAGGCTCCGGAAAGCGGTAACTGCTGCTTGGCAAGCTGGCACAGGAACGCCAGCTGCATCGCCGGATCGGCGGGTCCGCCATAAGGCAATGCTGTCCAGCGTTCGGCTGCCGTCATCGTCTCGCCCGAGGCCAGCGTGCGGAACGGCGCATGCACTTCCAGCTCCAGCAACCCTGACGCGATGTCATTGCCATGGTCCAGATAGAGCTCGATCTGCCCATGTTCGGGATGGATGTCTTCTCGCGGTTGGTGCTCGAAACGGATGATGAAAACCTGCTCTTTCGAGAACGCCGCCATCCAGCCCGCCGATGGCTGCACGAACACCTTGCCGCGACGCTGCGGCTGCACATCCGTCACCGGCACCGGCAACAGGGAGAACATTCCGTTCTCCACCTGCCATGCCGGCGCGGCCATGCCGTTGCCCACGTCCATGCGCACATCCTGCGCCGACGCCACCGGCACGAACACGCTCATCGCCGCCGATGCCCGCGTGTTGAACCACAGGTCGCGCGCTACCGGCGTGTCGCGGATATTGCGTGCCGACACATGGATATCGACGGAAGCCGGATCCTCCGCATCCAGTGAAAATGTCTTGCGCAGGCGCACCCCGGTGACGGGGCTGTCCACGCCCTCCAGCACCAGTTGCCGTGGCGAGTGCGCTTCCACCATGGTGATGGCAAACGCAAGATAGGGATCCGGCGGCCACGGGGCATTTTCCGCGCGCCGCGATGGATTGACCGACTGGTCGGACCACCAGCCACTTTGCGGCCCCAGCCAGATGTCATGGCCCAGGTAGCCGATGTCATCAGCCTCGGGGGACACCTGCGGCGATGGCTGCGTATGCACCGCATCCCCGATCTTGATCAGGTTCGGCAGACCCTTCGCACTGAAGTGCAAGACACGTCCACCCAGGGCAGGCGTGGCCTCCAGTTCGATTTCATTCGTGTGCAGGCGCAGGCGCTCCGGGGATTCGGCCCATGCCGAACCTGCCAGCAACACGGCCGCCATGGACACCACCCACAACTTTCTACGCATCGTGCTCCCCTCCCCGACCACCACGAACGCTCCGGTTCCGCAGGTTACAGCAAGCCTTCGCGCTTGAAGGCCAGGTAACGTTCGACCAGTGCGGCAGGCAACGCCTCGCTGGTCACGTCCAGCACCATCACCCGATGGCGGCGCAATGCTTCATGTGCCAACGCGCGTTGCTCCAGGTAATGCGCCGTGGCACCGGCACGGATGGCATCGGGCAGGTCATGCACGTCCTGCTCCATCACCTCATCCAGTTCACGTTCGCGCAGGCTGGCCACGCAGACCAGGTGGCGCTTCTGCAACAGGCGCACGGCGGCCAAGAGATCCTCGATGTCCTCGTCGCGCACGTTGGTGACCAGCATCACCAGCGCACGGCGGCGTTGCCGCAATGAAAGCTCGGTGGCGGCGGCCAGATAGTCGGTGGCCACGGGTTGCGGCTGCAGGTCGTAGCTGGCGCGCAACAAGGTATCGATGCCCCCCATGCCGCGCTTGGGTGAAACCCAGCGGGACTGTCCGCCGCTGGCAAGCAGGCCAACCGCATCGCCCTGGCGCAAGGCGAGATAGGAAACCACCAAGGAAGCATTCAATACGTGATCGAAATGCGACAACCCGCCTTCACTGGCCATCATCCGGCGGCCGGTATCCAGCAGCATCACCAGTTGCTGGTTTTTCTCGTCTTGGTATTCACGCGAAATCAGCTTGCGTGCACGCGCGGTGGCTTTCCAGTCGATCTGGCGCAGGCTGTCGCCGATGCGGTATTCGCGCATCTGCTGGAAATCGGTGCCCTCGCCACGGCGGCGGCGGAGGTGTGCGCCCATCAGTCGCGACGCCTGTTCGGCACTGAACAAGGCAAAGCGCGTCAGTGGTGCAAAATCCGGATACACCCGCACGCGCTGCGGCAAGCCGGCGATGCGTGATTGCTGCCATAGCCGCAGCGGCGAATGCAGCCTGAGCTGCGTGCCGGCGAACACTTCGTCGCCACGCGCCACCGGACGCAACCGGTAGGCGAACGAAGCCGCGGCATCCGCCGCCACCTGCACCCGGCATGGCAAGCCACGCGCTTCCCATCCACCGGGATGAAGGTCATACACCTCCATGCGCTGCGCACCCCCCGCCGACTCCAGCCGCAGGCGCACATCACGCTCCACGCCCAGCGCCAATGCCTCGGGCATCTCACGCACCACATGCGGCGTGGGCAAGCCCCGCAGCCACCAGGCATCGACCAGGGCCAACAGGCCAACGACACTCGCCGCTGCCGTCCAGGCCCATGCCGGCAATCCGGCGAACAGCCACGCCAGGCCCAGCAGGCTCCATGCCACCAGCAAGGCAATCAGCAGCGGGGCCGGCCTCATGCCGTGGCTCCGGTGGCAAGCGTCGGATTCATCGGCGCGGCGCTTCCACCCGTGCCAGCAAGCCGGTCAATGCGTCATCAGCGGACTGGCCTTCGATCTGCAATTCCGGCGCCAGCATCAAACGATGGCGCAAGGCCGGGCGGGCGATGTCGCGCACGTCGTCCGGCGTCACGAAATCGCGCCCCTGCAACACCGCTTGCGCACGCGCCGCACGCACCAGCGCGATGCTGCCGCGCGGTCCCGCACCCATGGCGATGCCCGGCCACTGGCGGGTAGCCGCCACGATGCGCACGGCGTAATCGACCACCTGCTCGTCCACCGTGACCAGCGCGGTGCCGCGCTGCATCGCCACGATATCGTCCGCACTCGCCACGCGCCGGACCTGCGAGAGATCGAAATCACCGGCATGACGGCCCGTGGTGACGGCATCGACCATGCGCTTCTCGTCTTCCAGCGCCGGATAGCCGATCAGCACCTTCAGCAGGAAGCGATCCAACTGCGCTTCCGGCAGCGGATAGGTGCCTTCCTGGTCCAGCGGATTCTGCGTCGCCAGGGTCATGAACGGCGGCGACAGCGGATGCGAACGGCCTTCAATGGTCACCTGGCCTTCCTGCATGGCTTCCAGCAATGCCGATTGCGTCTTGGCCGGTGCGCGATTGATTTCGTCGGCCAGCAGCAGGTGGGTGAACACCGGGCCACGCCGGATCTTGAAACTTTCGGTCTTCGGGTCGTAGACCGCGTGCCCGCTGACGTCACTGGGCATCAGGTCCGGCGTGAATTGCACGCGTCCGTGTTCCAGTTCCAGTGCCTGCGCCAAGGCACGCACCAGCAGGGTCTTGCCGAGGCCGGGCACGCCTTCGATCAGCACGTGGCCACCTGCGAGCAATGCCACCAGGATCTGGTCCAGCGATTCGGACTGGCCGATGAAGGCCTTGGCGACTTCATCGCGAATGGCGGCAACGCGATCGGCAAGATCGCTGCCGGTGATCGGAATGATGGGACTGGATTCGGTCATGGAAAGACTCCGGGGAGCGTTGAAGGACGGAAGGACCGCATGGCAATCACAGGCGGTTCCTCAATTTCGAAAGCGTGGCGATGCGCTGGCGGAAAGCCGCCTTGTCGTGTGGCGCGGGGGTGTGCATGGCATCGCGCACCATGGAGATGGGCATGCTCAGGCGTTCGGCGACCGCTACCACCAGGGCATCGCCCTCCAATGAAGCGATGAGCGGATCGCGGCGGCGCAACCGGGAAAGGAAGGCGCGCAGCGTGGCGGCGTGCAGCGCCTGTGCCTTGCCATGGCGGAACAGCAACTCGCCACTAGCACGCACGTGTTCCAGCAGCGAGCGGCGCTCTGCGACGGGCGAGGGCAGCAAGGGACCGAAGCGCTGCATGCGCAGCCACAGCCACGCGAACAACGCCAGCAGCAAGGGCACCCATACCGGCCAGCCACGGGTGAGGATGATCCGCACCAGCGAGGGCATCTGGGCGGCATAGGCCAGGTGCATGGTGCCTTTGCCGTGGTTCGGGGCCAGCAGCTGCCGCGCCAGCGCACGATGCGATCCATCGCGCAGCCCGCCTGCTTGCTCCTGGCCCAATCCCGCCAACAGGGAATTGCCGCCGGTCTGCTCCGTGTTCGCAAGGAAATCGAAATCAGCGGCCACATCAACGTGGCCCCGCCCATGCGGCAAGCGCACGTAGACATAACCCGCCTGCAGGTCGCCCCAGGTCAGCAAGGGCCGGGCACCATCCAGCGTGAAACGCTGGCCCTTGCAGAATTCGACATGCTGGCCTTCGCCCTCCACCTGGAAGGGTTCACACCACGCTCCCTTGCCCGGCAGGCGGACGCCCAATTGCTCGAGCAAGGGTGGCAACGCCGGTTCGCGCGTGGCCGGCGGCGTACGCACCAGCAAGTGCCCGCCCTGCTCCACCCAGGCCAGCAATTGCCGCGCCTGCGCCGGCGTGATGCCGCGCGGATCGTTGTAGATCAGGAAGGTATCGCCGGGTGCCAGCGTGCGCCCCGCCAGGTCCAGCCGCTGGCGTGAATCCACCTGCAAGCCTTCTTCCTGCAAGGTTCGCTTCAACGCATACAGCGGGTTGTAGCCGGCTTCGCCGTGCGGCGGCAACGGGAATTCACGCTCCACGCGGTGATAGGCGTGCAGGAACCATGCCGCGGCCACGCCGATCACGGCCAGCACCAGCACCGCGATCAATGCATTGCGTACCCGTGGCCGCGACAGCACGTTCATGCCGGCCACCCGTAACCCATCTGCAATTCCGCCAACAGACTTTCGAACTCATCGGTCACCGGCACCTGGCCGGCATAGGCCGCGTATTGCCACACGCGCACCATCCGCGCGAACAGCCCGCGCCCGGCTTCATCGGGGATCTTGCGCGATGCGCGCAGGCATTCCGACTCGGTGGCACCCGGCGGCAACACCACGCCGGCGCGCACGCTCATCGCTTCCACGCTGGCGCGATACAGCAATGCAAGCGCCTGCCGCTGGCGTCCTTCCTTCCACATGCGCCGTGCCGTGCCGGGAATGTCATCGGGCAGGACGTCCGGCAATTCGAGGGATTCCTCGCGTACTTCCGTGACACGCGGGGCGGAACGTTTCAGCGAACCCTGCATCCACGGCCACCAATGGCGAACGGTGGCCAACAATGCGATCACCAGCAACAAGGCCAGCAACCACAGGCCCCATTCGCCGATGAGGGCGAATATCATGGAAAATGCTTTCAGGAAGGCATTGTCGAACGGCTTTTCCTCCGGCTCCGGCGCTTCGCTCTTGTTGCGCTTTTCCCACACTTCCCGGGTCAGGGTTCCCCCCAGCAGCGGATCCTCGTACGCGCGGTCGGCTGCTTCACGAAAATCCCCATCGTCCACGCGATGTTCGCCGAATACCTTCGGCAAGGTCGGCGGCAGCGGCGCTTCATCTTCCGTCACCTGCCCGGCGGTGTGTGCTTCCTGCCCCGCTTCCTGTGCACGCAACGGCAATGCACTTGCGCCCAGCAGGGCCAATGCCAACACGAAGGGCGTAGCCGCTGCCGCCAACCGCGCGCGCAATTTGCGGAACGCGATTTCGATATCCCAGGCTTCCAGTTGCGTGCGCCGGTTGAGGTACAGGCCGAACCCCGCGCCCACGTAGAACGGCTCGATCACCGACGTCGCCAGCCACACGAAGGCGTTCTGCCCTACCTGCGCCCACCACGGCGGCTGCACGCTGAGCATCGACCAGGCCGCACGCGCGGTTTCAGGCAGATAATCGAACGGGACGAACATCAGTACTGCCGCGTAACAGGCCACGACCAACGCGAATTCGAAATGCAGGCACACCAGGGTCAGCAACGCGGCATTGCCATAGACCGCACTGCCCAACACGCGGCGGCGCTCGCGCAACTGCGCACCCGACACGCCTTCCAGCAGATCGATCGGCAGGTAAAGCGAGCGCACCGGGCTCAAGCGGCGCCAGCTGAGGTAATGCGGCATCCATCGCCATCCCCAGCGCAACTGCGCCCGCAGCGTTTCGCGCACCGATGGCGTGGCCCCGAATACCGCACGCGACAGCACGTACAAGGGGATGCGGTCGAACACCGGCTTCAACCACCACATCACCAGTCCGGCCAGCCAAAGGGTATCGATGGACCACGCCAGTGCATTCAGCAACACGAATACCGGCAACGTCACCAGCACCCAGGGCTTCCACACGGCGCCGGCATGGCGGCGCACCAGCGCCAGCCCCAGCTCGATGGCTTCCCACGCGGTACGCGCACGCAGGTTGACGGTGAGTTGCTCAGGGCGCATCGGCATCCTTCGCACGGCCACCACGCCACAGCCATGCCAGCACCAACGTCCACAACACACCGGACACGCTGAACTTGATCCAGCCTGGCATCTGCCCGTTCGATGACCAGAACGCCTCGATGAAGGCTGCCACCAGCAACATCGCCGCCACGCCCAGGCACAGCTTCGCGCCCTTGATGCCTGCATCCACCAGTGCATCCATGCGCCGTTGCCGGCCCGGTGCAATCAAGTTGAAGCCCAGCCGCAATCCTGCGCCACCGGCAATCACGATGGCGGTCAACTCGAACGGCGCGTGCCCGGCAACGAAACGCCACAACGGATCGCCATAACCGATCTGCTGCAAGTGACCGAACGTGGAACCGATGGTCACTCCGTTGAAGATCAACACGAAGATGGTGCCAATGCCGAACAACAGCCCACTGGCAAAGGTGCGCAGGCCAATGCTGATGTTGTTCATGATGTAGAACCCGAACATCTTCCAGTCGCTGCCGCTGTCACGGCCCAGCTTGTGGCGCGCGTCGGACGGGTCGTACATGCGCTCCATCTGTGCGACCTGCATCGGATCCATCACCGTGTGGATCAACTCCGGCTGGTATTGCAGCAGGATGAACAGGCTGACCAGCGGCACCACGAACAAGGCCAGTGCAGCCCACATGCAGTCCGCCTCGCTGCGCACCAGGCGCGGGAAGTCGGCCAGCAGGAATTCCGCGGCGCGGTGCCAGCGCGGTGCATGGGTTCGATACAGGAGACTGTGCCCCCGCTGCACCAGTTGTTGCAGGCGGCCGGTGACCATGGGGCTGTAACCGCGCCGGCGCGCCAGCGCCAGTTGCTGGCAAAGGCGGCGGTAACGCGCGGGCACCTCCTGGTCTTGCAACGCCCCCGCGAGCCGGCGCTGCATGGCGGCACGCTTGCTGCCGCTGGCTTCCAGCCAGTCCTCGAAGGCCTGCCATTCCCCTTGGTACCGGGCGACGAACTGTTCCTGCTTCATCCGCGCCCCAGCAGCCAGTTGGCCATGCCGTACAGGCGCAGCAGCCCGGCCTGTCCGCTGGCACGGGTGAGGGGTTGGGCGATATCGGCCAGTTCCAGTTGCCGGCCCGGTGTCAGCACCGGTGCACGTTCGCCGAACGCCACGATCGCGGACTGTTCCTCCGGCTGCAATGACCGGGGCGGTGCCAGCACCACGCTGGAAGGCACTGCCGCATGCGCTTCCTCGCGTGCCGTGTACACCACCAGCGTGCGCGCGGCCATGTCACCGAAACGGCGCCCTTGTGAATCCGCCAGGCTGGCAATGAGGCCCGCCGCATAACCGAACGGCAGCATGTCCACGGTACGCAGCAGGTTGCGGGTAATGGCCGCCAGCCAGCCAACCGGCGCGCCATCGGCCGCGATCACGCGCAGGCCCATGGCCTTCTTGCCCGGCGTCTGCCCGTTCCACCAGCCCTCGAATGCGATGGGATACGCCCAGAACACCAGGAACAGCATCACCAGGTACAGCCCTTCCCCGGCCTGCCCCAATACGGCGAACAACATGCCCAGGATGAAGACGATGCCCACGCGCACGACCAGGTCGATGGCCCATGCCACGGCGCGCGGCACCGGCCCGGCCACGGGAAGTTGCAGGCCGATGCCCTCGGGCGTGATGACTTCGCGATAGGTATCCAGCATGCGGGCCTCACCCGGCCAATGGCCGGTCCCCTCCCCGCAACAGCCGCGCGCAGCGGCATGACCGGCATCCATTCCGGAAACACACCTCGCGCGGCATGCGCCCATCCCGTGTGTCTTCGGTCCCCGACGACTTTAACGGCCGTGCCCGGCTTTGCACAGCCCGACTACACTGCACTCCCATGCCGACACCGTCTTTTCCATGCCGCGCAGGATGCGGCGCCTGCTGCACCGCGCCGTCCATCACCTCGCCCATTCCCGGCATGCCGCACGGCAAGCCCGCCGGCATTCCCTGCGTGCAACTGGACGACGCCCTGCGTTGCCGGTTGTTCGGCAAACCGGAACGGCCGGCATTCTGCGTCTCCCTGCGGCCCGGCCCGGAGATGTGCGGCAACCGCCGCGATGACGCCATGGCGTATCTCGCCAAGCTGGAAATCGCTACCTCTCCCGTTCCGTAAGAGCGGCGCTTGGCCGCGGTGCCTTTCGCGGGAAAGCCTCATCGCGGGCAGCGCCCGCTACTACAATGGCGCTGCGTTGAGGTAACGATCCTTCAAGCGCACGTAATGCCCGGACGAGTAATGCAGGCTCTCGATTTCCTTGTCGCTCAATTTGCGCGCGAAACGGGCCGGGTTGCCCAGCCACAGTTCCGCTTCGCCCACGATCTTGCCCGGCCCCACCACTGCGCCGGCACCGACGAAGCCGTATTGCTTCACCGTGGCGCCATCCAGGATGCAGGCCCCCATGCCGATCAGGCACAGGTCTTCGATGGTGCAGGCATGGATGATGGTGCCGTGGCCCACGGTGACGTCCTCACCGATCAGCGTGGGATAACCACCCTTGTTGAATGGACTGTGGTGACTCACGTGGATGATGGTGCCATCCTGCACGTTGGTGCGCGCACCGATGCGGATGAAGTTGACATCGCCGCGAATGATCGTGCCGGGCCATACCGATACGTCATCGCCCAGTTCGACTTCGCCGATCACGGTCGCCGCCGGATCGATGTAAACGCGTTCGCCGAGTTGCGGCAGCTTGTCCAGATAGGGGCGTGTGATGTTCATGCCGCCATTCTACTGGCGGACTACACTGCACGGCATGGAAATCCATGACACCACGCCGGTCTCCGAACTGCGCCCCACGTTGACCCGCCTGCGCGACGCCTGGCAGGCATCGCGACCGGATTACAGCCAACGCCGCGATGACCTGCAACGCCTGCGCAGCGCATTGAAGCGGCGGCTGGACGAGATGGCAGCGACCATCGCCAACGATTTCGGCCACCGTTCGCTGCACGAAAGCCGGATTGCCGATGGCATGGCCGTGCTCAACGAGATCGACCATCTGTGCAAGCACCTGCACGGCTGGATGAAACCGAAGAAGGTCGGCAGCGGCTGGCGGTTCTGGCCGGCACGTGCGGAAATCCGGCCCGAACCGGTCGGCGTGGTCGGGGTGATTTCGCCCTGGAATTACCCGGTCAACCTGGCACTGGCGCCGCTCGCCACCGCGATTGCCGCCGGCAACCACGTCTACCTGAAACCTTCCGAACACACGCCGAAGACTTCGGCCTTCCTGCGCGATCTGCTGACGGAGGTGTTCCCCGCCGACCGGGTTGCCGTGGCCATCGGCGCGGACGACGTGGGCGCCGAATTTTCGGCACTGCCCTTCGACCACCTGGTGTTCACCGGCTCCACCACCGTCGGGCGCAAGGTGATGGCGGCGGCGGCACGCAACCTGACCCCGCTGACGCTGGAACTGGGCGGCAAGTCTCCCGCGGTGGTCTGCCCCGGTTACCCAGTGCAGCGCGCGGCACAGCGGCTGGCCACGGGCAAATGGTTCAACGCTGGCCAGACCTGCATTGCCCCGGACTACGTACTGGTGGAAGCCAGCCAGTTGATCCCGCTGGTGCAGGCGCTTCGGCACGAAGCCCTGAACCGCTATGGCGCCTTCGACCAACCGCAGGACTACACCCGCATCATCAACGAGACCCAGTACCGCCGCCTGCGTGGCTATCTGGATGACGCGCGCCAGCGCGGGCTGGAAGTGATTGAACTGGCCACCATCGATAGCCGTGTTGCCGAACGCGAACGCCTGATCGTCCCGACCCTGGTGCTGGAACCCGGCGACGATGCGCGCCTGATGCAGGAAGAGATCTTCGGCCCCATCTTGCCCATCAAGACCTACGATTCCCTCGGCGAAGCCATCGCCTACATCAACCGCCATGATCGCCCGCTGGCGCTGTATCCCTTCGGCGACAAACGCGAGGACATCGACACCATCCTGCGCAACACCCTGGCCGGCGGCGTCACCGTCAACGACACCCTGCTGCACTTCGCCATCAGCAACCTGCCCTTCGGTGGCATCGGTCCAAGCGGCATGGGTGCCTACCACGCCCGCGCCGGATTCGACGCCATGAGCAAACAGCTGCCCATCCTGTGGCAACCCCGCCGCGCCGGCAGCGACCTGCTGAAGCCGCCATACGCGAAGGTCCAGCGCTTCATTGATTTCATCGTGCGCTAGGCACGGCCACACAGACACCGAGCTAGAATCACGCCATGAAAATCGCCTCCTGAACCAATGGGTGGCACAGCAGACGTCTGACCACGAACACATCACACTGACCGCACTGCGATTGACCACGGCCAGGCAGTTGGCAAAGCTGGCGGAGAACTGCTCGACGGACCTATCGGAACCAGCGTTCGAGCTGCCTCGTGAGGCCGCCGAGGAGTTCGTCGCACTGGCGGACTACTTCCACAACTACCGCGACTGTGCCGACGGTTATCCGGAGACGCAGAAGTTCGAGATCTGCGACGAACTGCAGGCGTACATCGGTGCTGGAGCTCACCGGCGTATTCGTCCCCGTCCGCGCATGCCTCGACATCCGGATCGAGCCGTCAGTCACCTGCCACGAGCCGGGCCGGCACAAGGAGACGCGGCGGCATACGGGGGCCCGCCCGGCTTCGATTGGCGGACAAAGCCCACCCGCGCACGTGGATCGATCTGGCACTGGAGCAGTCCGACAGCATCTCTTCACTCGGCGAGCCGGTCGCGGTTGCCGACGACCGCGACCTCATCCGGCCATTGCACCGCTGGCGATGCAACTACATCGCTGCGCTCAAGATCGGGGAACTGGAACTGCTTCCACTGGCACCATTCGAGCGAGCGTTCAAACTGTTCGAGTGGACGCACGACGATTTCATCCTTGCTGGTCCCGCGGCAATCTTTGCGTGCCATTACTTCGCCCCGGACTTCCCTCGAACACGAGCAGCAGCGGAACCGTCCGAATGCGATTCCCGGCTCATCACGCAGGGGGCGAGGCCTGCCTGAAGGCGTGGTCGCCCGGGGCGGGCAAGCCGCGCCCTGCCTGCCGAGCGTCTGGATGGGCTGAATCCTGGCTAGAAAGCTGAACGGAGGACGGCGACTGATTAGATTTCGCTAATAAGTTAGCTTTTCATGCTATTTTTTTATCGTATTTTAATCGCGCACGTTTTACGGGATTGAATTTCGTACCGAATTTCAAACATGCAACGAAATCACAAGCACAATTTAATCAAGCGGGTTCAGACCGAATTGCCGCGCGGGGCGCCGTTCGATCTGCCTGTTCTGGACCGCCTCGGCGTCTCGCCGCAATTGGCGGCCCAGTACGTCAAGAGTGGCTGGCTGGTGCGCCTGGCCCAAGGCGTCTATGCCTTCCCGAACGACGAGCTGGATGCGTTCGCGACCCTGTGCTTCCTGCAAACCCGCGTCCCCGGCTTGCACGTGGCCGGCAAGAGCGCGCTGGCGCTGCAGGGCGTGCGCCACAACCTTGGCTCCCGCGCGCCGTGGCTGCTGTGGGGTGACAACCGTTTCACGTTGCCGGACTGGTTCACGTCGCGCTTCCCGGCCCGCTACGTCAGTGCCAAGTTGTTCGAATGGCCAGATGGCGCGTTGCCTGCCAGGACATTGACCACACCGCCGGGCACCACCGAAGGCGTACAGGTGTCGGTGCCCGAACGTGCCGTGCTCGAACTGCTGTACGAGGCCGGTACCCATCAGAGCCTGGAAGAAGCCCGACACCTGTTCGAGAGCTTGCGCAATCCGCGCAAGGAACTGCTGGCCCGTCTGTTGCAGTGCTGCACCAGCATCAAGGCCGTGCGCCTGTGCCTGACCTGGGCGCGCGAGACGAACCTGCTCGACGTCGACGCTCTGTGCTCGCAATATGCGCTACCGGTCGGTAGCGACCAGCGCTGGATGACCCGCCTAAAAGACGGCACGTTGCTGAGCCTGCGTCCGCATGGATAAAACCTATGCCGACACCGTCCGCCTGCTGCTGACGGCCGCCCCCGACGTCTTCGTCAACGACATCTTCGCCCTGAAGGGTGGCACCGCGCTCAACCTGTTCCTGCACGACATGCCACGCCTGTCGGTGGACATCGACGTGGTGTACGTGCCCTGGCAGATGCCGCGCGAACGGGCGCTGGCCGACATCACTGCCGAGTTGGACGCGATCGCCAAGCGGCTGGACCGCCTCGGTCTGCGGAGCCGGAAGATCGCCGTCGATGGAATGGGCGATACCAAACTGCTGGTCGAAACCGAGGGCGAACAGGTCAAGATCGAAGTCAATACGGTCTTCCGCGGTACCGCATTGCCGATCGAACAGCGCATGCTGTCACCACAGACCGCCGACATGTTCAGCGTCGAACTGGAATTGCCGACGTTGGCACCGGCAGAGTTGTATGGCAGCAAACTGGTCGCCGCACTCGATCGCCAGCACCCGCGCGACCTGTTCGACGTGTGGACGATGTTCGAATCGGGCGGGTTGAACGACGACATGGTGGAATGCTTCGTGGTCTATCTCGCCGGGCACAACCGGCCAACCCATGAAGTGCTGTTCGGCAACGACAAGGACATTGCCACCGAGTATCGCAGCCACTTCGCAGGCATGACCCGAGATCCCGTCGAACTCGACACGCTGCTTGCCACCAGGGCACGGTTGAAGGAAGAACTGCCGCAGTGGTTGAGCAAACATCACCGTCGATTCCTGGCAGGACTGGCGCGCGCCGAACCGGACTGGAGCCTGCTCCGTTGCGAGCATGCGGCGGAACTGCCCGCGTTGCGCTGGAAGCTGGCCAACCTTGCGACGTTCCGCGACCGCAGGCCGGCGGATTTTGAACGCCAGGCCGGATTGCTTGCCGAGTGGTTGGGCATGCCATGACCCTGCTTCCGACAGGTCACAGGCTTTTTGGGGCAACAGTGACTGAACGGAATCCCGTGCTGGCATCGCCTCAAGCGCCCGTCGCAGACGTGGGGGGACCATGCAAGCAAACGCCGCTGGCGGGCACCACTGCGGATACGCTCGACAAATAGAAAATAGAAACAACGAAACCAAAAGGTTGAAGCCCCATGAAAATCGCGTCCTGGAACGTCAATTCCCTCAACGTCCGCCTGCCGCACCTGGAGCAATGGCTGGGTGCATTCGCGCCGGACATCGTCGGTATCCAGGAAACCAAGCTGGAAGACCACAAGTTCCCGGACACTGCGCTGGCCGAAGCGGGTTACCGCAGCGTGTTCGCGGGCCAGAAGACCTACAACGGCGTGGCCATTGTTTCGCGCCTGCCGATTGAAGACGTGCAGGTCGGCATTCCCGGTTTCGAGGACGAACAGAAGCGCGTCATTGCCGCCACCGTGGGCGGCGTGCGCATCGTCAACCTGTACGTGGTCAACGGCCAGGACGTGGGCACCGACAAATACAGTTACAAACTGCGCTGGCTGGATGCGGTGCATGGCTGGCTGGCACAGGAGCTGCAAGCACATCCCAAGCTGGTGGTGCTGGGCGATTTCAACATCGCGCCCGACGACCGCGACGTACACGACCCGCTGGTCTGGAACGACGACCACATCCTCACTTCCACCGCCGAACGCGATGCCCTGAAGCGCCTCTATGCGCTGGGGCTGCATGATGCCTATCGCCTGCACAACGACGAAGGTGGCGTGTTCAGCTGGTGGGATTACCGCATGGCCGGTTTTCGCCGCAACCTGGGCTTGCGCATCGATCTGACTCTGGTATCGGATGCGCTGAAAACACAGTCCGTCGAAGCCGGCATTGATCGCGAGCCGCGCACCTGGGAGCGCCCCAGCGACCACGCACCTGCCTGGGTGCGGCTTCAGGCCTGACTTTGGGACATCACTGACGAACAAAGGCCCGGCATTGCCGGGCCTTTGTGGTGCCACGGACCTTGGGTGCGTCTCGAAAAGCGCACGCGGCCGCAGCGAAACGGATCAGCGGGGCTTGCTGCGCGTCAACAGATTGACGATCAACAGCAGGATGACCGCACCGATGAAGGCAGTGATCAGGAACCCGATCCATCCACTGCCGATGCTGACACCCAGCGTCGGCAGCAACCATCCGCCCAGCAGGCCGCCGATGATGCCGACGATCACGTTGAGGATGATGCCTTGCGAGCCATCGCGCTTCATGACCAGGCTGGCCAGCCAGCCGGCAACGCCACCCACGATCAGATAAATGATGAAATTCATTCCATTGTCTCCTTGTTGTGTAGACAGGAACGCCCATGGGGCGCACTTCGATTAGGCCTTCGACTGCGTGAAACCATCGTTAAATCCAGACACATCGGCTTCCCTGCCCGCACCCTACATACCCTGATGGCGGCAATAATGCACGTCGCCGTGCATCAGGCGCGGCCACGCGCTGCGGCGCATCTTCATTGGAACAAACCGGAACAGATATTTCGTGACCGCCACAACGCCCTCTATCGCTCCCGACTGGCAGATTGGATCGATCCGCCTGTGGAAGCGTCCACACCAGCCCGGCGATCGTGGCGAACCGGGCGCCCGCGACATCCTGTCACAGGCATTGGGACAGCCCCCGCACACCTTGCCCATCACCCGCGACGAACGTGGGCGCCCGCATTTCATCGACCCGCTGCGGCATCTGGAAACCGGCTGGAGCCACGGCGGTGATGTGCTGCTGGTCGCGCTGGGCGAAAACGTGGAACTGGGCGTGGACGTGGAACGGGTACGCGCCCGGCCGCGCGCCATGGAAGTCGCCCGGCGCTTCTTCCACGCCGACGAAGTGGACTGGCTGCTCGCACAACCGGAGGCTGCGCGCGAGCAGTCCTTCTTCCGTCTGTGGTGCGCCAAGGAGGCCGTGCTGAAGGCGCATGGGCAGGGAATTTCGTTCGGCCTGCACCGGCTGGTGTTCACCGAATCGGGAGGCCGGCTGAGGCTGGATCGCTGCGACCCGCAATTGGGAAGCCCTGCTGACTGGACGCTGGATCACTGGAGTCCGGCCCCCGGCTACCTCGCAGCCCTGGCCTGGTATCCACGCCGCCCCGGGCCGATCGGCGATACTTCCCCGCCATGAACGACACCCCCTTTCCCCCCGCCCTGCGCACCGAACTGGAGCAAGGCCTGGCCGCGCTTGGTCTGGAAGCCGCCACCTTGTCCCCGCCCCTGCTGGCCTATCTGGCCCTGCTGGCGCGCTGGAACCGCACCTACAACCTCACCGCGATCCGTGACCCGCAGGCCATGGTCACCCGCCATCTGCTGGACTCGCTGGCCATGCAGGCCTTCGTCCCGGCAGGCACGCTGGCGGACCTTGGCACCGGGCCCGGCCTGCCCGGCATCCCGCTGGCCATCGCCCGGCCCGACGTGCAGGTCACCCTGGTGGAGAGCAACGGCAAGAAGGCACGTTTCCTGCGCGAAGCCGTGCGCACGCTGGCGCTGCCCAATGCCCGCGTGGCTGAATCGCGTGCCGAAGCACTGGACGAACCGGGCGCCTACGACGCCATCACCGCGCGCGCCCTGGACACGCTGGCCGGCATCATCGAGGTCGGTGGCCACCTGCTGAAGCCCGGCGGACAGTTGCTGGCAATGAAGGGCGTGAAACCGGACGAAGAAGTGGCCGCATTGCCCGCCGGCTGGGCTTTGCAGGCCCTGCATCCACTCCATGTGCCCGGCCTTTCCGGGGAGCGCCACCTGGCCATGGTGGGCCGCAGCCCGTGAAACACGCATAATCCCCGATCCGCCCTCTCACGCGGATTCCCGCAAAGGCACCCTCAGACATGGCCCGCATCATCGCCGTCGCCAACCAGAAGGGCGGCGTCGGCAAGACCACCACCGCCGTCAACCTGGCCGCCGCACTGGCGCGCACGCCGCAACGCGTGCTGCTGGTGGACCTGGACGCGCAAGGCAATGCCACCATGGGCAGCGGCGTGGACAAGCGCGAACTGGAGCGCTCCACCTGCGACGTCCTGCTGCGCGAGGCCGACATCCGCGCCACCGTGGTGAAGACACCGGAAGGCTTCGACCTGTTGCCCGGCAACATCGACCTGACCGCTGCCGAAATCCGCCTGATGGATGTCCCGCAGCGCGAACTGCGGCTGAAGGAGCCGCTGGAAACCGTGCGCGGTGACTACGACTTCATCATCATCGACTGTCCGCCCGCACTGTCGCTGCTGACCCTGAATGCGCTCACCGCCGCCGATTCGGTGCTGGTGCCCATGCAGTGCGAGTACTACGCACTGGAAGGCCTGAGTGCGCTGATGGAAACCATCGACGCCCTGCGCGGACAACTCAATCCGCAGCTCGAGATAGAAGGCGTGTTGCGCACCATGTTCGACGTGCGCAACAACCTGGCCAACGCCGTGTCGGCCGAACTGACCACGCACTTCGGCGACAAGGTGTTCCGCACCATCGTGCCGCGCAACGTGCGCCTGGCCGAAGCGCCCAGCCACGGGCAAAGCATCGTTGGCTACGACCGCACCTCGCGCGGCGGCGTCGCCTACCTGGGCCTGGCCGGCGAAATCCTGCGCCGCCAGGCCGACCGCAAGAAACAGCAACAAAGAACGGAGTACGCCGGATGAGTGCAGCGAAGAAGCGCGGCCTGGGTCGCGGACTGGAGGCCCTGCTCGGCCCAAAGGCTGCCGAAGCGGCCGCACCGCCGGAGGTCCAGCCGGGCGAAATCCTGCGCACTTTGCCGATCACCCAGTTGCAGCCCGGCAAATACCAGCCGCGCATGGCCATGGACCCGTCCAAGCTGGACGAGCTGGCCGGCTCCATCAAGGCACAGGGCGTCATCCAGCCCATCGTGGTGCGCGAACTGTCGCCCGGCAAATTCGAGATCGTGGCCGGCGAACGCCGCTGGCGCGCCTCGCAAATCGCCGGCCTGGCCGACGTGCCGGTGGTGGTGCGCGAACTGGACGACCGCACCGTCATTGCCATGGCGCTGATCGAGAACATCCAGCGCGAAGACCTCAATCCGCTGGAAGAAGCGCAATCGCTGCAGCGGCTGATCGACGAATTCTCGCTGACCCACGCCGAGGCCGCCGAAGCCGTGGGCCGCTCGCGCGCCGCCGTATCCAACCTGCTGCGCCTGCTCGACCTGCCGCCTGCCATCCGCGCACTGCTGGAAGCACGGCGGCTGGAAATGGGCCATGCCCGCGCACTGCTGACGCTGTCACCGGAACTGGCCAGCAAACTGGCCTCCGAAGCCGCCGACCAAGGCTGGTCGGTACGCGAAGTGGAACATCGCGCACAGCAGTTCTCCGCAGGCAAAGTCCCCAGCGGCAAGAAAGCCAAACCGGGCAAACTGCCAGCCCAGGCCGACATCGCATCACTGGAAACCGAATTGTCCGAAACCCTGGGCACCAAGGTCAGCATTGCCCATTCGCGCAATGGCAAAGGCAAGTTGGTCATCCACTACAGCGACCTCGATTCGCTGGACGGCGTGCTGGAACGGCTGCGCAAACAGCCGGCCTGACACAGGTCCACCGCAGGAGCGGGCGCTGCCCGCGATCCAACAACTTGAATAAAGCATCGCGGCCCAGTGCCGCTCCTACGGAATCCCGGGCCGGAGCGGCACTTGGCCGCGATTGCTTTTATTGGCAAAGCCTCGTTGCACCCAAACGCCCTGTTTTCAATCGCTGAAACATGGCTGCCACTCGATGTGCCACGGCCATGCCGCTGGAGCCCTGCCTTCGCCACATCGCCACCACCGCACGGTTCACTCGCCCATGGTGCATGGCCAAAAACTCATCACGCCCGACTCATGCACGCATGCATTGCGTGAACACCCGGTGTTCGCTCAATCCCTTGCACCCGAATCACCAGCAACGTCGTGGCAGCAACCCGCATCAGCGGAATGTTCCATGCGCCATGGAAAAACAATATGTGCATCCAAAACCAAGCAAAGCCGAACGGCTACTCATTGATTGCACGGATCAGGCATGGAACTTTCAATCGCCAGCATCTGTTGCATACACATCAAAATTGGATGAATCAATTGATCGACAAATAACAATTGTTGCATAGCAAGATGTGACGCCCGTCAATATTCTTGCCCAGCTTTTTCAGCCGCGCCCGGCAAGGCATGGCCGGAATACCGAACAAGCCTTTTAAGCACGGATGGAAGAGCAAACCAATAAACCATTAGATATAGGAAGTAAAAATGATCCAGAAGATCAACAAGAAGGAAGCCGCGAAGATCATCGGCGGCGGCATGTGCGTCCTCGGCCCGGGTTGCAATAAGCCGAGGCGGAAGCCCTGATCAAGTAGTCCATCTACGGATGACGGCCCCATGACAGGGGCCGTCATTTCCTTTTTTGCCGGCCGGCCAATATTGGCGTCCGTGTATCTCTCCACGAAATGGTGTTGCGCGTGCGCCCCCTGAAGAATATCGACTTCTACCTCATCGCCTTTGTAGGCATGTTGAAGCATGACCTGGCCAACATGGTTCGCCAGCGTTGGCAGCAGCTGATTGCATTCGCATGGCGAACCATGGATTACAGACACCTCCTGTGGCTCCACGAGGCTTGGTTCACTATCAGCCTTGGCCGCATCCGGCCAAATTCTTTCGACCTTGTTGCACGGTCCAATATCCAGCTGGTCATTGGCGTGACTACGCAGCAGCCAAATAGCCTGATCCTGCTCAGGAGAGATGTCCTGGAAAGCGCGCTGCATCACGGGAATACCACCCTTTTGCGCGACCTGGAAACATGTTCGGCGAAACTGCAGTCCTGCATCGACAGCCTCCCTGATGACAAGCCGGTGATGTTCGCGCCTCTGCACGGCGTATCCGGACACGTCGCCTCCGCTGTCTGCGCACTGGCAGGACTCAGGAACGTCAGTGTCGTCTCGGCATATCCGGACGATGTACTGGGAGCGACCGAAACAGACGTCCTTACCCAACTGGGATCCACCATGGATCACTTGAACATTCGTGACCTGACAGGCCCTGAACTGAGGAAATGCCTCTCCCGCGTTACCGCAAAGAAAACCCACCTGGTGATTTTCCCGGATGCACTTCCCGAATACACCGAGGACGTGGCCGGAAGGCCGATGCGCACTTCCAGCCTTCGCCTCTTCGGACGCCAGGCCCGGCTGCATACCGGCCTTGAAGACCTGGCCCGGCTGGCCAAGGCCAGAGTCATCTACTTCTGCATGACCACTGATGCCAAAGGTCGTGTCGGCATCAACATCCTGGCCAGTCTTGGATGGGATGAAATCAAGGAAAAGAACGGG
The DNA here is from genome assembly GCA_052040085.1 of Pseudoxanthomonas sp. GTDB lineage: Bacteria > Pseudomonadota > Gammaproteobacteria > Xanthomonadales > Xanthomonadaceae > Pseudoxanthomonas_A. The sequence continues at coordinate 27,040 of JBQGFJ010000268.1, forward strand.
GAAATCATTGAAAGCGGGATACGCGCACATCACGACAGCTGGATGCTATGGAGCGTTACTTCGCTCTTCTATCTGAACCCATCAAACCCATGAATACAATCACAGAAAAAATCGACGTCGTATACCAGGATGAGCCTGCCGAGTGCGGCCTTGCCTGCATCGCGATGTTTGCGAACTCCCTGGGCGCATACACGGAACTCGCGCAGCTCCGGAAAGCTTATCCCGTCTCGGTCAATGGCATGTCACTGGATGCCATTGGCTCGGCACTCGAAGACCTCGGCATCAGCACCTACCCTGTCCGCTTCGATGCACGTGCCGCCACCGAACTTCCTCTCCCGGCAATCGTGCACTACGGGGGCAATCATTTCGTCTTCATCGCCGAACGGGTCGGGAAATACGTCCGTGTTCTCAATCCAGCCACGGGCAGCTCCATCGTCCGGGCGGACTCATTGCCGGGCCGCGGCAATGGATACGCCGTGGTATTGGACGAGGAGGTGGATCACGGCCCCCTGCGCAAGGAGCCACCCAAAAAATCAAACAACAGCGTGCTGGACCGAATCAGCCGCCGCATGACGATGCGGCTGGCCGTCCTCAGCTGCCTGGTCTCGATCATCCTGCTGGTTCCCTCGCTGCTGTTGTACAAAAGCGCTGAACGCATCGATACCGAAATCAACTATGGGCTGGGTACTTCGCTGGTGATTTTCGGCGTTGCCTCCGCTTTCGGATTCCTTGTCGAGCTTTTACTTGGCAGGCTTACCCGCAGGAGCGCCAAGGGCGTGGGCGAGAGCCATGTCCCGGGGCTTTTCTCCCGACTGATGAAGAAAACGCCGGAGTACTTCCAGCGGCGTCGCGTGGGCGATATGCACCATCGGTTCAATGCCATCGACAAGGCACTGACCATGAGGGTTTTCACCCTGGTGGAGAAGCGGACATCACTGGCGCTGTGCCTGCTCTCGACCTTGGGACTGATGCTGGTATCGCCCTTGCTCACGGTTGCCTCCCTGTCTGCCCTCGCCCTGATTGGCGTAGTCAGTACTTACCTGGACCAGAAGCGGGTGATCCTTGCCCAGGAAGCCGAAGAGGCAGGCGCCAAGAAGAGCGACTATGTCCTGGAGTCCGTCCTTGGCATCAGGACCATCAAGACCGGTCGCTTGATGCGCAAACGCACCGCGGATTTTTCCTCTTTGCACCTCAACGCCCTGCGCGCATCGGTGGACCTCCAAAAACTGGAACACCATCATCGCCTTGCATTTTCGCTGATTGGCAGCATGGAACTGGTGGCACTGCTCTGGCTGGCTGATAGCCAGATTCGCTATGGCTCCATGACGATTCTCGGACTCTTCGTGTTTTCATTCCTCCGGCAGATCACCGTCGGTTCGGCCACCCGCTACTATTTGGCGCGTGCCGAATCACGCAAACAGGACGTGGTGGACCGTCGCTCCGAGGAAATCCTGTCCTTCCCGGAAGATCCGGCAGCACAAACCCGCCATGGCTTCTCATCGCTTGGCATCAAGGAAATGCGCCTGGCCTATCCGGACCGCGATGTCGTGGAATCCTTGTGCATGGATATCCGCCCCAATGAAAAGATCGCGATCATTGGCCCCTCCGGCCAAGGCAAAAGCACGGTACTGAGTGCCCTTGCCGGCTTCCATGAACCAGCAAGCGGGAATTTGCGGATTGACGACATGCCCGGCAACTTCACCCAGCTCATGGACCTGTCGTTTATCCAACGCGGGGATGACATGGTCTTCAATGCCTCCGTACTCGACAACATCACTTTGTTCGATACCGAGTGCGATCGGGGAATTGTCCTGGGGCTTCTGGAACAGGTCGGCCTGCGTGATGTCATCGATGGGCTGCCTTCCGGACTCAACACCATGATCTCCCAGGCATCTCCGCTGCTTTCATCAGGCCAGCGCCAACGTTTGATCATTGCGCGTGCCCTGTACTCATCCAAGCCGATCATTCTCCTGGACGAGCCGACTTCGAACATGGATGAAGCCACGGCCTCGATGGTCATGCGCGGGATATTGGAATCCGACAAGGCCGTGGTCATGGCCTTGCACGAGGTTCCGGCAGGTGCCGCCTTCGACAGAGTCATCCGGCTTGACGAAGGCAACGAACCCGAGCCGCAAACCACGCTGCGGGATGCTGCCTGAGCCACGACGGCCATTGCTCACGCACACCACCTGTCAACAAGGCATTTCCACCCATGTCACTTCATTCATTACACGAGCTGCTCTGCCAACTGCCCTGGCATGAACTATCAAACGTGATCCGCCACGCCATTGGCGACCACTTCAATCCACAAGTTGTCGAGATGGCATCACTGGCATTTGCCCGGGCGAGTTGCACGGCAGGCAACCTGCTGGCGACATTGGGCGGCTGAAGCTCCGGGGCGATCCGCTTGCTCCTGCAGTAGTGGTTCGCTGTTCGTAATCCAATATCCACAAACAACATCGCGGCCAAGTGCCGCTCCTGCAGGGATTTCGCAGGAGCGATCTTGGCCGCGATTGCTTTTACCGACGAGGCCGTGTGGCGATCATGTCCCACCAATGACATGCCGCCAAATGCAGGTCATGGCAAGATAACGGCTTCCCATCGCCATGGACTCCGCAATGAAGCCACTGTCGTCGGCACTGCTGGCTGCCCTCCTCGCTCTCTCTCCTATCGTGGCACCTGCCGCGCCTTCGGATGCGGATACGCGCTTCCAGGCGATCTACGAGAAAGAATGGGCATGGCGCCAGGTGCAGATGGGCCAGGCCGACGAGGACACCGATACCACTGGTGACAAGCGCGGCCTGCCCGATGTGGGTGCGGAAGCACAAGCAGCACGATTGAAGGTCTGGGATGAAGTGCTGCGTGACCTGGATGGAATCGATCCGGCACGGCTCTCGCCGGAGAACCGCATCAACCTGGCCATTTATCGCCCGCAGGTGGAGAACCTGGCCGCCGACGTACGTTTCGGCGCCTACGAAATGCCGTTCAACTCGGACTCTTCGTTCTGGTCCAACCTGAGCTTCATGGCCCGGCGTCCGTTCGAGAAAGCGGACGACTATCACGCCTATGCCGCGCGCCTGCGTGACGTGCCGCGCTACTTTGACCAGCAGATGGACAACATGCGTACCGGTCTTGCGCGCGGCTTCAGCGTGCCGCGCGCCGTGCTGGAAGGCCGCGATGTTTCCATCGCCAACGTCGCCGACCTGAAGGATCCGGAACAGGCCGCGCTGTATGCCCCCTACAAGCGCATGCCGGCCAGCATCCCCGCAGCGGAACAGGAAAAACTGCGCGAAGAAGGCCGCGCCGCGCTAAGCGAAGCCGTCATCCCGGCCTTCGGAAAACTGCTGGCGTTCTTCCGCGAAGAGTACGTACCCAATGCACGCACCACGCTGGGCGCCTCCGAACTTCCCGATGGCGCGGCGTTCTACCGGCAACAGATCCGCGACTACACCACCCTGGATCTCTCGCCGGAGGAGATCCACCAGATCGGCCTGCTAGAAGTCGCCCGCATCCAGGCGGAAATGGACGCGATCATCAAGCAGGTCGGCTTCAAGGGAAGCTTCGCCGATTTCCTGGCGTTCCTGCGCACCGATCCGCAGTTCTACGTGAAGACACCGCAGGAACTGCTCAACCGCGCCGCCTGGATCTCCAAGCGCGTGGATGGCGAAGTGGGCAAGTTCATCGGCACCCTGCCGCGCGGCCGCTTCACCATCGTCGAAGTCCCGCCGGACATCGCCCCGTTCTGGACCGCCGGACGCGGCGGCATGGGCACGTACTGGCTCAACACCTACGACCTGCCCTCGCGCCCGCTGTACAACCTGCCGGCACTGACCCTGCACGAATCTTCGCCGGGCCACTCGTTGCAGGCCGCACTCGCCGCCGAGCAGGGCGAGCAACCGGATTTCCGACGCCGCAATTACATCTCCGCCTACGGCGAAGGCTGGGCGCTGTATACCGAGAAGCTGGGCAAGGAGATGGGCATCTACGAGACGCCCTACGAGGATTTCGGCCGCCTGACCTACGAAATGTGGCGCGCCACGCGGCTGGTGATCGACACCGGCCTGCACTACAAGGGCTGGACCCGCGAACAGGCGCTGGCCTACCTGCGCGACCGCACCGCGCTCAGTGAACACGAAGTCACCACCGAAGTGGATCGCTACATTTCCTGGCCCGGGCAGGCACTCAGCTACAAGCTGGGCGAAATCGCCATCGTTCGCCTGCGCGAGGAAGCCGAACAGGCGCTGGGCAGCCTCTTCGACATCAAGGCCTTTCACGACGCCGTGCTGAAGCAGGGCTCGGTACCGCTGCCGGTGCTGGAAGAGCAGATCCGGGCCTTCATCGCGGAGCGGCAGGCCGCCCGGGACCCCGCCACGGCCAGGACACCCTGAACCCCCATCCCTCCCAAGCCCTTGCGCGGGAAGGGAAAACCGGGAATAATGTGCGGCTCGCTGCGTCCGGTCCGTCCGGATTTGCGGCCGGAAGCGCGATTCCGGCTTGTGTCTGCAGCGTTCCTGACCCGTATCGCATGGTGCCACCTGTCCTCCCGGGCAGTGGGCGCAGGGGCCGACGCCTCCCTGGCTAAGGGAAGCCCAATGACACTTTCGAGGTGCGTAATGTCCCGAGTATGCCAAGTCACCGGCACGCGTACGACGACCGGCAACAACGTCTCGCACGCCATGAACAAGACCCGCCGCCGTTTCATGCCCAACCTGCACGAGCGCCGGTTCTGGGTTGCCAGCGAAAACCGCTGGGTGAAGCTGCGCGTTTCCACGGCTGCCCTGCGCACCATCGACAAGAACGGTATCGATGCCGTCCTCGCCGACCTGCGCAAGCGCGGCGAAAAGATCTGAGGAGTAGACGACCATGGCAACCAAGCGCGACAAGATCCGTCTGATTTCGTCGGCCAACACCGGCCACTTCTACACCACGGACAAGAACAAGAAGAACACCCCCGGAAAGATGGAGATCAAGAAGTACGATCCCGTCGTCCGCAAGCACGTGATCTACAAGGAAGGCAAGATCAAGTGATGCAATGGCGCACCTGCGCCGATGCAGTGCTCTTCGAAGAACCCGCCGCAAGGCGGGTTTTTCTTTGGTTCTCCGCCGACGGCATGATCGCGCCGCTTTGGCTGTGCTGTTGCCCTTGATCGCCGTAGAGCAAGCCGAGCATCGCAGGGCGATGAGGCCGAAGAGGCCCCCTTGTTTGAGCGTAGCGAGTTGGGGGCCGTGCCTCATCGAACGAGAAGCACAGGGCACCGATCCGGCAACGCCGGATCGGCTTGCGTCAGGCGAGGGGGTTTTGGTCCCTTTTGCCCCGACAAAAGGGACTCGGGCGCGCAGCGACCGAAACGCTTCTGCACTTGATGTTGTTGAACCAGGCAAAGCAACAGCAAAGCTTCCGCGCTGACGCGCGTCCTACTTTTGTCTTGGCAAAAGCAGGCAAAACCGTAGCGCCTGACGCGATCCGGCACGGCTTCGCCGCACCGGTGCCCTGCACTTCTCGGCCAGCGAGACACGCGGCCCAAACTCGCTACGCTCAGACAAGGGCCGCTCTCCGGTCCCGCCGGCCTGCGATGCTCGGTTCGCTCTACGGCGCGAAAAGGCAACAACAACGGCAAAACCATCGCGATTCACTCGAACACGCAAAGAACCATTTCTTTTCCTGGCAGGGAATCCGCCGCCCCAATCACCCAACCTTCGATTGCATCGCCACCCAGCACAACGCCACCGTGGTGGCATCGCCCAGCGCGGTATGCCGCCCCAGCACCGGGACACCCAATTGGTCGGCAATGTGCTGGAAGGCGAGGTTCGGCACCACATCAGGTCGGGCACGGCGCTCGCGTGCCGCCACGGCATCGGCCAGATCGATGCGCGGATTGGGCAAAGGGAATCCGGTGATGCCCTTGATGTGCGGCGCCAGCATGGACAGATCGAAATCCAGGTAATAGCCGAGCAATGCGCGGCTGCCGAGCCACTGCAGGAATTCGCGCACTGCCGGCGTCACCGACACCCCGGCAGCGGCTTCGTCGGGCGTGATGTGGTGATGGCGGATCGATTCGATGTCGAACCCGCGATCAGGCCGGATACGCCGTTCGAAACGTTCGGACAACATCACGCGGCCCTCGCGCACCGGCACAGCGGCCAGGCTGAGGATGTGATCACTGCGCGGATCCAGTCCGGTGGTTTCCAGGTCCAGGCTGACCCACTCGTTTGCAGGGGGCGGTTGCAGCAACGCATCCCAATCGCCGCCCCCATGGCGCCTGCGCAACCACCAGCGGCGCAAGGCAGTCATCGGCTCAGCCTGCCAAATGGAAGCTGTGGCGGATGTGCTGGCGGAACTCCTTCGCCACCCGCAGGGCGTCGCGCAACAATTCCCGGTCCAGCCGGCGCAGGCGCGCGGCCACCACGAAGTTGTCCGGCACGCGGCCTTCCTGCAATGCCTCCAATTGCGCATCCAGCCGCAACCGCTGGAACACCGCAAGCGCCTGCGGCAGGTCACGTCCCAACTCCGGCGAAAGCGCGCCCGCAGCGACCAGCGCTTCGCAGCGCCCAAAACTGTTGGGCTCGCGGATGCCATGGCGCAGCGCCAGGCAGCGCAGGCCATGCACCACCGGGAAAATGCCGCCCTTCTTCATGTCGGTGCCGCGTGCCTCGCCCTTCACATTGCCCAGCAGGCTCAGTGTGGTATCGAAATTGAGCGTGGCCTGGGCCAGGTGGTGCAGCAGGATGTCATCCTGGCCCAACGCCATCAGCTCATCCTGCACGGGCGCGAACAACTCCGGATTACCGGCAACCGGCCGCGCATCCAGCGCAATGGAAAGATCCAGTGCCGCTTGCCCGGTGTGCTCGCGGCGCCACGATTCGATCCGGCGCCGCCACTCGAGCACACTCATCCGCCAATGCGGATTGTTGACCATCACCTGCCCTTGGCACGGCGGATAACCCACCCTCTCCAGTGCGGCGCTGAAGGCGTCCATAGTGTCAGCCAATGCCGGCCAATCGAGGTCATCCGACACGACCAGCGCGTTGTCCTGGTCGGTCTTCAGCAATTGCTCTCTGCGGCCCTCACTGCCCATCACGAGCAGGCAGACCTGCCCACGTAGCTCCTCGGGCACCAGCATCTCGAAGATCCGACCCATCACCCGGCTGTTGAGCGCACTGACCAGTTCCATCAGATAGGCCACGCGCGCGCCTTGCGCATGCAACGTACGCACGAGCCGGGTCATGCCACGCGCCGCATCGGCGATCTCGTCCAGCGTGGTGGCACGCGACAGGCGCAGGCTGATGAGGTGCGAATGATTGGCGTAGTGCGACAGCACTTCGGCCATGCCCACGGTACCGGCCAAGCGTTCGCCGTCGTGCACCACCACGCGCTCGATGTGGCGCTCGGTCATGGTCACCAGCGCATGGAACAGCACGTCATCGCTACGCACGCCCACCAACGGACGATTGGCCAGCGGCCCGACCGGCGCATCCACCGGCAAGCCGCGCAGGGTCAGTGCCTCCAGCAAGTCGGTGCGGGTGACGATGCCTGGCTGTGCATGTCGTGGATCCTCCACCAGCAGGCAATCCACTTGCCGTTCGCGCAACCGCGCCGTGGCTTCGGCGATGCTGGCATCGGCGGCAATGGTCTCGGCTGGCGCCAGTTGTGCATCGCCGACCTGCGTGACCATCAGGTCGGCCAGCTCCGAACGCGTCTGCACCGCCAATTGCCCGCGCACCGCCAGGCGTTCGTTGAAATACGCGGCGAATGCCGGGTTGTCCGCCATCAGGGTGCGGAACACCTCGGCCGGGATCAGGAAACTCAGGATGTCGGTATCGGCGCGGAAATCGTGACGTGCCCGTCCGGTCATCACTGCCCACGCGCCGAACACATCGCCCGGACCGTAATCGGCGAAATGCTGCTCCCTGCCATCGTCATCACGATCGAACGCGTGCAGTTTCCCTTTCAGGATCACGAAGGCGTGCGGCGACGGCTGCCCCGCCTGCATCAGCATTTCGCCGGCGCGATGGAAGCCCATGTCCACGCTGTCCAGCAGCCGCGCACGGCCAGCATCGTCCAGCAGGGTGAACGGAGGAAGCGTCAGGTCGAGGCCGGGCAACGGATCCATGCCGGCAGTTTGGCAGCTTGCAGGCGGCGACTGGCTCCTACTTTCGACGCAGGCAGGCCACCCAGTGCAGAATCACCTCCATGAGCCTGCCCCCTGACCAGATTGCCGACGTCGCCACGGGCTGGTCCCTGGGCGCCTGGCTGCTCCTGGTGGACTGGACCATCCGGCTGGTTGCGCTGGCGTGGATTCCCACCCGCACCACCTCGGCGGCGGCACGCAGCTGGCTGCTGCTGGTCGGCTTCGTGCCCCTGCTGGGATTGCCGCTGTACCTGATGTTCGGCCATCCGTGGCTGTCGCGGGAGCGCATCGTGCGCCAGGGCCTGGCATCCGAGGCCATCCGCGCCGGCCAGGCCCCGCAGGAAGCGTTGCGCTGGCAACCCCCGCCTGCCGGCATCGGCGCGGAAATGGCACCGCTGATCGAACACCTGGGCGCGTTCATGCCCGTGCGCGGCAATGCCGTGGAATTGCTGGACGACTACGACGCCTCGCTGGCCGCGCTGCTGGCCGATATCGATGGCGCGCGCGAACGCGTCCACCTGCTGTACTACCTGATGTTCGACGACGCCGTGGGCGATGCCGTGACCGCGGCACTGTTGCGTGCCGCCGCACGTGGCGTGCATTGCCGCGTGTTGCTGGATGCCGTGGGCGCCAAGCGCGGCTACCGGCGCTACGCCAGGACCCTGCGTGCCGCCGGGGTGGAAGTGCACGACATGTTGCCGGGCGGCCTGCGCTGGCGGCGCAGCGGACGCATGGACCTGCGCAACCATCGCAAGATCGCGGTGATCGACGACCACGTGGGCCACGTGGGCTCGCAGAACCTGGCCGATGCCGTGTTCGTGCCCGGCCACCCCAACCGTGAACTGGTCGCGCGCGTACGCGGCCCGGTGGTGTCGCACTTGGAAGCGGTATTTGCCAGCGACTGGTACCTGGAAACCGGACAGCAACTGGATGTCTCGCCGCAGCGCCCGGTCCACGGCGACGACGTGATCACCCAATTGCTGCCCAGCGGTCCGGCGTATCCGTTCGCCAATGCGCGTGACACCGTCAATGCCTTGGTCCACCTGGCGAAAAGGCGCGTCGTGCTGGTCACGCCGTACTTCGTCCCGGACGATGCCACCCTGGGTGCGCTGCGCATCGCCGCGCTGTCCGGCGTGGAAGTGCAACTGATCCTCTCCGCCAGCAACAACCAGCGGCTGACAGCATGGGCACAACATTCGTACTACGAAGAACTGCTGCAGGCCGGCGTCCGCATTGCCCTGTACCGTCCGCATTTCCTGCATGCCAAGCACTTGAGCGTGGATGACGAAGTGGCGCTGATCGGCTCCATCAACCTGGATATCCGTTCGTTCGCACTCAACGCGGAAATCGGCCTGCTCTGTTACGACCAGGACGTGGTTGCACGCATGCGCATGATCGAGGCCGATTACCTCGCCGACGCGGATACGGTGTCCTTGCCGGAGTGGCGCAAACGACCGGCATGGAAACGCAGCGTGGAAGGACTGGCACGCCTGGCCGATTCCTTCATGTGAGCAGGCCGAGTGCACCCGGCGGTTACAATCACGGCATGACCGCGCATCACGACATTGCCATCATCGGCGGCGGCGCCTCCGGCGTGTTGGCCGCGATCCATTGCCTGCGATTGGCCACCACGCCGCTGCGCATCGCGCTGTTCGATCCCGATCCGGAACTGCTGGGCAAGGGCCTTGCCTATTCCACCGAGCGTGACGAACACCTGCTCAACGTGCCGACCGGCAAGATGAGCGCATTCGCACGGCAACCCGGCGACTTCCTCGACTACATCGCATCGCTTCCGGGATTTTCCGGCATCGCGCGCGAAGCGCTGGCGGTGGATTACGCGCCACGCCGGCACTACGCCGGCTATTTGCAGGACCGTTTGGAGCACGCCCGTGCCGACAGTCCCGCCACCCTGGACATCGTGCCGGGACGCATCACCGAATTGCGCCGTGAAACCGCGGGATGGGCACTGGAACATGCCGACCTCTGGACCACCGCATCGCACGTCGTGCTTGCCATCGGCAACACCCAGCGCCCGCTTCCCGCAACCCTGCCGGGTGCCTTGCCCGCGACCTGCGTGGTGGAAGCCTGGGACTACACCGGTATGGCCAGCATCAATGCCGATGCCGACGTCTGCATCGTCGGCACCGGGCTCAGCATGGCCGACACGGTATTGACGCTGGAAGCCAACGGACATCGCGGCAGCATCCACCTGCTGTCACGCCACGCCTTGCTGCCACTGGCCCACACCATCCAGCCGGTGGTGGACGAAGACTTCGACGCTGCGACCCTGCTTCCGCTCGACGTGCGTGGCCGCTTGCATCATCTCCGCGCTCGCATACGTGATGCTGCCACCCATGGCCTGCCCTGGCAGGCGGTGATGGAACGGCTGCGTCCGCATGGGCAAGCACTCTGGCGCTCGCTTTCCGAAACCGAACGCCGCCGCTTCCTGCGACATGCCGTGCGTTACTGGGACATCCATCGCCACCGCATCGCACCGCAAGTGGATGCCGTATTGCAATCGGCCCGCACAGCGGGCCGTTTGCATTTGCATCGTGGTCGCCTGGTTTCGCTTGCCGCCGATCAGGATCGCGTGCGCTTGAATGCACGCAGCACCGAAGGTGGCATGCTGTCATTGCAGGTTGACCATGTGGTCAATGCTACCGGCCTGGAATTGCGGGCATCCGTCATGGACCATCCCTTGCTGGACCAGATGCTGGCCGATGGCCTGGCCCGTAGCGGTCCGTTGGGGCTCGGTTTGGATGTCGATGCGGATGGACGCCTGCTCGATGCGGATGGGCAGCCACATGACACGTTGCGCGTGATCGGCAGCCTGCGCATCGGCGAAGCCTGGGAAACCATCGCCATCCCCGAACTTCGCGTGCAGGCGGAAACCATTGCCCGCGCGTGGCTTGCAGACTGACGGGGCGTGCTTCAGCTGTCCCTGCACACCCACGCGAGGACCTGATGCAATTGCATGGCCGGTGACGATTCAATCGCCACTGCCAACACCCCTTCTTCGCTTGGCTCCGGCACTTCCAGTGCCTCGAACTGGCTGTCCAGCAGCGATACCGGCATGTAGTGGTCACTGCGTGCCGCCATGCGCGAGGCAATCACCGCCTTGTCGCCTTGCAGGAACACGAAGCGAATCGGCACGCCAGTCGCACGCAAGCGATCACGATGCACACGTCGCAATCCCGAAAATGCGAATGACACGTTCACGCCGCGCGCGATGCAGGATTGCAACTCCATGGCGATACGCTCCACCCACGGCTGGCGCATCGCATCACTGAGCGGCAACCCGTTCGCCATCCGCGCCTTTGCTTCGTCACTGTGGAAATCATCCGCATCCAGGAAAACCGCAGGCCAGGCCTCCGCCAGCGCTCGTGCGAGCGTGGTCTTGCCGCAGCCGGAGACTCCCATCACCACGACAACGGACGCGCCTGCCTTCATGCCGGAAGCTCTACCCGCACCCGATAGCGGTGACCCGCCTGGATGCCCTCGAACAGGGTGCCGGCAAGTTCGTCGCCATCCACCATCACCCGCGTCTCGACAACCCCGGCCACGCGCACCATCTCCACATCGAATTCCGCGCCCCGGAACCGGCGCCAGACGCTGGCCGATGGCCAATGCGAGGGCAGCTTGGGCGCGATGCGCAATCCGGCACCTTCGCCGCGCAGGCCGAACAATTCCTCGACTACACAGCGATACAACCACGACGCGGTGCCAGTGTTGAACAACTGGCTGGATCGTCCCGCGGTGCGCGGATGCAGGCGCCATGCGCCGCGATAGTAATTGGGCACGAATACCGGCAACTGCTGGCGCTGGATGCAGTCGGCGGCATCCTCGCTTGGCAACATGGCGCGCAACACCTGCCATGCACGGTCGGCATCGCCCACCCGGTACAGTGCATGCAGGTAAAAGGCCGAGGCGTGGTTGTAGACCGAACCGTTCTCCGCCGAGCCGGGAAATTTCTGCGTCACCCGGCCGATATCCTCGCGCATGCCGGTGAACGGCGGATCGTTCAGCACCGGACCGCGTGGCGACATGAGGTGTCGATCCACCGCGGCCAGCAGGCGCTCGCGCTTGCCTGCATCGGCAGCGCCACTCAACATCGACCAACTTTGCGGGTTGAGGAAAATGCGGCCTTCCTCGTCGCTGGATACGCCGAACACCGCACCATCATCGGTAATGCCGCGCCCGTACCAGTCGCCGTCCCACAGATGCGTATTGACCGCCGCATTGAATGCCTCGGCGTGCTGGCGGAATTCACCGGCGAGATCAGCATGGCCGCGACGTGCACAGACATCCGCCCACAGATTCAAGGCATGCGCGCTGGCCAATGACAGCCAGCCCGAAACCCCCTGCCCCTTCCAGCCGACCATGTTCATCGGATCGCACCAGTCGCCCTGTGCGATATAGCTCAGGCCGCGCGGATCACGCGCCTGGCGCAGCCAACGCATCGCGTTGCCTATGCGCTCGAATACGCTGGCAACATGCCCTTCGGCATCCGCCACGGGCTCGTCCAGGATCGCATCGTCGCCGGTTTCATCCAGATAGGCTTGCAGGCATACCGGCAGCCATACGCAATGGTCGGTATGCGGGATCTGGTTGATGTATTTCAGCTCCGCGCCTTCCATCAACAGGATGCCATCCGGCATGGCACCGGAAGCTTCCTGTTGCGACAAGGCATGCAGGAAGGCCGCACGCGCCACCTGCGGACGCAGGAAGCTCATGCCCATGTGGTCCTGCAGATAATTGCGGGTCTGTGGATCAGTGGTCAGGCGATTGACGTCACCGTGGTAGTGCACCTGGCGTGGCAGCCAGTGGTTGGCGAAAGCATCCAGCCACGAATCCGGCGTCTCGATGCGCAAGCAGGTGTCTGCTTGATCCAGATAGGCCCGCTGTGCCCGCACCGCTTCGGCAAACCCGTGTGCGGACAGATGGCGCTCACGCAATGCAAGGATTTCGCCGTCGTCATGGGCCGGCGCAAACAGAAAGCGATACGCCTGCGTTCCATCCGGCGCCAATGACACGCGGTATTGCAATGCCGCAACCGGCATTTCGTAGAGGGCATCGCCATTGCCGAGCAGTGGCTGCCCGGTGACGGCCGAAGGCGCATGCAGTCCACCCTCACCCTCGAATGCTGCCTGGTTCGCTTCCCAGGCATCGGGCATGCGCTCGTGCAACAACACGGTGCGATCCTTGAAATCGCGATTGCGGAAGTAATCCTCCACCTTCTGGTACGGCGTGACGCTGCTGCAGACAATCCCGCCCAGATCGGCGCGATAGCGGCCGGACTGGTTCATCCACGACATATAGCCCACCGGGAAATACGGAGACAGGCTCAAGCGCCGTGCGCGGCCACTGCGATTGCGCACACGCAATTCCCACAGCTCGGCCACGTCGTCCACCGGCAAATGCACGCGCCATTCGACTTCGATCCCGTCGCAGCACACGCGCCACGCGGCATCGGCCAGGCCCACGGAGAACGCGAATTCATCCGCCTCACGCCGTACCGGTTCGTGCGGCGCCGAGAACAGCAGGCCGCTGTCTTCGTCCCTGACATAGCAGAACCGGCCAGGATGGTGCGCATACACCGGCTGTTCCGGTTGCATGAAGGTCTTCGCTTCCAGCGCCGGAGCATGCGCATACTTGGCCGGCTCGGGCTGCATGAACTGCGCGGTGGCGAATCCGCGGCAGGTCAACTGCAGCAGCATGCGGCGATTCCACAGGAAGGTGGACGCCATCGGCATGGCCACCGGGCTGTGCAACACACAGCGCCGGCCATCTTCCTCGAACCCGAACGGCAGGCCGCTCATGCGTCCGCGTTCCGGCGTGCCTGCAATTCGACCTGGACCTTCGACAACGTGGCCTCATCCAGTGGATAGAAACGCATGGTCCAGGCCGCCAGCAGGGCCACCACGCCCGGAATCACCGTGAGCAACAGCACGATGCCCAATTGCGACGCGTCGGACTGCGCTTCGTTCGCCACGTAACCCATGCCGGCCAGCACCCAGGCGATCAACGCCGACGCCAGTGCCCCACCAAGCTTCTGCGAGAACGTGGCGGCGGAAAAGGTCATCGCGGTGGCACGGCGCCCGGTCTTCCATTCGGTGTAATCGGCACAGTCGGCATACATGGAGAATGCCAGCGGCGATTTCGGCCCCAGCATCAGCCCGATCAACAGGTTCATGGCGAACATCACCGCGATGGCATCCTTCGGCACGAAGAACATGGCGCAGCTCAGCACGCCCACGCCCGCCATCAGCCACATCATCAGCCTGCGCTTGTCCATGTACCGCGTCATCAATGGTGTCAGCGCGGCACCCGCCGCCAATGCCAGTGAATAGGTGCCCAGGAACAGACCGGTCAGCTCCGGGCGCCCCACGTAGTACTTCAGGTAATACACCACCGAGCCGCCGCGCATGACGATGGTGACCATGATGATCAGTGCCAGCGCGAACAACACCATCCAGGGCCGGTTCTGCAGCAGGTCCTGGATGTCCTGCTTCACCGGCGTCTGCTGTTGCGGTGGCGGCGCGATGCGCTCGCGCGTGGTCAGGAACACGATGGCAAAGGTGGCCATGGCAATCACGCCATACAGGCCAAGCGTCAATTGCCAGCCAAGCGGTTCGTTGCCACGCCCCAGCCACTCGACCAGATCCAGGGTGAACCAGTTGACCAGGGTGGTGCCCGCGAAGGCGGCGATGAAGCGAAAACTGATCAGGGTGGTGCGTTGCTGGCTGTCGGCGGTGATCACGCCGGAAAGTGCCGAATACGGCGTGCTCAACACCGTGTAGGCCAACATCATCAGGGTGAAGGTGGCATAGGCCCACAACAGCTTGCCGCCCTCGCCCAGGTCCGGGACCGTCCACGTCAGCACGCCGGTGACCGCCAGTGGCAAGGCGCCCCAGAGCAAGTAGGGCCGGAACCGCCCGAAGCGGGTGCGGGTACGGTCGGCAATCGCGCCCATCAACGGATCGGTGGCCGCATCCACCAGCTTGGTCACCAGGATCATGGTGCCCACCGCGGCGGCGGCCAGCCCCATCACATCGGTATAGAAAATCAGCAGGAAGGCCGAAATATTGGCCCAGTACAGATTGAAGCCGAAATCGCCGATGCCGTAGCCGATCTTCTCCCGCATCGGCAGCGGGCCATCCACTCCGGCATGCCGGCCCGCACGCGGCTGCGTGGCAGCCGCCGTCTTGTCGTCCTGCATTCCCCTCCCCCATGCCTGCGCCCCTCCACCCATGCAGGTGCGCATGGATCCCCGGCGACAGGACCCTGCGGAGCTTGCATGCATCCTCCCATGGAGGCAAGCCGCTGCAGCCCCGGCTGATGCAGCCGGGAGCTCGCGTTACACTGCACCGCAAGGGGTGGGAGGACTTCCTTGGTTTCGAACTGGATGTTGCTGCTGGTGTCGGTCGGCTATGCCGCGCTGCTGTTCGTGGTGGCGTGGTGGGGTGACCGCAGGCCGATGTATCCCAACCGTCCGTGGCTGCGGCCGGTGGTGTACAGCTTGGCACTGGCGGTGTACTGCTCGTCATGGACGTTCTACGGCGCCGTGGGCAGCGCGGTGCGCAACGGCATCGGCTACCTGCCCATCTACCTGGGCCCCATCCTGCTGCTGTTGTTCGGCTGGCGCATCATCGAGCGCCTGGCACTGATCGCACGCAACCAGAACACCGTCTCCATCGCCGACTTCATCTCCGCGCGCTACGGCCGTTCGCGGCGGCTGGCCGCACTGGTCACGGTGATCGCCCTGATCGGCGTGGTGCCCTACCTGGCCCTGCAATACAAGGCCGTGGCCATGAGCATCGGCGTGCTGGCCGGGCACACCCAGAGCGACAGCACCTTCTTCACCGATCCCGCCCTCTATGTCGCACTGCTGATGGCGCTGTTCGCGGCCCTGTTCGGCACCCGCGAAGTGGATGCCACCGAACACCACCACGGCATGATGCTGGCCATCTCGCTGGAATCCGTGGTCAAGCTGGTGGCAATGGTCGCCGTGGGCGTGTTCGCCTGGCTGTGGCTGGGCAAGAACTCCCTGAGCCTGACGGCATCGGCGCGCACGCTGTTCGACAACGCACCGCCGGTCGGCTTCGTGGGCCAGACGCTGCTTGGCTTCCTTGCCATCGTCTGCCTGCCGCGCCAATTCCACGTGGCGGTGGTGGAGTGCGAAGAAGTCAACGACATCCGCAAGGCGCGCTGGATGTTCGGTGGTTACCTGGTGATCATTTCGGTGATGGTGATCCCGATTGCCGTGGCCGGCGCGGCCATGTTCGGCACCGGTCCCGGCGTGGCCGCCGACAGCTTCGTGCTGGCCCTGCCGCTGGGCAGCGGCAACGACTTGCTGGCACTGGTGGCCTACGTGGGCGGATTCTCCGCTGCCACCGGCATGGTCATCGTTTCCAGCATCGCGCTGTCCACCATGGTCAGCAACGACCTGGTGATGCCGGTGCTTCTGCGACGCGGCTGGGCGGAACACCATGCCGAAGCGGACGTGGCCACGCGCGTGCTGTGGATACGGCGCCTGACCATCCTGCTGTTGGCACTGGTGGCGTACAGCTATTACCGCAGCAGCGGCAATGACAGTTCACTGGCGTCGTACGGCCTGATGGCATTCGCAGCCGTCGCCCAGTTCGCACCCGGGTTGATCGGCGGCCTGTACTGGCGGGGCGCCAGCCGGCGCGGCGTGGAAACCGGCATCGTGCTGGGCTTCGCCACCTGGTTCTACACCCTGCTGCTGCCGCACCTGGCCATGGGCGCTGGCTGGCTGGAAACCGGCCCTTGGGGCATTGCCTGGCTGCACCCGGAACAACTGTTCGGACTCAGCGGCTGGGATGCATTGACCCATGGCACGTTCTGGTCACTGCTGATCAACATCTCCACCATGGTGCTGGTGTCGCTGCGCTGGCGGCCCAGCGTGGAAGAGCGCCTGCGCGCCGTTCCCTTCCTCGACCCTTATTCGCAACGCCCCACGCTGGTCTCCGGCGAATGGCCCGGCAACGTGCGCATCGCCGATTTGCAGGCACTGGCCGAACGCATCGTGGGCGAACGCCATGCACGCCGGGCATTCACCGAACAGGCGCAGCAATTCCGGCAGGAGCTGCAACCGGCGGCGGTGGCCGACCGTGCCTGGGTGCAATTCACCGAACGCCTGCTCGCCTCCGCCATCGGTGCCGCCTCCGCGCGACTGGTGCTGACCAGCGTATTGCGCGGTTCCGGCATGGAACTGGGCGAAGTGGTGGCGGTGCTGGATGAAGCCGGCCAGGAACTGCGCTTCAATCGCGAAATCCTGTCCACCACCCTGGAGAACATCAGCGCCGGTGTCGCGGTGGTGGACCCGGACATGCGCGTGGTGGCGTGGAATGGCCGCTACCAGCAAATGTTCGGCTACCCCGACGGCATGCTGTTCGTGGGCCGCCCGGTGGCCGACCTGATCCGCTACAACGCCGAGCGCGGCGAACTGGGCGAGATCGAAGGCGATATCGAGGAAAAGGTGGCCAAGCGCATCGACTACATGCGTGCCGGTTCCACCCACGTGTTCGAACGCGTGCGCGCCGATGGCCAGGTGATCGAACTCCGCGGCCAACCATTGCCCGGCGGCGGCTACGTCACCAGCTACAACGACATCACCGACTTCAAGCGCGCCGAACAGGCCCTGCGCGAAGCCAACGAAACCCTGGAACAGCGCGTGGCCGAACGCAGCCGCGCGGCCGAGCAGGCGCAGCAATCACGCACCAGCTTCCTGGCCGCCATCAGCCATGACGTGCTGCAACCACTGAATGCCGCCCGCCTGTTCGTGTCCGCCCTGCGCGACAGCAACGAGGTGGAGGAACACAAGCATTTGGCCGAGCGCGTGGATGCCTCACTGCGCGCCGCCGAAGAACTGCTGGACGGCCTGCTGGACGTGTCGCGCCTGGATGCCGGCGGCATGCACGTGAAGATCACCGATTTCGATGCCGGCGATCTGCTGCGCGAGCTGGCCGCGCAGTACGGCCCGGTTGCCGCTTCGCGCAATCTTGAGTTGCGCGTGCATGCCCGCCCCATCCCCATCCGCAGTGATCGCCACCTGCTGCGCCGGGTACTGCAGAACTTCATCGCCAACGCGCTTCGCTACACCCGTCAGGGACGCATCGTGCTGGGCCTGCGTGCCCACGGTGACCGGGTGGTGTTGAAGGTGTGGGATACCGGTCCGGGCATCCCCGAGCACCACATGCGGCAAATCTTCAACGAGTTCCATCGCTACCAGCAGCCCTTCGACTGGGGCGAGCGTGGACTGGGGCTGGGGCTTTCCATCTGCCAGCGCATCTCGCGCCTGCTGGACCATGGCCTGGACGCGCACAGCGTGGTGGACCATGGCAGCGTGTTCTCCATCACCGTGCCCCGTGCCCCTGCCATTACCAACATTGCGGCCACCACGCCATCGAACAGCTTCGCCTCGCAGACCCTGGCCGGCCTGCGCGTGCTGTGCGTGGACAACGACCGCGAAATCCTCGACGGTATGCGCGCCCTGCTGGGCCGCTGGCAGGTGGAGGTGATCACCGCCTCCACCGTGGACGAAGCGCTTCAAAAAATGAAACTCGGGCCTGCCGTGGTGCTTGTGGACTACCACCTGCATGACCGCCTGGACGGTTTGGAAACGCTGGATGCCCTGCGTGCCGCCAACCCCGCCTCCTTCGCCGGCGCCCTGCTCACTGCCGATGGGCGCGATGAACTCAAGCGGCAGGCCCGCGAACGCGGTTATCGCTTGCTGACCAAGCCGGTGAAGCCCGCCTCATTGCGTGCGTTCCTTGCCGCGCACCAACCACGCATGTAGATCGTTTTCAATCTGGCACGACAGAATGATTTCTTGCCAGGCACGGCTGAAGTACATGGATTGTCTTTACAGGACAATTGTCGTGAGACATGAAGTCAAAACAGACATGCCATTCCTGAAATTTCGACCCTGGTTCCCAGAACCAAACATTCCCTTGTGTTTTTGGTTGTGAGATGTGCAACTATCTGGCGCCCCCCAATCCTCACTACCCGTCCGCCTCTTGGACGCTTGTAATCGACTCGCATTGGAGCGCCCATGAAAAGTTTCCTCGCCGTCGTGGCCATCGCTTTGGGAATGACTGCCTGTTCCAGCACATCGGGACTGAGTTCGGCAGATCGATTGGCACTTTATGAAACACATGCAGGTGCCCCTGTCTCAAGTTTCCGGCTGACTCAGAGTTTCCGCTGGACACCGCTCAGCGATGACAGATTGGCTGTATGGACGGGAGCAAATCAGGGGCACCTTCTGGAGTTGCGCAGCCGCTGCAACGGATTGACTTTCGCCAACGCAATCAACATCACCAATTCCATGAACGTGGTGACGGCACGTTTCGACAGCGTAGAGCCGCGCGGACAACGGGGAGCGCCACAGCAGTCTTGCCGTATCTGGACCATCCGCCCGCTGGATGGGCGCGCCATCAACGACAGCAAGCGCGAAATGCGTGAAGCCCAGGCGGTGGAGCGCGAAGCCGGTGTCACGGCCGAAGAATAGACTGCGTCATTCCTCGTTCCGCTCCTGCAAAAGAGTGTCATGGCCCGGATCTTCGGGTCCATGACGCTTGAATGAAGCCTTTTGACGACGCTTTGGAGTAACGCATGTTCGGCTCAACAAGATCTTTGACTGCTGGCTTGATCGCGCTAATGCTCGGCTTTTCTACGAATGCGGCTGAAGTCAGCTCGGCCCCATCCAATCAACAAATGGACAGGCTGTCGGAAATGTTCACCTGGTGGAACCAGGCGATGAAAACGCCGGGTGGCTTCACCGAAGAGGCTTTCGCCAAGTACTTCACTGACGATGCGCCCCTGGTGATCGACGGAATCGAAGTGATGCGCTCGCCCGCCGGATGGGCGCAACGTTTCCAGGCCATCCAGGCCGCAACCGATGCGGTGGAAATCGTGGTGCCCTTCCGCTACAGCTTCCAGCAGGGTGATCGCATCTACACGTATCACATCATTCGCAGCCGGGCGGCTGGCAAAGTGGATTGCATGCTTGCCGCCGGCCATGCAGACCTGGAAAACGGCATGATCAGCCGCGTCACCCTGGTCCGCGCATCGGTTGATCCAGCCTCCGATCCGGATTGCTGGAAAGAGTAGAGCACTGTCGATCCACTTTCCGCATCTTCCCTTTCCGGAAGATGCGGATTACTTCCACCTCGGGGAAAAACATGAAACGAATCTTGTCAGGCTGGGCATTGGCCCTTGCCATGTTTGCAGGCGGCACATCGGCTTCCCACGCAGCTGAAACAACCGTCATCACAGGGGCCGGTTATGTTGACGTGCTGACCGGAAGATCCATTCCCAATGCCGTGGTCATCATCCAGAATGGGCGAATCTCGGCCATTGGACCTGCTGACCAGGTTCAGATACCCACCAGCGCGAAGCACATCGACTTGCAAGGCAAGTGGCTTGCACCTGGCCTGATGAATACGCATGTACACCTCGGCCTGGTTTTGCCGGGCCTGATGGCCGCCGAACTGGCGGGCGAAAGCGAAGCACAGCTCACGCTGCGCATGGCCGAGAACGCGCGCAAATCACTGCTCAGCGGCGTGACGACAATTCGTACGACAGGCGATCCCCGCCATGCCGATATTGCATTGGCCCGTGCCGTGAATCGCGGCCAGCAGCCAGGCCCTCGGATCATCTCGGCCGGTGAAGGCGTCGCGATCACGGGCGGCCATGGCGCCGGACCTGCCGGCGCGAATGACGGTCCCAATCAAGTGCGCATGGCAACGCGACGCGACATTCGCGCCGGAGCCCAGTGGATCAAGATCGCGGTGTCGGGTGGCATTGCAACCCCGGGTGGCGGCATCGCTGATGGCTTGATGACGCCCGACGAAATCAAGGCTGCCGTGGATATCGCCACCCGCAATGGCATCAAGGTCACCGCACACTCCGGATCGGCCAACGCCGCTCGGGAAGCCGTCGAACTCGGCGCCTATGGCATTGAGCATGGCTACTTCCTGGACCGTCCCTTGCTCAGGATGATGAAACAGAAAGGCACCTGGTTCGTGCCAACGATCATGGTCAGCCAGCCAGCGGCTTTCGATTTCTTCAAGCGCATAGGCTCGCCCGACTGGTACATGGCGCGGGTACGCGAGGTAGGCAAGGACCACTGGAAAGCCTTGCAGATGGCCATCGAGGAAGGCGTGAACATCTCCCTCGGAAGTGATCAGCATCCGTTCGAAATCAATGACGGCACTACCGCCACCATCCGCGAGGCCGAGTACTACGTCGAAGCCGGCATGACACCACTGCAGGCCCTTCAATCGGCCACCATCCAATCTGCCCGCATGCTCGACATCGACAGCCAGACCGGCTCGCTCACGGTAGGGAAATTCGCCGACATCGTTGCCCTCGACCAGAACCCGCTGGAAAACATCTCGGCACTGCGCAGCCTCGGCTTCGTGATGAAGGGTGGACGCGTGTACCGCAACGACTGGGACAAGACCCAGTACGCGAGCCTGCTTGCTACTCCGGATGATGCCGAACCGGAAGCATCCCACGAAGAGTACGACCTCTTCTGATCAAGATGCGGGCTGCACTGAAGCGTGCAGCCCGCATCGATTCAAATTGACCTGGCAATGATCCAAGCCGGTGAAGTGTGTTGAAAAGCAAGAGCCTCGGAATAGAGAAGCATTGGAACCAATGCTGAAAACTCATTCGCACTCTTTGGGGTCAATGGAAAAGCGAGCCAGCGCCTCACCCTCCACATCCATGTATTCCAGATCGAATACAAATCCCTCGCTTAGAAATCCGGATTTATCCAGGCTCCCGCAAACAAAGTTCTTGACATGCTTGGGAAGCAATGTGGCATCGGATCGAATCAGCTTGACGGTAGCCGGATTCACTATCGTGTATTTGTAGATCAAGGTCTTTCCGTCATCGCCGGCAGACACATCATCCAGCCGGGTATCCGCATCAACCAGGTACGGAACTTCCGGATCGAATTGCTTTGCAACGCTTTCCAGTACTTCTTGCCTGGTCGGTTCAGCACTGGAAGGCGCACCCCCTGAAGACTGCGCAAGACCTGCTTCACCGGGAACGGAGTCACTTGGCCCCGGCTTGCCCTCATTCCTGCAAGCAACCAGAGAAAGCATGAATACGACCACCAAAGAGAAGAGCGAAATAGATTTCTTCATGACGTCAATGCTTCCTGGGATTTCGATGCAATTCGTACGGGTGCGCCATATCAAGCAGAGCCTCATGGTGACATCGACCAGTATCCAACACTAGGCACCCGTCCCCGACGCTCCGTAAGACCACAACGGTCTGAAAGCACTACGGTGCAACCAGGCGAGCATCAGCAACAGACCAAAGTGGATCGAACCCCAGACCCAGCCACCGGTCAGGAATACATGGAATAGAAAGATGCCGCTCACCAGCGGAGCCAACACGGCAATTCCCAGTGGCGCCGTCCGCTGCTTGAGAAGAAGCACGCCCCCTGCAACACAGGTCGCGGCGATCAATGGATCCACAACACCGCTGGCCGCGAAGGCACTCGTGATGGCTTTGGCCAAGGGCGGTTCGGACGGCGTCACCCATGGCTTCCCCATGACCTGGTGAATGAACCAGGACGCCCCGATGTAGGTATAGAAGAGGCCATATATCCAGCGCAGAATCAGCGTTGCAATTCGCATGTTGCCTCCGTGAAGGGTACAGCGCATGGATTGATCCACCCCGGGAACCAGACCCGGTCCGGACGAATGGCTAGGTTCCGCAGTTGATCTTCCAGGGAACCCCGAACCGGTCAACGACGATGGCATAGCATGGCGACCAGAACGTGCGCTGCGGCGCGAGCACCGTCTGACCACCCGCTTGCAGTGCATTGAAGATGGATTTGACCTTGTCCTCCGAGTCGACGCCCAGCAGCACGTAAAAGCCTTTCGGACTCACGTATCTGTCCGGATCTACGTCCGCGCCGGCAATCTCAACGCCATCGATGCAGATGTTGGCATGAACAATCTTTTCCCCGTGCGATTCAGACAATGCCGGAACAGGCGAGTCCTTGACCCGAAGCATGCTGCCGATTTTTCCGCCAAGGTGCTCGGCATAGAAGCTGAAGGCTTCCTCGCATTGGCCATTGAAGTTGATGTGGAATGACAAGCTCATTGGGAAAGCATCCTTGTACTCACATGGATGGTCTGACTTCTCATTTAAGTCACCCCGGATGACTAGGCAAGGGCGTCCACCAAACCGTAGGAACTACCGCATCGGCTTGAATGAGTTGTTAGACCTTATGCTGGTCATTGTTCTTTGTATAGCTTGAGAAGAAGGGTTCTTGCTGCGATTCCGTGCCAATTGCGGATTGCAATGGTTGCAACAACCAGTCCAAGGAAACCAGCGATAAGTCCGAATGCCTGGTCCCCATGGCGGAAGTATGAGGATGCGCCACTGAGAATGTTGAAAACGCCAAGGCCAAGCAATATCCACTTGAATGTAGGCCATTGGCGCTCGCTTCGCCTTAGCTGCTCCAGGGCCTTTCTCTCGGACTCGTTCAAATCTGAATTCATAAGGTCTAACGCCTGAGTTAAGCCGCGTTGCGAAGCGGCGTCGGCTTGAATGAATTGTTAGAATGAATTGTTAGGCGGCAGCGGCCTCATGCCACTCCCCGCGGCAAGTCGCGCATGGGCACTAGCCCCAGCGCACTTTTGGCTACGGAAGACGGGGGTGCGCACTTTGTTTTGACAACGACTAGTCTTTTTAGACTATTCATTTTCCGAATAAAATCCCAATCATGAACCGGGGCGCACGCCTCAATAACAATTCCTTCCACGCTTTTCGGAATTGAATCGTAATCAAACGCGTCTCTCCCGACATTTTTTAGCTCTATCTCTTTAAGAGAGATCAGTCGGGGCAATTTTCGTAGGTTTCTTGCATGGATAATCTCTAGATCAATTAAGCGACTCATCTCGCTCATAAAATCAATAGATTCGCCATGAAACCCCACTACCTCCAGCTTCTCGACACTTGGCGGTAATGGGAATGGGTCGGCGTTCTTAGCCATACCTATCTCATATAGGTATGCGCTTTTTAGTGAGTTCAAGGATTCCAGACCTGAAGATTTTGGATGCCAGTGATAGCAAATTGTCTGCAGATTTTTAAAAATTGAAAAGTCTACAGGGAGCTTGCGGCCGACTATTCGCAAATACTTTGCATGGCTGATTGGCGATAGCTTTGAACTAGAGAGGGTTTTTGAAAAATCTACGAACTCGAAATGCTCAACTCCCATCGCATCTTCAAGAAAACCCCAATCCGTAACATCCTCTCCTCGAACGAAGAGCCCCGCAGGAACCCCTTGGCTCAGGAGTTGGCGTGCAAAATATGTGGCTTCGCGCTCCCGCCCTGGAAGCACATGAACAAGATGCTGGTCATGGCACCTGAAATCATCAACTCGCAATAGAACCGTCATCTGCCGCCTAACGCCTTATGTCTTTCAGTTGTTCTACCGTAGTTGTCGAGAGCCCGGCGTGTGCGCCCGATAACGCCTCGGTGCAGCAATCACCGTAATTCAGCAGGGGCCGCACGCCGGATCTCGCGCCCTGCGCCCGTACAGT
>JBQGFJ010000269.1:0-4613 GCA_052040085.1 Pseudoxanthomonas sp.
AATGAACGCAAGACATTTTCCGATGTTGGGGTGGCGTGTTCCTTCTGCCCTGCGCAAGTGCTTGCTGTGGATGTGGGTATTGTTGCTGTCGGGATGTGCTTCGACCTCGACGGGGACAAGGCTTCCTTATGACGGGTGGTATCTGGGCTTTCTTGCGCTCCCGCATATGGAGGTTTGGACGGAGGA
Organism: Pseudoxanthomonas sp.; assembly: GCA_052040085.1. GTDB lineage: Bacteria > Pseudomonadota > Gammaproteobacteria > Xanthomonadales > Xanthomonadaceae > Pseudoxanthomonas_A. Next base: position 187 of record JBQGFJ010000269.1, read on the forward strand.
TGCGATCATCGAGGACATCCACGGGCGCGTATTCATGCGCTATGACAGTGGCGTGGCCTCCGGAGGATTTGTTGGCGATCCTGCGGGGTGGCCAGAGAGTCCAGCGGCCGGCCAGAGGCGTGTGAGGGGAGCAGACCTGCCCCGCCGCATCTACGTACGTTGGCAATCATTGGCAGAGCCCCAGACCTATCGGGTGATATTGGAGGTGCCGGAAGAAGCGCGCCAGCTGATGTTGAGCAAAGTGGAGTCGGTGGTGGTGCCGGGGAAGATGGACTATCGCGACTGGGTAATCATCGGCCTTGCCCCCGGTGGCTGGGTGAAGATGTGGGTGAGGAGTCCGGGCAGCCGTGCCGTCGAGGTGCTGTGCCAACAGGCGGAGGTGGAGTCGAAGGGGCCTTATCGCGGCTTGTCGGAAGGCAAGCATCGGCCACTATCGGAGCGAGCAACAGCGTATATCCAGCAGCATCCCATTCCCTACGACTCCTGGAAATGCGACGTACAGGACTGAACAATAATCGGGTCGGGAGCTTGAGTCGCGCTTTTGACGAATTTGAAAAACGAATGGCTCAACGAAATGATGTAAACCCGTGAGGGCGGGACCTCAGAATGGGCTCAGCGAAACACCACCGTGCGGTGGCCATTGAGCAGGATGCGATGCTCCACATGGCGGCGCACGGCGCGTGCCAATACCTGTGATTCGATGTCGCTGCCCACGCGCACCAGTTCGGTGGGCGTCATGGCGTGGTCCACGCGGGCCACGTCCTGTTCGATGATCGGGCCTTCGTCCAGGTCGCCGGTGACGTAGTGCGCGGTGGCACCGATGATCTTGACCCCGCGCGCATGCGCCTGGTGGTAAGGCTGCGCGCCTTTGAAGCTGGGCAGGAAGCTGTGGTGGATGTTGATGGCCCGGCCGGCCAGTGCATCGCACAGCGTGGGTGACAGGATTTGCATGTAACGCGCCAGCACCACCAGGTCCACCTGTTCGCGTTCCACCAAGTCGATGATTTGTTGTTCCTGCCCGGCGCGGGTTTCCGCTGACACCGGGAGGTGGTGGAACGGGATGCCGTAAGACGCCGCCAGCGCGGCGAAATCCTCGTGATTGGACACGATGGCGGCAATGTCCACCGGCAGTTGCCGGCTGTGCGCACGGAACAGCAGGTCGTTGAGGCAATGTCCCTGCTTGCTGACCAGCACCAGCAGGCGCGCACGCCGGCGTGCATCGTGGATGTCCCAATCCATGCCGAACTCACTCGCCAGTCCGGCGAAGCGTTGCCGCAACGGCTCCACGCCGTCTGACTTCGGCACATCGAAATGCACGCGCAGAAAAAAGCGCCCGGTTTCCTCGTCGCCGTACTGCTGTGCATCCAGGATGTTGCAACCCATCTCGAACAGCAGACCGGAAACACGGAAGACGATGCCGGTGCGATCGGGGCAAGACAACGAGAGGATGTGATCGTGGTGCATCGGGGCTGCTGGAGCGGAAGTCGGTCGCACAGGCTACCCAAGCACTGGCAATGCGCCAAGTACCGCATGCGCGCGCGCAGGCAACCGTGGAAGTTGCCATTGCAACCATCGTGTATATGCCGGCAGATGGCATTGGCATTGCGCTACGAGGTGCTGGACTTGGAGACGGCGGGCATCGGGGCAATCCAGATCGACGAACCGGCCTTGCGCGAAGGTCTGCCGCTGCGGCAGGGCGATTGGGCGGTTTATCTCGACTGGGCAGTAGACAGCTCCAGCATCAGCGCTTCGGGAGTGAGGGACGACACGCAGATCCACACCCGCATGTGCTATTCGGAATTCAACGACGTTATCGAAGCCGCGGCGGCGATGGATGCCGACGTGATCTCCATCGAAACCTCGCGCTCACGGATGGAACTGCTGGATGTGTTCGTGAAGTTCCGTTATCCAAACGAAATCGGTCCCGGCGATGTCCCGTCTGGCGGGTTCGCCGCCCGATTCGTCTCCCAACCCAAGGCCGAATTTCCCAAATCTGTCGGGCCTGACGCGGGGAAGAGGCCAGCCTTGGCGCCTGAGTCAAGCCGTGCGGCAAAGCGGCTTAACTTGAATGGATTGCTGGATTTTTCTTGCGCGTACAAACAATACATCTCGAGAAGTGAAGTCGCTCTCCTCAACAAGGTCTGATTTTGTCTCAATCACGGAAAACCCTGCTTTTGAAAGTAAAGACTCTAGTTTTTCCGCCGTGAAATAGTGGTCCCACAGAGTGTAAGTACATGGTTCGCCTGAATCGGGAATGACGATATATTTTTGCCCCCAAACCTGCTCTTTTTCAAAATGCTGACACTCTGATAGCACGTAACAGGGTGATTCTGACCAAAATCCATTGGCACTCGCCTTTTCCCAAGAGCGCCCTGCCGTTTTGGTTTGCGATATGCCTTCACCAAACACATCAAAGACCAGTACGCCATTTGTGGCAAGTAACTGATGGACATTCAATAAAAACGTTTTCTGTTGTTCATTTGTCAGTGCGCCAAAATCGCAATAGATGCAGGTTGCTATATCAAAAACACCCGCATCGATTTTATCTAGATATGACTGATGCAAGTACTGAACTGTCGATTCTTTTGATTTTCCTGATTCAACAGCATAGTTGATCGCTGATTCGTTGATATCCACGCCAACCGCCGCCCATCCCCGAGAGGCGAATTCCTGAGTATAAAGACCTGGACCACACCCAAGATCGATGATGGAGCCTCCACTTGACTGATCCTTGAGAATCCAGTCAACGGTTGCCCTGATGGTTTTTGGTTTGCGGCTCGCTGCATCAGAATCCGGGCTGAGATGCGCCTTCAGCAGTTGCTCACGAACGTAAGAATTTGACCAAATATTTTCGTTACCAATTTCGTAAAGTTCCATCGAATCTCTCAAAAATCTAACGCCCGAATAAAGCCGTACCGCGAAGCGGCATCGGTTTGAATGAGTAAAAACTTCCCTTCCTTGCGGATAGCCACACGGTCTTGAAGGGCCATGATGGCTCTCACCATCGGCAAGTCTGGAAGAGGAGTTTCCAATACGCACTATAACCATCGGCGTCATGTTGCCGCAAAGCGATGCAGCGCTGCGCCGCGCACTGGCCGATCTTGATGCCTTCTCGCTGCCGTCCGCGTTGCTGGAACTGCTGCGCGAGGTGGATGCGCACTGGCAACAGCTACACCTGCGCATGGCCCAGGCCGGCCGTCAGATACAGGTACATGCCAAAGCCGACGAAGCCTGCAAGCGCTTGAGCGCGATCATTGGCGTTGGCCCGATCACCGCCGATGCCGTGGTCGCCACGATCGGTTCGGCAGACGCGTTCGACAACGGTCGCCAGTTTGCCGCGTGGCTGGGACTGGTGCCCATGCAGCACTCCCGTGGCGGCAAGACACGGTTGGGAAGCATCAGTTGCCGTGGTGATGGCTACCTGCGCACCCTGTTGATCCAGGGGGCCCGCAGCAGCCTGCAGCGAGCCAAGGCGGTGGCGTGGGAGAAGGCCACGCCGGAACAGCGCTGGATCCAGGGCCTCGAGCGGCGATTGCCGTTCGGCAAGCTGCTGGTCGCCATTGCCAACAAACATGCACGGCAACGGTGGGCCATGCTGGCACGCGGCGAGCACTACGATGCCGGGGCGTGGTTGAAGCACCCCATGACACAGCGACCGGCAAGCCGGCACGGCGCCAGAAATGATTGAATCGTTTTCACCGTCAGCGCGAGCAAGGTAACAACGGGTCAGACCGGCCTGGAGAGAGCCTGACTAACTGTTCGGCGCCATCAGGTGCAGCGGCTGATCCCCGCGGCATCGGCAAAGCCGATGAATGAATGAGGCCTCCGGGTGCGGTTTTTACCCTGGTCCGGATCAGCGACACCGATCCAACAAGACCGATTACGGAAATGCAGTCTGACAACGGTTGAACCTGCCCGCACCGACGTACGCAGTACGCAACACCAAAGAAGCAACGGCAACACAACGTATCGTCAGAGCCTAAGAGCGGAAGGCAGGAGCACGGGTGTCCGTAGTTGACGGGGGTTTCCTTACGGAATTGTTAGGCGCTTGTCAGCGCCACGGCTTCAAGTTGCGCAAGCTTGTGATGATGAGCGAAAGGCCAATTACAGAAAGCATGACTATTACTGCGGCCGCCAGGCCGCCTGTGTAAAGAGTTCCGCGGAGCTGGAATTCAGGAACACCTGTTGTAAGCCAGCGAATACCAGCTGATCCGCAAAACAGAAATAATATGCATCCCATTGCCAAGAGCCACCACTGGGTTCCGCGCGCTAATTGCTTCATGTTTCGCCTAACGCCTTATGTCTTTCAGTTGTTCTACCGTAGTTGTCGAGAGCCCGGCGTGTGCGCCCGATAACGCCTCGGTGCAGCAATCACCGTAATTCAGCAGGGGCCGCACGCCGGATCTCGCGCCCTGCGCCCGTACAGT
>JBQGFJ010000270.1:0-7832 GCA_052040085.1 Pseudoxanthomonas sp.
ACCGCAACCGATACCAGTGTGAGCAGTCCCAGCAGGGTCAAGGCGGGCCAGCTGATCTGCTGGAAATCGCCCGCCCAGGCCGCCAGCAACATGCCGATGAAGACCAGTGGCAGGCCGGGCAGGGCGGGCAGGATGACGCCCGCAATGCCGACCAGGATCAGCACGGCTGAAAGTGCATACCAGAGAGGTGCCAGTTCCAGAAAAAATCTCCTTGGAGAATCAATGGGTTGGGGCTTGAAAAATCAATGCGTCCAGCGTTGCATTTTGACAAATTGCGCGCTAATGTTCAGCCGCTGAGCTTGCCAAGGTCACCGTGAATTGTGGCCTGATGTGGTTGATCCCGTGATCTGCTTCATCGTTACACGTTTCCTCCTTGCAACCAGCCGCCGGATCGAAAGGCGTTTCCAACCATCGTTCCAAGGGGAAAGTAAAAATGGCAGATCGCGAAAACGGTACCGTCAAGTGGTTCAATGACGCCAAGGGCTTCGGCTTCATCAGCCGCGAGAATGGCGAAGATGTGTTCGTGCACTTCCGCGCCATCCAGAGCCAGGGCTTCAAGAGCCTGAAGGAAGGCCAGAAGGTCAGCTTCACCGTCGTCCAGGGCCAGAAAGGCCTGCAGGCCGACGCTGTCGAGCCGCTCTGAAGCCATCGTCGAATCCTGCTGGCAACGGCAGGCATGATGACTTGGAAAAACCCGGCTTCGGCCGGGTTTTTCTTTGGTTCTTCGTTCGATGCGGAATTGCGTTGCTTTTGCTTCGGCTTTGGATTTTCATCGCCCTAAAGCAAGCCGAGCATCACAGGGCAATGAGGCCGTAGAGGCCCCCTTGTTTGAGCGTAGCGAGTTGGGGGGCCGTGCCTCATTGACCGAGAAGCGCAGGGCACCGATCCGGCAACGCCGGATCGGCTGGCGTCAGGCGAAGGGCTTTTGGCTCCTTTTGGCCCGTCAAAAGGAGCTCGGGCGCGTAGCGACCGAAACGCTCTTCGCGTGATGCCTTCACTGGATAAAGACCGGTAGACAGAAGGGCAACAGCGACACGGTCCACGTAATGAGTGAAGAGCCTTTATCTGCGGTTCTTCGGGGGCGCGCCACTCACTCCGGAATAACGCGACCCTTGATGACCCGTACCCGCATCTGCGTACGCAACCCTTCCTTTCCGGCCTGGTTGATCACGATGTCGCGGCCATCCTGCAAGCGCACGTGGATGTTGTAGGTGTCGCGCGCAGGCCCGGAGGTGCCACCTTCCTTCGGCACGTCGCGGCTGGCTACACCGCCCACGATGCCACCCAGTACCGGTCCCTTCGCCGTGGAAACCGTGCGTCCCGCGGGAACGGTGTCGATGCGCTGGATGACACCGCACTCACGGCATGCAGGCGTTACTGCGGGCGTGGTGGGCACGGATGTCGCGGAGGGCGGAGGACGCGTGCCCGGGTTCGGGGCATCAGGTGCTTTCACGTAGGTCGTGCTGCAACCGGCCAGTGCAACCATGCCGATAACGAGCAGGGCGCGAACGGCGGATCCGGCACCCGTTTCACCCATGGCTGTCCGGCGCAAGCGGCTCATCCCTTGAAGTCCTGGTGGCAGGCCTTGCAGGCGCCACCGATGTCGCCGAGCGTGGTGCCGGTGGCGGCGCAGTCTTCCGGTGGCCCTTGCAAGGCGGCATCCAGAGTGCGGCGGTATTCGCTGGCGTGCTGGGCAAAGCGCTGGTCGTCGGCCAGGCTGGGGAATGCACGTTCCAGGTCATTGCCCATGATCCGCAGTGCTTGCAGGTGGGGGAGTGCGTCGGTGGAGCTGCAACGGTTCTTTTCCACGTTCTGTTTCAGCAGCCCGGCATGCTTGGACATGACGTGCATCACGCTGTCCGGGAAGGGGTCCTGGCGTGATTGCACGGCACGCAGGGCCACCACGGTGAGCACGGCGCCGATCACCAGGCCGACCAGGAACAGGAAAAGGTAACGTGATGCGTTGCTGGCCATGCGGGCTGGCTCCATGACAAAGGACTGGCAGGGATAGTACGACGCCCTTCGCCATGGGCGCCATGCTTACAATGTGTGGATGAATGAGGTCGTCACGCCAACGCACCTGCGCGAACGCTTTGCAGGAATCGATCGTCTTTACGGAGCCGGTTCCGTACTTCGCTTTTCGCAATCCCGTGTTGCCGTGGTGGGTCTGGGCGGCGTGGGCTCCTGGGTGGCCGAGGCCCTGGCGCGTTCCGGCGTGGGCCATCTGGCGTTGATCGATGCCGATGATATCTGCGTGTCCAACACCAACCGGCAACTGCCGGCGCTGGAGGGACAATACGGGCGCAACAAGGGCGAAGCGATGGCCGAGCGCTGCCGTGCGATCAATCCGGGCATCGAGATCGAGGTAGTGCCGATGTTCCTGGCTGCCGGCAACATGGAGCAGTTGCTCGATCGCGGTTACGACCTGGTGCTGGATGCCTGCGACAGCTTCCGTGCCAAGGTGGAAATGATTGCCTGGTGCCGGCGTCGCAAGTTGCCCATCGTGGTATCCGGCTCTGCAGGTGGCCGCACCGATCCCACCCAGATCCGCTTGCGTGATCTTTCCCGCACCGAACACGATGCCTTGCTGGCGCTGGTGCGCAAGAAGCTGCGCAGTGAATTCAACTTTCCGAAAAACCAGGACCGCTATTTCGGCGTGCAGGCGGTGTATTCGCTGGAAAACGTGAAGTATCCGCAGGCCGATGGCAGTGTGTGCGGCTTGCGTCCGCAACTGGGCGCGGATGCCGCGTTGAAACTGGATTGTGGCGTGGGCCTGGGAGCGGCCACCCATATCACCGGCGCCTTCGCCTTCGCCATGGCAGGCAAGGCACTGGAACTGCTGCTCAAGCCGAAGCGGCCGGCGGCAGATTGAACAGGCGCTCGGCGTTGCGTGATGTCTGCGCAGCGACCAAGGCAGGGTCCTCGCCACGCAACCCGGCAATGGTTTCGCAGATGAAGGCCAGCCGTGCCGGCTCGTTGCGCTCGCCGCGGATACCCGCGTCGGGTTGATCAGGCGCATCGGTTTCCAGCAGCAGATATTCCAGCGGCATCGTGGACACCAGTTTGCGCAGGCGCTGTGCACGTTCGTAGGTGACGGGGCCGCCCAGTCCGATCATGAAACCAAGTTTCCACAGTTGCCGGGCCTGTTCCGGGCTGCCGGAATAACTGTGGATCACCCCGCGCAGTCCGCCAACGCGGCGAATGGCGGCAATCACGTCATCCACCGAGCGCCTGGCGTGCACGATGAGGGGCAGGTCGAATTCCCTTGCCAGTGCCAATTGCGCATCGAAGTAGAAGCGCTGTGCTTCCACCTGCGGCTCGGGGATGAAGTAATCCAGTCCGCATTCGCCGACGGCGACGGGACGTTCGCGTTCCAGCCACCCACGCAATTCCGGCACATGTTCCGGCCGGTGTTCGGACAGGAACATGGGGTGCATGCCGTAGGCAGGGAACAGTCCGTGATGCGCCTGGCAGAGCGTGCGTAGCGCTGGCCAGTTCTCCGCCGTGATGGCGGGGATCACCTGCCGGGATACGCCAGCCTGGCGTGCACGTGCAATGACCGCTTCGCGATCGGCATCGAATTCCGGTGCATCCAGGTGGCAGTGGCTGTCGGTCAGCAAGGCCGGTGTCCGGACGGATTCAGGGCGATTCCTTGCGTGCCGTGGATTCGATGATGTTCTGCTGCGGTGGCAACGGGGGCGGTTCCTTGCGGCGCTTCCAGTTGGCCAGCAGCATGGTACCGAGCGCCAGGATGGCTTCGTCCAGCAGCGGGATGGGATCGGGCACGAACACGGTGACCACGAACAGTGCCGCCGTCAGCTTGAACAGCGTGGGGTAACGCAGTTTCTGGGCCCATTCCAGGAAGGGAACCAGCAGGCCTTTCATCAGCATTTCAAGTGTCCGTAACGGCGTGCCGACACGCTATCACGGCGGGGACTGCAGCAGGTGGCACAAGGGCGGTGGATTCAGCTGCCGGAAATCCGGCCCCTGTTCAGCTTGCAGGTGGTGCAATGCCCGCGTACACATCATCAGGCCATGCAGGCTGGAGGGGCATCATGAAGACCAGTACGGTAACCGTTCTTGTAGCCATCGGCGCTTTGCTCGCCGGTGGTGCCGTCACCGCCGCTTTCATGGTGGGCCAGGAAGCAAAACCCGGCAGCGTGGAATCCGCCATCGTGCCTCCGGTCGAGCTGCCGCCCGCGCAGGACATTGCCGGTGACGTGGCGGAAACCGATACCAGTATTCGTGGCCCGGTTCTGGAATATGCCGAGGTCATCACGGTGGCGCCGGTCGTGTCCCGCGAAAAACTCTACGCCACCGTCATCGGCACCGAGCCGGTGCGGGAAACCACGCGCACGGCAACGCCCCGCGAAGTATGCGAGGACGTCGTGGTGGAAGAGCGTCTCCCGGAACGTGATGGCAATGTCGGCGGCACCGTCGCCGGTGCCGTCATCGGTGGCCTGGTGGGCAATCAGGTAGGCAAGGGCAATGGTCGCAAGGCCGCCACGGCGGCAGGTGCGGTTGCCGGTGGCGTGATCGGCAACCGGATCGACAAGAACCATCAGGGCGGCCAGGTCGTGGCACGCACGGAACGCCAGTGCCACACGGAAGAAGCGGTTTCCGAATCCACCCGCGTGACCGGCTACAACGTCACCTACCGGAATCCGGACGGCACCACGGGCACCATGCGGATGGATACCGATCCGGGAACCCGGATTGCCCTGGGGACGACCGACAAGGTGCTGGGCTATGACGTGACCTACCGGTTCGATGGCACGGAAGGCACCATTCGCATGGACGAGAAGCCGGGTGAGCGCCTGCCGGTCATCGATGGCCAGGTGGTGACCCGGACGGTTGCGGCAGGCGGCAATCCGCAGGGTTGATCCGCTTCGGCATATTCACCAGGGAAGCCGGCGAAATCGCCGGCTTTTCCGTTCCGGGTCGGCGGAAAAGGGGCTTACAGTGCTTCGCGGGCGCCGAATACAATGGCGGTTCTCTTGTCCACGGTTCCCGAAATGGCCCTGCATCCCTACGATCTCTACGATGTTCGTTCCCTGCTCACCGAAGAAGAGCGCGCGGTGCAGGATGCCGTTGCACGCTTCACCGACGAGCGCGTGCTTCCGATCATCGGCGAGTGCTTCGATGAAGGCCGCTTCCCCAAGGAGCTGATCCCCGAAATCGCCGGTCTGGGCCTGCTGGGTGCCACGCTGCCGGCCGAATACGGCGGCTCCGAACTCAACTACGTCAGCTACGGCCTGATCTGCCAGGAGCTGGAGCGCGGCGACAGCGGCCTGCGCAGCTTCGCCAGCGTGCAGTCGTCGCTGTGCATGTATCCCATCTATGCCTACGGCAGCGAAGAGCAGCGCAAACGCTGGTTGCCGGACATGGCGGCGGGCAAGGTGATTGGCTGCTTCGGCCTGACCGAGCCGCACGGCGGTTCCGATCCGGCCAACATGAAGACCCATGCCAAGAAAGACGGTGCCGACTGGATCCTCAACGGATCCAAGATGTGGATCACCAACGGCAACCTGGCCGACATCGCCATTGTCTGGGCGCAGACCGATGACGGCATCCAGGGCTTCGTGGTGGAGAAGGATTTCGCCGGCTTCAGTGCACAGGTGGTCAAGCACAAGATGAGCCTGCGCGCCTCGGTGACCAGTGCGCTGTTCTTCGACAACGTCCGCGTGCCCGAATCCAGCCGCCTGCCGAACGTGAAGGGCCTGAAGGGTCCGCTGGGCTGCCTGACGCAGGCGCGCTACGGCATTACCTGGGGCCCGATCGGCGCGGCCATCGCCTGCCTCGACGAGGCGCTGAACTACTCCAAGGAACGCATCCTGTTCGGTCGCCCGGTGGCGGCCACGCAAAGCGCGCAGCTGAAGATGGCCGATTGGGCGCGCCGCATCACTGCCGCGCAATTGCTGTCGCTGCAGCTTGGCCGGTTGAAGGACGCGGGCAAGATGCAGCCCACGCAGGTGTCGCTGGCGAAGTGGAACAACTGCCGCATGGCCATCGACATCGCCCGCGAAGCACGTGACCTGCTGGGCGGTGCCGGTATCACCACCGAGCATTCGCCGATCCGCCACGCGCTGAACCTGGAATCCGTGATCACCTACGAGGGCACGGAAACCGTGCACCAGTTGGTCGTGGGCCGCGAACTGACCGGCATCAACGCATTCTGATTCTGCTTTTCCCTTCTCCCCGAGGGGGAAGGTGCCCGAAGGGCGGATGAGGGTACGGCGAAATCGGGATGACGAAACCATCACGGTTCCACCGAACCTTCACACCCAACCCCTCTCCCGTTGGGAGAGGGGCTTCTACGGAGCAGGACTTGAAGACCGAGGACATCCGCATCGAAACCGAACGCTTGGTCCTGCGCTTGCCGCAGGTCGGCGACTTCGAGCGCTATGCCGAATTGCATGCACACGAAGAGGCCATGCGTTTCCTCGGCGGTCCCATCAGCCGCCACGCGGCGTGGCGGAAATTCCTGCAGATGCCGGGGGCATGGGCGGTGCAGGGTTTCGCGATGTTCTCGGTGGTGGACAAGGCCAGTGGGCGCTGGTTGGGCTTTCTGGGGCCATGGCGTCCGGATGGCTGGCCGGGCAATGAAGTGGGCTATGTCTTCCATCCTGATGCCTGGGGCAATGGTTACGTGGTCGAGGCCGGCGTGGCTGCCATCGACTGGGCGTTCGCCAATCTTGGCTGGGAGCAGGTGATCCATTGCATCGCGCCGGACAACCTGCCGTCGCAGAAGGTGGCGCAGCGGCTTGGATCAACGAACCAGGGGCCAGTCCGCTTGCCGCCACCACTGGATGACCATGCGGTGGAGATGTGGGGCCAGACACGAGAGCAGTGGCAAGCCAACCGGAAGCGCTTTGCATGATCACCGTGCACGGCTATTCGGTCTCCGGCAATTGCCACAAGATCCGCTTGCTGCTGGAGCAGCTTGGCCGCCACCTTGATCGGGATTACCGCTGGGTGGAGGTGGACAGCCGCCGGGGTGAAACCCGGACGCCGGAATACCTGGCCAGGAATCCCAATGGCAAGGTGCCGATGCTGGAACGGGACGACGGGCGCGTGCTGGTCGAATCCAATGCCATCCTGCATTACCTGGCCGAAGGGACGCCCTGCCTGCCGGACGATCCGTGGCAACGTGCGCAAGCGCTGAGCTGGATGTTCTTCGAACAATACAGCCACGAGCCGTATGTCGCGGTTGCACGCTTCATCTGTGGCTGGACGCCAATCGATTCACCGCGGCGTGCAGACCTGCCACGCCTGCGCGAACGTGGATATGAAGCGTTCGCCGTGATGGAAAAGCATCTGTCCGCGCACCCGTGGTTCACCGGCCCTGCCCATGGCATCGCCGACATTGCCCTGTTTGCTTATACCGATGTCGCCCACCAGGGCGGCTTCGACCTGGCGCCGTATCCCGCGCTCCGCGACTGGCTGGCCCGCGTCCGCGCGACGCCGGGCTTTGTCGCCATGCCCGAACCCGCTCCCGATCACGCCGCGTTGATCGCGGCCTCACACTGAGTCTTCCAACGCATGTTCGCAACCGTTCCCACTCCCATTCCGGCCCGCATGAAGGGCCTCAATCGTGCCGATATCTGCGACGTCAACTTCACCGAATTCGTGAAGGCATGGAACGGGCGAAGTGACGCAAAGCCCTCGCATGGGGACGCCATTCTGGAGGGCAGCGCACTGGATGCGCGCGGCTTCGCCGAATTGCTGGAATCGCAGTTGATCAGCCGCCATCTGGACTTGATGGCGCGCGTGCTGCGCGTGCAGAACAAGGTCTTCTACACCATTGGTTCCAGTGGCCACGAAGGCAATGC
>JBQGFJ010000271.1:0-3126 GCA_052040085.1 Pseudoxanthomonas sp.
CGGGACGGAAATCGTGGCCCCACTGGGAGACGCAATGCGCTTCATCGATGGCGAACAGGGCGATGCGGCTGCGATCGAGCAGGGACAGGAAGCGCGGTGTGAGCAGGCGTTCTGGTGCCACGTACAGTAGGTCGAGCTTGCCTGCCAGCAGTTGCTGCTCAACCCGTGAAGCCGATTCGGCATCCAGTGACGAGTTGAGGAAGGCGGCGCTTACACCGGCCTGGTGCAGCGCTTCCACCTGGTCCTGCATCAGCGCGATCAGCGGCGAGACCACGATCCCCGTGCCTTCGCGCAGGAGGGCGGGGATCTGGTAGCACAGCGACTTGCCACCGCCAGTGGGCATCAGCACCAGTGCATCCCCACCTTCGGCAACGTGCTGGACGATGGCAGCCTGGTTCCCGCGAAAGCGGGGGTGGCCGAATGTGTGTTGCAGTACGCCCTGTGCAGTCCGATCCATGCGGTAAAGGATAACGTCCCGCAGGCAAAACCCGGAAAGGAAAACGCCCGGCCAGTAGCCGGGCGTGTGCGCAGGCGATGGACTTACTGCAGCAGCGAACGCAGCATCCAGGCGTATTTCTCGTGGGTCTGCAGGCGCTGGGTCAGCAGGTCCTCGGTGGGGGCATCGTCGGCATCGTCGGCGATTTCCAGAACGTCGCGCGCGGTGCGGCAGACGGCTTCGTTGCCCAGTACGAGCTGGCGGACCATTTCGCGCCAGTCCGCACTGTCGGTCAGTCCCGGTTCCTCCGGGATCGACGACAATGCCACGAACTCGCGATAGGAGCCGGGTGCGTTGAAGCCGAGTGCGCGGATGCGTTCGGCGATATCGTCCAGTGCCGTCCACTGTTCGTTGTATTGGGTTTCGAACATGGTGTGCAGCGAATTGAACATCGGCCCGGTGATGTTCCAGTGGAAGTTGTGGGTCTTCAGGTACAGGGTGTAACTGTCGGCGAGGAAGCGCGACAGGCCATCGGAGATCTTCTTGCGTTCCTTGGTGCTGATGCCGATATCGATGCCGGGTGCGGCGGTTTCGGCGGGGGCGGCCTTGGCGGGCTTCGCCGTGGACTTGCTGGCGGGCTTGGACTTGCGGGGTTTGGCCTTGGTCATGCGACTCTCCTGAGAGTGGTTGCGTCACAATATTCACTTTATGACATGGGGCGTGATGGAATCGTTTCAAGCACGCTGAATGATGAGCTCCCCGGTAAAACCACCCTTTACAACCCCGGAATCCGCGCGCAGGGCCCTTGATTCGGCCTTGAGCCGGGACCGTGGCCGCCTGCACGGCCTGTGGTCGCGTTGGCAGGCCCATCCGGCGGATACGGGTCTGCGTGAAGCTTTCGAAAAGGCGTTGGCCATGTCGGTGGCGGTGCGGGAAGCGCGTGCTGCCCGGTTGCCGGTGGTGTCGCTGGATGAGTCGCTGCCCATTGCGCGTGAGGGCGAGCGCATCGTCGAACTGATCCGCAAGCACCCGGTGGTGGTGATTGCCGGCGAGACCGGTTCCGGCAAGACCACGCAGTTGCCCAAGTTGTGCCTGGCGGCCGGGCGTGGCGTGGCCGGCATGGTGGGCTGCACCCAGCCGCGCCGCATTGCCGCGCGAGCCGTGGCCAGGCGCGTGGCGGAGGAGCTCAAGACTGGAGTTGGCCAGGGCGTGGGTTACCAGGTGCGCTTCACCGACCACGTGGGCGATGACACCCACATCAAGTTCATGACCGATGGCATCCTGCTGGCGGAAATCGCCAGTGATCGCTGGTTGTCGGCCTATGACACGATCATCATCGATGAAGCGCACGAGCGCAGCCTCAACATCGATTTCCTCCTGGGCTACCTGAAGCAATTGCTGCGCAAGCGCCGTGACCTGAAGGTGATCGTGACATCGGCGACCATCGACACCGAGCGCTTTTCACGGCACTTCGATGATGCGCCGGTGATCAGCGTGGAAGGACGCACCTTCCCGGTGGAGGTGCGTTACCGGCCGCTGGAAGGTGGGCGTGATGACGATGCCGGGGATACAGCGGGTGATCGCACGGTCAACGATGCCATCGTGGGCGCCGTCGACGAAATCACCCGTGCCGATCCGCGTGGCGACGTGCTGCTGTTCCTGCCGGGTGAGCGCGAGATCCGCGATGCCCACTTGGTGCTGGAGAAGCGCAAATACCGCGAGACCGAGGTGCTTCCACTGTATGCGCGGTTGTCGGCCAAGGACCAGGATCGCGTGTTCAATCCCGGCCCGAAGCGGCGGCTGGTGCTGGCCACCAATGTGGCCGAAACCTCGCTCACGGTGCCACGTATCCGCTACGTGGTGGATCCCGGCCATGCCCGGGTCAAGCGTTACAGTGCGCGACAGAAACTGGATCGCCTGCATATCGAACCGGTATCGCAGGCCAGTGCGAACCAGCGCAAGGGCCGCTGTGGACGCATTGCCGAAGGTGTCTGTTATCGCCTCTATTCGGAAGCGGATTTCCAGTCCCGTCCGGAATTCACCGATCCGGAGATCCGGCGCTCTTCGCTGGCGGGCGTGATCCTGCGCATGCTGCACCTGGGGCTGGACCGGATTGAGGGCCGTGTTACGTCACGGACGGAACGCGCATCCGGGACGAACCCGCAGGGATCGTCCCGGATAATCGAGAACTTCCCCTTCATCGAACCACCTGAAGAGCGCGCCATTGCCGATGGCTGGCAGCAACTCGGTGAACTGGGTGCCATCGACAAGGATCGCAAGCTGACGGCCATCGGCCGGCAAATGGCACGGTTGCCCGTGGACGTGAAGCTGGCGCGCATGTTGGTGGCCGCACAGCGGCATGGCTGTCTGCGCGAGATGACCGTGATCGCCGCTTTCCTGGGTATCCAGGATCCGCGGGAGCGCCCGCCGGAAGCGCGTGAAGCAGCGGACAATGCGCACGCAAAATTTGCCGATCCGCGTTCGGAGTTCGTCGGCATCCTGAAGCTGTGGCAGGGCTATCGGGAGGCACACGAGGAGCTGACCCAGTCGAAGCTGCGTGATTGGTGCGAGCGGCATTTCCTCGGCTTCCTGCGCATGCGTGAGTGGCGCGAACTGCATCGGCACTTGCTGGTGCTGTGCGAAGAGCTTAAGTGGGAGCCTGGCGAGGCTTCCGCATTGCTCTCCCCCGA
>JBQGFJ010000272.1:0-3626 GCA_052040085.1 Pseudoxanthomonas sp.
CGTGCGCAACTACACCATCGGCGACGTGATCAGCCGCTACAAGCGCATGACCGGCCACAACGTGCTGCAACCGATGGGCTGGGACGCCTTCGGCCTGCCCGCCGAGAACGCCGCGATCAAGAACAGGACCGCGCCGGCCAAGTGGACCTACGCCAACATCGAACACATGCGCACCCAGCTGAAGTCACTGGGTTATGCGATCGACTGGTCGCGTGAGTTCGCCACCTGCAAGCCTGATTACTACGTGCACGAGCAGCGCATGTTCACGCGCTTGCTGCGCAAGGGCCTGGCCTACCGCAAGAACTCGGTGGTGAACTGGGATCCGGTGGACCAGACCGTGCTGGCCAACGAGCAGGTGATCGACGGCCGCGGCTGGCGTTCCGGTGCGCTGGTGGAAAAGCGCGAGATCCCGCAATGGTTCCTGCGCATCACCGATTACGCACAGGAACTGCTGGACGGGCTGGACGAATTGCCGGGCTGGCCGGATGCGGTCAAGACCATGCAACGCAACTGGATTGGCCGCTCGGAAGGCCTGGAGATCGAGTTCGCCGTGGAGGGCGGGCACGATCCGCTGCGCGTATTCACCACCCGCCCGGACACGGTGATGGGGGTGTCCTTCCTGTCCATTGCCGGCGAACATCCTCTGGCCCTGAAGGCCGCGGCGGGCAATCCCGTGCTGGCCGCCTTCCTGGAAGAGTTGAAGCAGGGTGGCGTTTCCGAGGTGGAACTGGAAACCCAGGAAAAGCGCGGCATGGACACCGGCTTGAAGGCGGTGCATCCGGTGACCGGCGAGCAGGTGCCGGTGTGGGTGGCCAACTTCGTCCTGATGGGATACGGCACGGGCGCGGTGATGGCGGTGCCGGGCCATGACGAGCGTGATTTCGAATTCGCGAACAAGTACGGCTTGCCGATCCGGCAGGTCATTGCGCTGAAGGCGCCGAAGAACGAGGACGAGGCGAACTACGATCCCACGGCCTGGCGCGACTGGTACGGCGACAAGACCCGCAGCGACCTGGAACTGGTCAACTCGGGCGAGTTCGACGGGCTGGATTTCCGTGGCGCGTTCGAAGCCTTCGCCGAACGTTTCGAGCGCCAGGGGCGTGGCCAGCGCCGGATCAACTACCGCCTGCGTGACTGGGGCGTCTCCCGCCAGCGCTACTGGGGCTGCCCGATCCCGGTCATCTACTGCGCCAGTTGTGGTGCGGTGCCGGTACCCGAGGACCAGTTGCCGGTAGTGCTGCCGGAAAACGTGGTGCTGGATGGCATGAAGTCGCCGATCAAGGCCGACCCGGAATGGCGCAAGACCACGTGCCCGGAATGCGGTGGCGCGGCCGAACGCGAAACCGATACCTTCGATACCTTCATGGAATCGAGCTGGTACTACGCGCGTTACACCTCGCCGGGTGCACGCGAGACGGTGGACAAACGCGGCAACTATTGGCTGCCGGTGGACCAGTACATCGGTGGCATCGAACACGCCATCCTGCACCTGATGTATTTCCGTTTCTTCCACAAGCTGATGCGTGATGCGCGCCTGGTGGACAGTGACGAGCCGGCCACCAACCTGCTGTGCCAGGGCATGGTGATTGCCGAAACCTACTACCGCGACAACGCGGATGGCTCGAAGGACTGGATCAACCCGGCCGACGTGGAAGTGGAACGGGACGAGAAGGGCCGCATCGTCGGCGCGAAACTGGCAGCCGATGGACTGCCGGTAAAGATCGGGCCGACCGAAAAGATGTCCAAGTCGAAGAACAACGGCGTGGACCCGCAGGCCATGGTGGACAAGTACGGCGCCGATACCGTGCGCCTGTTTTCCATGTTCGCTGCACCGCCCACGCTGTCGCTGGAATGGAACGAAGCCGGAGTGGAAGGCATGGCGCGCTTCCTGCGCCGGCTGTGGGCACAGGTGAGTAAGCACGCCGCTTCCGGTCCCGTGCCTGCCCTGGATCTGGAGGCCTTGAACGCGGACCAGAAGGCGCTGCGTCGCAAGACCCATGAAACGATTGAACGGGTCGGCAATGACTACGGTGTCCGCCACAGTTTCAACACCGCCATTGCTGCGGTGATGGAACTGTCCAATGCACTGGGCCGCTTCGAGGACGACAGTGGCAATGGCCGTGCCGTCCGCCAGGAAGCCTTCGAGACCGCGGTGTTGCTGCTGAACCCCATCACGCCGCATGCCAGCCATGGCTTGTGGCAGGCATTGGGCCATCCGGAAACGTTGCTGGAGGATGTCCCGTTCCCGCAAGCCGACACGGCCGCGCTGGTGCGTGACGTGGTCACCTTGGCGATACAGGTCAACGGCAAGCTGCGCGGCACCATCGAGGTGGCTGCCGACACCCCGCGCGATGTAGTCGAGTCACTGGCGCTGGCCGAACCCAATACGGCCAAGTTCCTTCAGGGCCAGACCATCCGCAAGGTGATCATCGTGCCGGGCAAGATCGTCAATGTGGTGGCAGCCTGAAGCCTGGCTGCCTTCCGGCGTTCAGATACCATCCCGGCGGTGCGTTGCATATTGCCGGTTGCCCCGGCCTCGTCCAGACTTCCCTCCCATGACCCGATCCCGCCTGCTTGCCGCTGCCGTACTTGCCCTTTCCCTGGCTGGTTGCGGCTTCCACCTCCGTAGCGCCATTGACCTGCCGCCGGACCTGGGGCCGGTGAAGGTGAGCTCCACCACGCAGTACAGCCCGCTGGTGTCCAGTCTGGAGCAAGGGCTGAGGAGTTCGGGTGCGGTTCTTGTGGATGCGGACGCCAAAGAGAAGACGGCGAGCCTGCAGATTTTGTCCGAACGCTGGGGCAACGTGCCCATCGCGATCGACCAGTACGGCCGTTCGCAGGAATACAGCATGCGCTATGCCACGGTATTCGTGTTTCGCCGTGCCGATGGGACCGAGCTCGTCCCGCAGCAGGTGGTTGAGCTGTCACGCGATTACGTGTCTTCGCCCGAGGATGTCACTGGCACCACTACCGAGCGTGAAGTGATTGCCGAGGAACTGCGCCGTGAAATGGCGGCCTCCATCCTGCGCCGGGTGGACGGTGTATTGAGGGCCGGCGGTCAGTGAAATGGAGCTGAAGCCGGAACAGCTGGGTGCCCGTCTCAAGGATGGCCCGCTGCATCCGGTGTACCTGATTGCGGGTCCTGAAACCCTGAGGGTGCTCGAGGCGGCTGATGCGGTGCGCAGCCATGCGCGTGCACAGGGTATTGGCGAACGTGAAGTCTTCGATGCCGATGTGCGTGA
Organism: Pseudoxanthomonas sp.; assembly: GCA_052040085.1. GTDB lineage: Bacteria > Pseudomonadota > Gammaproteobacteria > Xanthomonadales > Xanthomonadaceae > Pseudoxanthomonas_A. Next base: position 3,243 of record JBQGFJ010000272.1, read on the forward strand.
TTTCGACTGGGGAAGACTGCAAGGGGCTTTCAACGCGCCCAGCCTGTTCAGTCCGCGGCGTTTGATCGAACTGCGCCTTCCCACCGGCAAGCCTGGCAAGGAAGGGGCGGAGGTGATCAGTGATTTCTGCGCCGATCCGCCTGCCGACGTGATCCTGCTGAGTACCGCGGCCGAATGGAGCAAGGCGCACCATGGCAAATGGGCCGATGCCGTGGGGCGCGCAGGCGTGATCGCCATCGCCTGGGGCATCAAGCCACATGAGTTGCCGGGCTGGGTGGAAAGCCGCCTGCGCTCGCGCGGCGTGCGTGCCGAGCGCGAAGCCGTGCAGGCCCTGTGCGAGCGGGTGGATGGCAACCTGCTGGCTGCCGCACAGGAAATCGACAA
>JBQGFJ010000273.1:0-2966 GCA_052040085.1 Pseudoxanthomonas sp.
CGGTGAATGGCGGGTTTGCCGAATACGCGCTTGCCGATGCGGCTTACGTGGGCCATTTGCCGGCCAACGTGGGATTCGTCGAGATCGCACCGATCCTCTGCGCAGGCGTTACCGTCTACAAGGGATTGAAGGTCACGGACACCAAGCCCGGTGACTGGGTGGTGATTTCGGGCGTAGGCGGGTTGGGGCACATGGCCGTGCAGTACGCCAAGGCGATGGGCCTGAACGTGGCCGCGGTGGACGTGGATGACGCCAAGCTGGCACTGGCGCAGCGTCTGGGTGCCACGGTCACGGTCAACGCCATGAAGACGGATCCTGCGGCTTATTTGAAGAAGGAAATCGGCGGCGCACATGGCGCGCTGGTTACCGCTGTTTCCCCCAAGGCTTTCGAGCAGGCACTGGGCATGGTGCGTCGCGGGGGCACGATTTCCCTCAATGGATTGCCGCCGGGCCAGTTCCCGTTGGATATCTTCGGCATGGTGCTCAATGGCATCACCGTGCGGGGTTCGATCGTGGGCACCCGGCTGGACCTGCAGGAATCGCTGGACTTCGCAGCACAGGGCAAGGTGGCGGCCACGGTGGCCACGGACAAGCTGGAGAACATCAACCAGGTGTTCGAACGCATGCACACGGGGCAGCTCGAAGGCCGCATCGTGCTGGATCTGTCCGCCTGACCCTGGGTTGGGGTTCCGGCAGGTCCGGACCAGCGATGTTTGCGAAGCGGCCCGGCTTTGTCCGGGCCGTCTCATTTTTCCATCCTAATACGCCCCGATGGGTATGGATGCGGTGCAAAATGCCGCTTCGTGAAAACGATGTTAATTTGAGCCGTACGTTTAAGTATGTACGCTCACATTCATGAATTCCGGTCATTTATAGCCTGATATCCACGATCCACCACTAGAACCAAAGACCCTGGGAGGGGACGCCATGGTTGATGTAAAGCCACAGCACAAAGTGCTTGCGCTGGCCGTATTTGCTGCCTTGTGTGCCATGCCGCACGCGCATGCACAGGTGGCCAGTGATGCATCTGCGAATGCCGATGAAAAAGAGGGGGCCACCACGCTGGCTACCATGACGGTCACTGCGCAGAAGCGTGAGGAAGCACTGCAGGACGTGCCGATCACGATCACCGTGATGGATGCCCAACTGTTGCAGGACACCGGCGTACGCGACATCAAGGACATGCAGATCCTGGTGCCGGGCCTGACCGTGACCAGCACCCAGAACGAAGCCATCACCACGGCGCGTATCCGTGGCATTGGCACGGTGGGTGACAACGTCGGCCTGGAATCTTCCGTGGGCATCGTCATCGATGGCGTCTACCGCCCACGCAACAGCGTCGGCTTCGGCGACCTGGGCCAGCTTGAACGCATCGAAGTGCTGAAGGGCCCGCAGGGCACCGTGTTCGGCAAGAACACGTCCGCGGGTGTCATCAACGTGGTGACCCGCAAGCCCAGCTACACGCAGAGTGCCGAAGGTGAACTGACACTGGGCAACTACGGCGCGTGGGGCGTGCGGGGCAGCTACAACGATGCGCTGGGCGAAAATTCCGCTTTCAGTATTTATGCGGCCAAGCACGCACGTGATGGCTGGATGGATGTCCGCACCGGCACGGGTCCGCGCACCGAAGACAAGGATTACGACCAGAACTACCACACCTTGCGCGGCAAGCTGCTGTTCGAGCCCAGTGACACCGTGGAAATCCTGGTGTCGGCGGATTACACCAGTCGTGAAGAAAACTGCTGCACGGCCGTGCAGACGGTATTGGGCTCAAGCTCCGTGGTCCTCAACGGCATGACGGGCGGGCAGGCCTTGCCCGTGGTTCCGCCGCCGTTCCCGGTCCAGGCCGACCCGTTCGCGCGTGTTGCCTACAGCAACCGCAGCACCGAGCAGGACATCAAGGAAAAGGGTGTCTCCGTCGAAGTGAATTGGGATACGCCGTGGTTCGGGGGCGCAACCCTGACCTCGATCACCGCGGACCGCGATTGGCAGGCCATCAATGGCCTGGACTATGACTTCAGCGCTGCCGACATGCTGTACCGGAATGCGAACGAAGACGAGTCACTGAGCCGCTTCGACACCTTCAGCCAGGAATTCCGCCTGACCGGCGCCACGGATACGGTGGACTGGATGGTCGGCATGTTCTATTCCGATGAAGACCTGACGCGCAACGAAACCTACCGCGTCGGCAGGCACTACGAGCCCTATCTGTCGATCAACCTGCTCGGCCTGATCAACCCTGCGTTGGCATCGCATCCGCTGGCGGCCACCTTCCTGGCCGATGCCACCGGCAAGGCACCGGGAACGGCATTCGCCGGCTTGGGTGCACACGATCGCTACAAGCAGAACGCCAAGAGCCTGGCATTCTTCACCAACAACACCTGGCATGCGACCGATGCCCTGGATGTCACGCTGGGCCTGCGCTATACGCGCGAAGAGAAGGACCTGCAGGCGAGCTACACCAATCCGAACGGTAGCCAAGGGTGCGCTTCCTACTTTGGCCCGACCGGCGTGAGCCCGGCGGCCATTGGCCGCATTGCGGCGGCACTTACTGCACGTGGCGTGCCGTTCGCGTCGCTCCCGGCAGCCCAGCAACAGGCAATCGTCAACAACGTCGTCGGTTACAGCTGCCTGCCGTGGGCCAACGTGATGCACAACGGCCGCAACGTGAACCAGTCGCTGGATGAGAAGGAATGGTCCGGCACCTTGAAGGCGGCGTATCGCTGGAATGACAACGTCATGACGTATGCCTCCGCGGCCCGTGGCTACAAGGGCGGTGGTTTCAACCTGGATCGTACCCAGTCGGGGATCACGCCGACCACGGCGGACACTTCGTTCCCGGGTGAGTTCGTCGACAGCTACGAGCTGGGTGCCAAGACCACGTGGGCTGGCGGCACATTGCTGGTGAACACCACGTTGTTCAGCCAGGAATACACCGACTTCCAGCTCAACGCGTTCCTTGGTAC
>JBQGFJ010000274.1:0-6050 GCA_052040085.1 Pseudoxanthomonas sp.
AGAAGGTGTCATGCATCGCGCGCGCAGGGTGGTGCGGCGGGAAGTTCAGGGCTTCGAAGTTGTGCCAGTCGTCCTCGATTTCAGGGCCATCGGCCAGTTCGTAACCCAGCCGCGCGAAGATGTCGGCAATGCGTTCCAGCGTGCGGCTGATGGGATGCAAACCACCGCGCACGCCATTGCGGCCCGGCAAGGTGACATCGATCGTTTCGCCGGCGAGGCGCACGTCCAGCGCGGCATCCTCCAGCACGGACTTGCGTGCAGCCAGCGCCTGCGCAATGGCATCACGCACCACGTTGATCGCTTCGCCCGCCGCCTTGCGCTGATCCGGCGGCAATCCACCCAGTTGCTTCAACTGCGTGGTCACACTGCCCTGCTTGCCCAACAGGGCCACGCGCAGGTTTTCCAACGCATCGGGCGACGGTGCCGAGGCAATGTCGGCAAGCGCCTGGGCGGACAACGATTCAATTTCGCTCATGGAATAGGCATTCGGCACTTGGGGTGGAAGGTGGGGCGGGAACCGGATTCCGGCCGCCACCCTCGAACCCCGAAAAAACAATGGGGAAGGACTTGCGCCCTTCCCCACGTGTTTCCGGCGATGCTCTGCCGGCGTGATGTTGCAGTGGAGACGCGGCTCAAGCCGCGAGTGCGCCCTTCGCCTTTTCGGCCAGGGCGGCAAAACCCACCGCATCGTGCACGGCGATGTCCGCCAGCACCTTGCGATCCAGGGTGATGCCAGCCTTGAGCAGGCCGTTCATGAAACGGCTGTAGCTCAGGCCGTTGATGCGGGCAGCCGCATTGATGCGGGTGATCCACAGCGAACGGAAGTTGCGCTTCTTCTGCTTGCGGCCGATGTAGGCGTACTGCTCTGCCTTGATGACCGCCTGCTTGGCGACGCGGAAGACCTTGCGGCGGGCGTTGTAATAGCCCTTGGCCAGGGTCAGGATTTTCTTGTGACGGCGGCGCGCCTGCACGCCACGCTTTACTCGTGCCATTGTTCAGTCCTCCTCAGAGATACGGCAGCATGCGGTCAAGACGGCTGCTGTCCTCGGCACGAACGTGGTTCGTCTGCCGCAGGTTACGCTTCCGCTTGGTCGCTTTCTTGGTGAGGATGTGGCTGCGATTGGCATGGCCAGCCTTGTATTTGCCGGAAGCGGTCTTCCGGAAACGCTTGGCCGCCGCCCGGTGGGTCTTGATCTTGGGCATTGCGATGTCCTTTGGGTTTTTATGTCACTGATCCGGGCGAGGGCCTTGCAGCCACGCTTTCCGTCCTGCCCGTATCGGCTAGTAAGTCATTGATTCCAAAAGAGGAACCCGACAGGTCCTGATGGTTGCCCCATACACGCGGGCGACCGCCCGGCGAACCGGGCCGCATATTATGCCCGTCGCCGGATTTCCTTGCAAATCATGGGGTTCATGCCCCGAAGGGCACGAGAAAGATCACTTCTTCTTCGGCGCGATCATCATGACCATCTGGCGCCCTTCCAGGCGTGGGCGGGACTCGATGATGATTTCGTCACCCAGATCCGCCTCGATGCGTTCGGCCATCTGCCGGCCCAGCTCCTGGTGGCTCATTTCGCGGCCACGGAAGCGGATGTTGACCTTGACCTTGTCTCCCTCTTCCAGGAAGCGGCGCATGTTGCGCAACTTGATCTGGTAGTCACCTTCGTCGGTGACGGGGCGGAACTTGAGTTCCTTGATCTCGACCTGCTTCTGCTTTTTCTTGGCCTCGTTGGCCTTTTTCTGCATTTCGAACTTGAACTTGCCAAAGTCCATGATCTTGCAGACCGGGGGATCGGCCTGCGGCTGGATCTCGACCAGATCAAGGCCTTCGTCCTCGGCCATGGCCAATGCTTCGTCGCGCGAAAGCACGCCTACCATTTCGCCGTCGCTGCCGATCACGCGTACGCGCGGCACGCGGATTTCATGGTTCTTGCGGTTCTGCTTGTTGTCGGGGGTACTGATATTGCAGTCTCCAGAAGGAATCGTGCCGGCCCAGTCAGGGCCGGGGTTTGCCTACGCAGCGCTGCCGTCGCGAAGAAGTTCGGTGAAGGCGGCGACCGACATTGTGCCCAAATCCTCCCCCGAACGCGTGCGGACGGCGACGGCGCCATTCTCCCGCTCGCGGTCCCCAACCACCAGCAGGTATGGCACCCGCTGCAGCGTGTGCTCGCGAATCTTATAGCCGATCTTCTCGTTCCGCAAATCGGATTCGACCCGGAAGCCTTGATCTGCAAGGGTTTTGCGGACTTCGGCCACATGGTCGGCCTGGGCGTCGGTAATGTTCATCACCACCGCCTGGACCGGGGCCAGCCAGGCCGGGAAAGCGCCAGCATAGTGCTCGATCAGGATGCCGATGAAGCGCTCCATGGAGCCGACGATGGCGCGGTGCAGCATCACCGGATGGCGGCGCTGGCTGTTCTCGTCCACGTACTCGGCGCCCAGGCGGCCCGGCATCATGAAGTCCACCTGCATGGTGCCCAATTGCCAGGTACGGCCGATGGCATCCTTGAGGTGGTATTCGATCTTGGGGCCGTAGAAAGCGCCCTCGCCCGGCAGTTCCTGCCATTCGACGCCGGAAGCACGCAAGGCCGAACGCAGCGCATCCTCGGCCTTGTCCCAGGTGGCGTCATCGCCCAGACGGGACTCCGGGCGCAGGGCGATCTTGATCTGGATGCTCTCACCGGACGCGGTATCGAAACCGAACGCGGCATAGACCTTCAACGCCTGTTCGTGGAATGCGCGGACCTCGGACTCCACCTGGTCCTCGGTGCAGAAGATATGGCCATCGTCCTGGGTGAAGCCGCGCACGCGCAGGATGCCGTGCAACGCACCGGAGGGCTCGTTGCGATGGCAGGAGCCAAACTCGCCGTAACGGATCGGCAGGTCGCGGTAACTGTGCAGGCCCTGGTTGAACACCTGCACATGGCCTGGGCAGTTCATCGGCTTGACCGCGTAGGTGCTCTTCTCGGACTCGGTGAAGATCATGTTGTCCTTGTAGTTGTCCCAGTGGCCGGACTTCTGCCACAACGAGACGTCCAGGATCTGCGGGCAACGCACTTCGCCGTAGCCGGTTTCCCGGTACACGCAGCGCATGTGCTGCTCCACCACTTGCCAGATGGCCCAGCCCTTGGGGTGCCAGAACACCAGTCCGGGGGCCTCTTCCTGCAGGTGGAACAGTTCCTGCTGCTTGCCGATGCGGCGATGGTCGCGCTTCTCCGCTTCTTCGACCCGCTGGATATAGGCCTGCAATTGCTTCTTGTCGGACCAGGCCGTGCCGTAGATACGCTGCAACTGCTCGTTCTTCGAGTCACCGCGCCAGTACGCACCGGAAATGCGGGTCAGCTTGAAAGCCTTGAGGAAACGCGTGTTCGGCACGTGCGGGCCACGGCACATGTCCACGTATTCCTGATGGTGGTACAGGCCCATCGCCTCGATGCCGGGATCCATGTCCTCGATCAGGCGCAGCTTGTAGGTTTCGCCACGGCGCATGAAGGTATCGATGACCTCGGCACGCGGGGTCATCTTCTTGATGACGTCGTATTCCGTATCGATCAGCTCGCGCATGCGCTGCTCGATGGCTTCCATGTCCTCCGGCGTGAACGGGCGCTCGCTGTAGATGTCGTAGTAGAACCCTTCGGCGATGACCGGGCCGATCACCATCTTGGCCTCCGGATACAACTGCTTGACCGCGTGCCCCACCAGGTGCGCGCAGGAATGGCGAATGATCTCCACGCCCTCCTCGTCCTTCGGGGTGATGATCTGCAGGCTGGCGTCGTGGCCGATGACGTCGCTGGCGTCGACCAGCCGGCCATCCACCTTGCCGGCCACGGTGGCCTTGGCCAGCCCGGCACCGATGGATTGCGCCACGTCGATGACACTGACGGGCTGTTCGAATTCGCGGCGGCTGCCGTCAGGGAGCGTGATGGTGATCATGGGAAAGCCGTGATGTGGGATTCGGGGTGGGATTCGGGAAAGGCGCGTGATGGAGATGGACCGGCTTTCGAATCACCGATCACGAATCACGATTCGCGCCCAAAAACAAAGCGCCACGAGGGCGCCTGCACATGCGGTGCCTCGGGGCGTTCAGCGATGGGCGATGGTAGTGCTCATGTCGCACGCTAGGCCGGCGTTTGCGCGGGCCACCTGTGTATGCGGAACAGGGGGCGATTCTAGCGCAATCCCCGGCCCTGCATGGGAATCCATGGAATACCCATGGCATGATGGGGCCGGGAGGCGGGCTGCGGCCCGGTGGCAATGACGATAAGAGGCAAGGCGACTTCACTGGACATCGCCCACTTGGCCGGGGTATCCCAGCCAACGGTGTCGCGCGCGCTGCGCGGCAGCCCGATGGTGAACGAGGAAACCCGCCAGCGCATCCTGGCCATCGCGCACGAGCTGAACTACAAGGTCGACAAGAACGCGTCCAACCTGCGCTGCCAGCAATCCGGCACCCTGGCGCTGCTGCTGTTCGAAGACCCTACACCAGACGATTCGCTGATCAATCCGTTCTTCCACTCCATGCTGGGATCGATCACCCGCGCCTGCGCCCTGAGCGGTTACGACCTGCTGGTGTCGTTCCAGCAACTCTCCAAGAACTGGCATGCCGACTTCGAAGACAGCAAGAAGGCGGACGGCCTGTTCCTGCTGGGCTATGGCGACTACCTGGAGGCGCGGTCACGCCTGCAGCGGCTGGTGGAACAGGGCACCCATTTCGTGCGCTGGGGCGCGGCCCTGCCGGACCAGCCGGGGATTTCCATCGGTTGCGACAACTTCCAGGGCGGCCTGGACATCACCACCCACCTGGCCGGACAAGGCCGCCGCCATGTCGCGTTTCTGGGTGACGCCTCCGACCATTACCCGGAATTCAAGGAACGCTATCGCGGGTATGCGCAGGCCCTGCGGGACGCCGGCCTGCAGGCATCCGGCGCATTGCAGGCGGATGCCATCACCACCGAACAATCCGGCTACGAGGCCATGAACACCCTGCTGGAGCGTGGCACACGGATCGACGCACTGTTCGCCGCCAGCGACCTGATTGCCATCGGCGCCATGAAAGCCCTGCAGGAACGCGGCTTGCGTATCCCGGAAGACGTGGCCGTGGCCGGCTTCGATGACATCCCGATGGCCAACCTGGTCAATCCGGGCCTGTCCACCGTCCAGCAAGACACCAAGCGCGCAGGCAGCCTGCTGGTGGACAGCCTGATCCGGCTGATCAACGGCGAGCCGGTGGAGAACCAGACCATTCCGGTGCGGCTGGCATTGCGCCGATCCACGGGAGCAGGCTGAACCCGCTCCCGGGCATCATTCGCGGGTGTTCTGTCCGCCGGGCATCAATGCCGCCAGCCGGCCTCGGATATCCGCGCGCGTCAATGGCTGGTCGAAGAAGAAGACGCGCACGCCGTGTGCCGGAACTTCGACCTCCAGCGCATCGCCCACGGACACGGCCTGCCCGCTGAAACCATCGCGCCATTCACCCGGCTGCAGGTAATCCGCCACTGCCATCGAACGCGCCTGGCCGCCCTTGTTCAACAACACCAACGCCGTCTGGTTCACGCCCTCGTGCTGGAACACGCGGTAGAACACGGCTTCGTCGCCTTCCATGCGGACATTCAACTGCAGGCCTTTCTGCAACGCAGGCGACTCCTTGCGCAACAGGGCGATGCGCTGCAAGGGCCCGAAGATCGGACTCTGCGGGGCCGCATCGATGCGCTCCTGGCCGAAGTAGCTGCGATTCCCGCCATGCTCCAACTGGCCACGCATGAAACCGGTTTCGGAACCGTAATAGACCACCGGGATGCCGCGCGCGGTGAACAACCAGTTGTGCGCATCGATGAATCCCTCGTCACTCGCGTCGATGCGTGGCATGTCGTGGTTGTCATAGAAAGTGGCCAAGTCATACACGTTGGCATAAGGCCCATCTTCAAGATGGAGCGCACCGGACAAGCGTTCGAAACCGGCCTGCTTGCTGCCGAACACCTCCATCATCGCCGTCTTCATGGGGAAATCGAGCACGCTGATGCCGCCGTTTTCCGGCAGCGTGAACGGCGCAA
>JBQGFJ010000275.1:0-2626 GCA_052040085.1 Pseudoxanthomonas sp.
ATCGTCCAGGCTGTCGGGGATCGAGCCGGTGAAGGCCGCGGCGCCCATCGGGCCGCGCTTGCAGACCAGGGTGGCGTTAGACACGGCGCGGACGGCGCGCAGGGCGGCGATGGTGTCGGTGCTGCCACCCAGGATGTGCACTTCCTCCTCGGTGCCCACAATCAGGTCGCACAAGGGCAGGACTTCCTGCAGGCGGCGGGTGACGCCTGCATCGGCGACGAAGCGGTTTTCGCCCGCATCCTTGCCGGTAAGGCCCCACAGGACGGGGCGGTAGTCGATGTCGAACACCACCTTGCCGCCGTTCTCGCGTGCAATGCGCGCTGCCTTCAGCGAGGCCTCGAAGACGCCCGGCCGCGACAGGTGCGTACCGTTGATCAGGACGGCTCTGGCGGAGGCGATGAAGCCGGGGTCCACGTCATCGGCGTCCAGCGCCATGTCGGCGCAGTTCTCGCGGTAGAAGATCAACGGGAAGGTGTCGGGGTCGCGGATTCCCAGGATGACCAGGGCCGTCAGCCGTTGGTCGTCCTCCAGTACGCCCCGGGTGGAAACGCCTTCGCGGGCAAGTTGCTCGTGCACGAAGCGTCCCAGGTGGTCCTTGCCCACGCGGGTGAGCACGGCACTGTGCAATCCCAGGCGGGCGCTCCCCACGGCCGTATTGGTGGGGCTGCCGCCGATGTACTTGGCGAACGACTGCATGTCCTCAAGGCGGCCGCCCACCTGTTCGCCGTACAGATCGACGCAGGATCGTCCGATGGCGATCAGGTCGAGTGGTTGCTCCTCGGTCATGCAGCCTGGTCCTCGCAATCAGATGAGCGCCCGTTGCGTTCATCTGTGTAAATAATATTCCATTTATTTCAAAATGCAATATTTATTTCAAATCTTGCGAGGGCGTTTGCTGCGTGCATCCAGGGTGGAGGGGTTGCGGGTTTCGGTGGCCGTGGCGAGGGCATAGGAGATCACCAGTGCCTGGGCCAGGCACATGGAGGCGGACAGCGAGCGGAATTTGCGCACTTCGGCTTCGCGGATTTGCAGCACGCGGGTAGCGGGCTTGGCGACCGGGCTGACCGGGCTGTCGCTGATCGACAGGATCCGGCATTGCTGGTCCACCGCGGCCTCGATGAGGTGCACGGCTTCTTCGGCGTAGGGGTGGTAGCTGACCACCAGCAGCAGGTCATTGCGGGTGATGCCATGGATCTGCTGGCGGGTCATGCCGCCCATGCTGTCGATGAAAACGGTCTTCTTGTCCACCTGGTGCAGTGAATAGGCCAGGTAGGCGGCTACCGGGAACGAGCGCCGGAAGCCGGCCACGTACACGGTATCCGCTTGCGCGATCAGGTCCACGGCTTCGTTCAGGGCTTGCCTGTCGATGGCATCGCTGAGGTGCTGCAGCGCAAGCACGTTGCCTTCGACGAACTCGGCCAGGACCTGCGAGGGATCGCCGATGCGCTTGCCATCCACTGTCTTGGCGAATTCGCGAATGCGTTCGCTGTAGCCCAGCGGCGTGTTTGCCGACAGCAGCCCGTCGCGGAACAGCCGTTGCATCTGGGTGGCGCCGTCGAAGCCGAAGGATTTGGCGAAGCGCACGATGGCGGAGGGCTGCACGCCACTTCGCTCGGAGAGGACGGCCAGGGTTTCCAGCGCCACCGAATTCGGTTCATCCAGTATGTAGCGGGCGATCTGCTGCAGGCGCTTGCTGAGGCCATCGTAGCGGGCCAGGATCGCGGCGCGCAGTTCTTCGGCGGTGGCCGGCGGGGTCTGGGGTTCGGCCATGCGAAATTCCTTGTAGGGGACCGGAGCAGTTTCGATGAAATCGTGGAACGACAACAGACTTTTGGAAATTCTATTGCATTAATTATTGGAATTATTATTCTACACCAACTTGGGTGGCACTGGCCGGGGGTGAGGAGATGTCGCATATCGAGGTGGCGCTGATCGGCGCCGGGCGCATGGGGCAGGTGCATGGGTGCAATGCCGCCGCTACGCCGGGCCTGCGCCTGAAGTACGTGGTGGATGCCCGCCCGGAGGCTGCTAATGCCATGGCGGCTGAAACCGGGGCTGTCGTGGTCCCGCTGGAGCAGGCGCTGTCCGATCCGGCCATCGGCGGCGTGCTGGTCTGCAGCACCACCGACCAGCATCTCGCGCATGCGCTCGCCGCCGTGGAGGCGGGCAAGGCGGTGTTCTGCGAAAAACCCATCGACCTGGATCTGGGCAAGGCGCTGGCAGCGCAGTCCCGCTTCGAGGGCAAGCGCTTCGTACTGGGTTTCAATCGGCGCTATGACCCGCATTTCCTTGCCTTGAAGCGGCGGATGGAGGAGGGCGCAATCGGCGTGCTGGAAAGCCTGCACATCGTCAACCACGATCCCGCGGCACCGCCGCCCGGGTTCATCCCCACCAGTGGCGGGTTGTTCAAGGATTTCACCATCCATGACCTCGACATGGCGCGCTGGCTGCTGGGTGAGGAGCCGGTGGAAGTGTTCGCCAGTGCCAGTTGCCTGGTGGATCCGGAAATCGGCCGCCTGGGCGACGTGGACACCGCACGCACCGTGCTGAGGACGGCCTCCGGCCGGTTGTGCGTGATCTCCAATACGCGGCGCAGTGGCTACGGGTACGACCAGCGCATCGAGGC
>JBQGFJ010000276.1:0-2802 GCA_052040085.1 Pseudoxanthomonas sp.
TCGGGCCGACCAGCAGGATGTTCGACTTCGCCAGCTCGACGTCGTCGTTCTTCTGCCGGCTCTCGATGCGCTTGTAGTGGTTGTACACGGCCACGGCCAAGGTGCGCTTGGCGCGGTTCTGGCCAATCACGTACTGGTCGAGCACATCGAGGATTTCGCGCGGCTTGGGCAAGCTGCTGCGAGCGGACTGGGCCTTCTCTTCCAGTTCCTCGCGGATGATGTCGTTGCACAGCTCCACGCATTCATCGCAGATGAACACGCTGGGGCCCGCGATCAGCTTGCGGACTTCGTGCTGGCTTTTGCCGCAGAAGGAGCAATAAAGGATCTTGTTGCTCTCGCTTGTACGGCCCTGCCGGTCTTCACTCATGCTTCGTTTACTCGGTCAGCCTGCCCGCCTGGCGGGCATTCGGTCGGAGAATAGCACACGGTCCCGGCCTGTCAGCCGGGACCGCGGGGGAGGGTGGAATGCAGGCCCGGAAGGGTCCCGGACCACGTTTATGCCGGCTGGATGGAGTCCTCGGCCCGGCGCTCCAGCACCTGGTCGACCAACCCGTAGGCCTGGGCTTCCGCGGCGCTCTTGAAGTTGTCGCGCTCGGTATCGCGGGCGATGGTCTCCACGCCCTGGCCGGTGTGGTGTGCCAGGATTTCGTTCAGGCGCGCACGCATGCTGAGGATTTCACGCGCATGGATGTCGATGTCGGTGGCCTGGCCCTGGAAGCCGCCCAGCGGCTGGTGGATCATGACCCGCGAGTTCGGCAGTGCGTAGCGCTTGCCCTTGGCACCCGCCGCCAGCAGCACCGCGCCCATGCTGGCCGCCTGGCCCACGCAGATGGTGCTTACGTCCGGCTTGATGTACTGCATGGTGTCGTAGATCGCCATGCCTGCCGTGACCAGCCCACCGGGCGAGTTGATGTAAAGGCTGATGTCCTTTTCCGGGTTCTCCGCTTCCAGGAACAGCATCTGGGCAATGATCACGTTGGCCACGTGGTCTTCGACCGGTCCCACCAGGAAGATCACCCGCTCCTTGAGCAGGCGCGAATAGATGTCGTAGGCGCGCTCGCCCCGGCTGGTCTGCTCGACCACCATCGGCACCAGGTTCAGGGCTTTGGTTCGGTTGTCCACGCGTGTGATCTCCTGCTCTTCCTGTTGAACCCGTGCCATGGCACGGGTGCCTGCGAAGGACTCGCGGTTACTGCCGGATGGCTTCCTGGAAGGACAGCGCCTGTTCGGTGTGCTGGGCGCGCTCGGCGATCCAGTCGATCACCTGCTCTTCCATCACCCGTCCCTGCAGTCCCGACATGAGTTGGGGGTCGTTGCGATACAACTCAACCACCTGCTCCGGCTCCTCGTAGGTGGAGGCAATCAGGTTGAGGGTCTCGTTCAGGCGCTTGGATTCCAGCTTCAGGCTGTTGCGACGGGCCACTTCACCCACCAGCAGGCCTACCAGGACGCGCTTGCGGGCAGCATCCAGGAAGTTCTCGTGGGCGTTTTCGGGCACCTGGACCTGCTGTCCATTGCGACGCGCCTGCTCGACCTGCTGCGCCAGCAGGTTCCGGGCTTCGTTCTGCACCAGGCGCGGGGGCATTTCCACGTGTGACCAGGAAGCAATCAACTGCTCGCCGACTTCACGACGCAGGCGCCCCATCAGCGCGCCCTTCAGTTCACGCTCCAGGTTGCTGCGGATGTCGCGGCGGAACTGCTCCAGATCGCCACCCTTCACGCCGAAGCTGCGGATGAATTCCTTGTTGACTTCCGGCATGTTCTGCTCGGACACCTCGGTGACCTTCAGGTGCACCTGCACCTGGCGTCCCGCCAACTGCGGCACGCGCCAGTCAGACGGGAAATCCACCGTGACTTCCTTCTCGTCACCCTTGGCCATGCCGACCAGGGCGTTCTCGATGCCGCTGAACATCACGCCCGAACCGATCAGGGTGGCGCCCTTCTCGATGCCTTCGGCAGGCAGGCGCTCGTCACCGGCCTGCGACCAGGTTTCCAGTGCAACGCGGTCGCCTTCCTTCGCACCGCGCTCCACCTGGACAAAAGTGCGGCGCTGCAGGCGGAGGTTCTCGATCATCTGGTCGATGTCGGCATCGGCCACTTCGGCCACATGGCGCACGACGTTCAGCTTGGCCACGTCGATTTCGCCGAAATCCGGCACCACTTCAAAGGTCGCAACCCAGTCCAGTTCGCTCTCGCCCTTCTCCAGGCTGGGGTTGCCGGCAAGTTGCAGGTCCTGCTCACGCACGGCGTTACCGAATGCTTCACGCAGCAGGCCATCCAGTGCTTCCGAGCGCACCTGCGGACCAAACCGCTGCTCGATGACCTTGGTGGGCACCTTGCCACGGCGGAAACCCTTGATGTTCGCCGTGCGGGCGATTTCGCGCAGGCGGCCGCCCACGTGGGCTTCAAGCTGGTCAGCCGGCAGGCTGAAACTCATGCGACGCTCAAGGGTGCTGACCGATTCGACCGAAACTTGCATAACTGTTTCCACTCCTGCCGGCACGGAAAGGACCCCCGCAGCCGGTCTGACGATTGTTTTTTGGATGGTGTCGACTGCCGGGTGACGGAGCGCCGGGCAAGCGGAACTGGGCATTTTCACCGATTCCGGGCCCGACCGCCAGCCTGAATCCGGTGGCACCGGGATGGTGCGAAAGGGGGGACTCGAACCCCCACGCCTTGCGGCACTGGTACCTAAAACCAGGGCGTCTACCAATTCCGCCACTTTCGCTCTGCGGCGCTCGAACGCGCGCCCGTGCATTGTTGCAGGCCCGCCGGCACAGAAAAAGGCGCCAGACGCAGTGG
>JBQGFJ010000277.1:0-6774 GCA_052040085.1 Pseudoxanthomonas sp.
CCTGCGCGCCAATGATGTTTCGGTAAACGCCCAGTCGGTCGATCTGGATGGCGCGCCGGCCGTCACGGTCAAGGCCGAAAGCGGTGCGGCGGGTGGTTTTGTCGGTGCCGGTGCCGCGGTTGGCGTGGCCGTGGTGGACAATCGCGTCTCGGCCACCCTGGGTGGCGACATCGACATCACCGGCAACCTGCAAGGCAAGGCACGTGATGCGCAGGGCATCCGCGTCGACGCGCTGGGGGCCAACGTGGGTGGCGCCGCGGGTGCCGGCGTGGTGATCGGCGTGGCCAAGCACAGCAGCAAGGTATCGTTGGATGTTGCGTCCGGTGCTTCGCTCAATGCGGCGAACATCGACTTGGCGAGTGTTTCCGAAGCGGCTGTCAGCCTGGTTGGCCGTGGTGGTTCCGGCGGCATCCTGGCCGGTGTCAACGCGACCATCATGGTGGCCCGCGACGACAGTGATGCGCGTCTCACCGTGGGTGACAACGCCGATGTGCTGGCCGACGACACATTGTCGCTGTCCGCCGAAGCCCGGCCGCACGTGGACATCTACAGTGCTGGCGTTGCCATTGGTGGCCTGCTGTCCGCTGGCGGCACGATCGCCGTGGCAGACAGCACGGCCAAGGCCACGCTGGACCTGAAGAACGGCGCCCATCTGGCGGCGCGCAACGCCAATCTGGCCAGCCGCATCGGACTCAACGGTGGCCGCAACAGTGCCGGCGTGGAAGCTTATGGCGTCAGCGGTGGCGCGGGCGTGGCGGTCAATGCGGTGGTCGCCACCGCGAAGAACACCAGCAGCAGCCGTTTGATCAGTGCCAACAACGTGGAGTTCGAAGGCAAGGGCGGCACCTGGAACCTGGTGGCTTCCACCGATACCCGCCAGCGTGCCTGGACCACCGGCCGTTCCGGCGGCCTGGTCACGCTGGGTGCGCACGTATCCGACGCCACGGCCAACGCCACCACCGAAGCACTGGTCAATGGCCTGTTCTCCGGCAGCTATGCCGGCATGAATGTCAACGCCAGCGCGGCCGTGGACAACCTGGCCGAAGCCTCGGCGGGCCAGGGTGGTTTGGTCAGCGGTGCGGCTTCCAGTGCCACCACCCGTGACGACAGCACCACCCGCGCCGAGCTGTATGCGCGCGGCAAGAATGGAGCCGCGGCCCACCTTGGCAACCTGGCGCTTTCCGCCCTGCACCAGTCCACCTTCAACGCTTTCGTCGACAGCACCAGTGCTGCCGTATTGGGCATGAGTGGTTCCTGGGCAAAGAACACCATCGACCTGGATACCCATGCCCGTCTGCTGAGCGGATCCAACGTGGTCGCGACCCGTTACGACCAGGACGCACGCAACAAGGTCATCAAGGCTGCAAGTGGCAACTACAACGTGCAATCGGGCTCGGGCGGCATCTTCGATGCTGCCGCGGCCAGCAGCGTTTCCGAGCTGTACCTGGATGCGCAGAGCACCATCGGCGACAACGTCAACCTGGCGTTGTCGGGTGACTGGCGCAATCCGCAGAAGCTGATCGTGCAGGCCTACAACGACGTTCATGCGCGTGACCGGGTCAAGCTGGACAGCGGTGGCGCGATTGCCATCGCCGATGCCGAATCCCGTGTCGACGTGAAGCAGGCCGATGCGACGGTGTCGGTCGGCAATGGCAGTGACCTGTACAGCATCGGCGACCTGGTGCTGTCGGCCAGTGGCCGCTACGACATCGAAACCTCGACCAATGCCAAGACCTGGGGCCTCGCCGGTGCAGCGATGGGCGACAGCCTGTCCAAGGTGAATGCGAACTACACCGTCAATGTCGGCGACGTGGATCTGTTTGCCTACGGTGACCTCAAGTTCCTGGCCGGCTACGACATTGCCGGCGCCATGAACAAGGCGACCCTCACCGCGCGTACCGATCTGTGGAACAACACCGCCTTCCCGGTGGTGAACGACCCGGAGGCGGTGGCCTGGTACAACCGCAATTCGACCGTCAACCTGGCCACCGGCAGCGCCGGGCGTGCAGTCGGCGACGTGCATGCCTATGCCGGCACGGGTTATTCGGTGCTTACCGGCGAAGGTATTGGCAAGGACCTGTACCGCGAAGGCATTGGCAAGGCACTGGGCTTGTCGCTGGACATCACCGGTGGCGACACGATCAATGGCGGCATTGCGCGGGTCAACGCCAACGGCAGCCTGGACGCTGGCGTCTACAGCCAGCGTCACCTGAAGGTCACTGGACTGAAGTACCTGATCAATGGCGTGGAAGTCACTGATCTGAGCAGCATCAATGCCAACACGACCGGCACGCTGACCGTGGTGCCGATCGTGGACGCCAGCGAAGACGTCACCTGGTCGGTCCGCGAAGGTGATTACTCGCAACTGATCAGTGACCGCGTCGCCGAATTGCGCAAGCGCCTGTCCGATTACGGCTTGTCGCCGATCGAGCGCTCCGGCTTCGAGGCCGAACTGAATCTGCTGACGCGCACCCTCGACAAGTTGTATGCCGACATCGGTGGCGACCCGAGCAGTGGCGTCAGCCTGCCTTCGCAGTTGAAGGTGTGGATCATGAAGGTCGATCCCATCCTGGCGCGGCCGGGCAACATCCACGTGAAGGGCGACGTGCTGGCCGGCAGCGGCAGCCTGAGCGCGCCTGGCGACGCCAAGATCGAAATCGCCAATGCCAGTTCGTTGTTCCTGGACATCCAGGGCCTCGAAATCCCTGATCGCGAAGGCGGGCAGGTGCTGTTCAACGGCGCCAAGATGCGCAACAACGGCGACATCACCGCTGCCAACCGCGGTGGTGTTGCCGCCAACTTCGGCTCCATCGAAACATCGGAGAACTCACCGGCACCGGTCATCTCGATCATCAACAGCTACAACCCGGCCACCGGCCAGGTCGATGGTTCCGGCCTGAAGGCGCCGGCGCCGGACATCTACGTCAACGGCAGGATCAGCAACCGCCGCGGCAACATCGACCTGACGGCGTCCTACGGCAGCATCTACGCCAATGCGGACATCCGCGGCCAGAGCCTGAACATCAGTGCGGGCAAGGACTTCGTCCTCAACAACATGGACGGATTCACCCACATCGGTGGCGACCCGGCCTACAACAACAGCAACGGCACGCTCAATCCGGCCAACTCGGCCACCGTGGCCGGCAACAACGTGGTGATCAGCGCGCTGTACCTGAACATCAATGGCCTGGTCCAGAGCGGCGTGGCGGACTGGTCGGTGGTGATCGACGAGAGTGCCTTCAACAACCTGGCCAACCTGCGCGCTGCATGGCGACGTGGCGGGGCGGCAGTGGTGCAATTGGCCACCACAGACGCGCGCCTGGGACGGATCGGTTACAGCTACGACTTCCGCACCGAAAGCATCGTGCTTGACCAGGTGGATATCGGCGGCGGCTACATGGAGCTGACCGGTCACATCATGAGTACCGGCAACGGCCAGCTGCGCGTGCTGGACGGCTACAGCCAGGTCAAGGTGGTCAACAACACCGTACGTGACCTGACCATTTCCGGCATCGATCTGGGCAATGGCGTACAGGGCCAATTGCGCATCAACGACCTGGCCCGCAAGGCCGGTGATGATCGTGCCTGGTCGACCATCTATACCTATGACAATGGGCAGGTCCAGCGCTACGAGGGCTGGAGCAGCGAGATCCGCATCAACAACAGCTTCCTGAAGGGCAGCACCAACGGCCGCACCACGCAGTACGACGTGACCGATGGCCGCACCTACGTCTGGCTGCAAGGCCGTGATCGCACGGATACCCGCACCAAGGTCGAATACTGGGATGAGTTCTGGGGCTTCATTCCCACGGGCGACGGCACCGAACTGAGCAACACGGTGGTGAGGGGTGACAGCAGGCCGATTGATGGCGCCGAGTACATGGGCAGCGCCAGCAAGGCCTATGGCGTCAACAAGCAGAGCGTCGACCTGCAGATCATGGTGCTGACGCTTGCCGGCAGGTTTGCCGAAGCAAGCGCGCTGTCGGCCGCCTACCAGCGTGCGATCAAGGGTGATCCGAGTGCGGCCGAGATCCAGCCTTACCTGAATTGGCTGACCGAGCCGGGCAAGGTCATGAGCCAGCTCGACAATGTATATGTCACCGAGGGCGAGGAGATCATCAGTCGCACCAACGGTGGCTACTGCCGCAAACATTTCATCTGGTGCCATGTCTACCGGACCACGCGCACCACCGTCAGCCAGACCGGGTTGCGCGAGATCGATCGCTTCACCGTGCTGGGTGACTCGCCGATCGGCATCGATTTCATCGGTTATGAAAGCGGCCTGATCGATCTGTCCTCGAAGGGCAACGTGACCCTGTTGGGTTCGTTGTTCAACGAGAGCGGCCGGACGTCGGTGAAGGTGACCGAGGGCGCGCTGACCCAGGGCAATAACGCGATCGTTTCGGCCGCCAACCGTTTGGAGCTGGAGGCGCGTGACGGCATCGGCAGCATCGACCAGGCGCTGCGCGTGCAGGTTGGCGATACGTTCTCGGGCTACAGCAGCCTGGGCAACATCAACCTGCAGGCAGTCAATGGCGGGCTTGACTTCACGCGACTGGAAGCCGCGCGCGGCAACGTCGACGTGCTGGCCCAGGGTGATATCACCAGCCGCAATGGTGCGGCGGTCACGGGTTCGTCGATCAACCTGACCTCCACCCATGGCAGCATCGGCAGCGCCAGCCGCCTGCTGAACATCAATACCGGCAGCCACGAACGCGCGCTGTTCAGTGCCGATGCGGTGGGTGGCGTCTTCGTGGAGGAGACCAACGGCGATCTGTGGATCGACACGATCCGCGCCGGTGGCGACGTGCATGTGAAGGTGCGCAATGGTGACCTGCTCGACGGCAATACGGACCTGACCTACGACGAGCGCACGCTGGACCAGTTGCGCGAGCTGTGGGCCAACATGGGCCTCACCGGTGATGAGGCCGATGATGCGCTGGTCTTGCAGAAGGAATCGCTGGTTCGCGCCGGCAACCAGCGCTACGCCCGCTATTGGCAATTGCGCAACCTGCAACAGGTCAGTGGCGACTGGGTGTCGGATGCCTACGATCCGTCCCAGGCCGACTTCAGTGCGGCGCAGGTCGCGCAGATGAGGGCATTGGGCTGGGACGATGCACGCATCGACGCGGCACAGGCGCAACAGCGTGCCGAATACGCGAAGTGGAACGCCGAGTTCGGTGGCAACGCCTACGCGGCGGGCTTCCAGTACGCGCTTTCGCCGGCGGATTTGCTGGCACTGGAATCCACCTCGCACTGGACCGAAGACGAACTGCGCTATTCCGTTTCCGCCAGCCTGCTCAATCGTGGCAGCGGCGGATCCAGCCGGATCGAAACGATGAACATCGAGGGGCGCAACGTCACCCTCGAAGCGAACAAGATCGGCAGGTTGCTCGATGACGACGTGGTGATCGATCTGAGCCAGGGCCCGGGTGCCTTGACCACGGCCCAGCGCGCGGCACTGGCATCGGCCGAGTACGACGACGTTTACTTCGATGACGACACCAACCCGACCCTGATCCGCATCGTCCAGCGCGATGACGTCAACCTGCGTGCCACCGGCGACGTCCGCGCCACCGCCACGGGCGATATCTACCTGGGCGGCGACCGCGACTTCAACATCTATGACGTCAACGGACACACCATTTACATCAAGACCGATGGCAGCATCAGCAGCGCCAACGGCACCAACGTGGTGGTCCGCGGCCACGACGTGGTGCTGGAAGCGGCGGGTGGCACGATCGGCGGTGATCCGGATGGTGGTGATGGCAGCCTGCACACCGACATTGATGGTGACCTGACGGCACGTGCCAAGATCATCGATCTGGTCAACCATGGCGACCTCAGCATCCAGCGCATCACCGGTACCGATGCACTACGCCTGCGCGTACTGGGCAACCTGGTGGCATCCACCCAGTTGGGTGAAAACCTGCTGGGTGGCAGCATCGACCTGTGGGTGACCGGCAACGCCGGCAGCAGCCAGTCGCGGATCCAGTTGGGTACCGGCGGCTTGGCCGACCGGATCAACCTGGATATCGGCGGCAATGCCTGGATCGGCGGCTTGCAGGGCGCGTTGGGCTTGCCCGGCACGCTGCGCTTCGGCAATGTCGATGTGGACGGTCTGCTGGATATCGGCCAGACCACGGACCTGTGGCAATACAGCAACTGGAACGTGGGCGGCCTGTCGCTGGACCTGGGCAACCTGTGGCGCATGCAGGCCGGCACTTCGCTGGTGGCACGCGATGGCATCTTCGCCCGTGTCGACGGCGACGCCGAACTGGGCGACGTGGAGACGACGGCTGCCGACAGCAGCATCGACATCGAGGCGTATGCACTCCGTGCTTCGCACGATGACGCGCAGTGGCGTGCGATGGACCAGCTACGGCTGCGTGCCGCCGGTGGCGACATTGGCCAAGCCTCGCGCTATGTGACGGTGGGTGGGCAGCGGCTCGACATTGCCAGCATCCCGGGCAGCCTGTACTTGAAGCTGTTGGCTGGCATCAACGGCGGCCGTCTGGCCAGCGCCGGCAGCCAGTGGCTGACCACGTTGGGCAACGTGAGCCTTGACGAGGTCCGCAGCGGTGGCGGCGACGTGTATCTGGACGGCACGGGTGCCGTGTCGATCGATACCCTGTATGCCTATGGTGACCTGGACCTGCAGGCCGATGACCTGACCCTGGGCAATGCCGAGAGCGATACCGGCGACACCGACATGGTGGTCACCGGTACGCTGTCGCTGGGCGATCTCACTGTGGGTGGCAACTGGACGCTGGA
>JBQGFJ010000278.1:0-3240 GCA_052040085.1 Pseudoxanthomonas sp.
GGTTGTCGCCACTGGATGGCATCGGTCCGCGCGAACTGGGACTGGATGGCTTGTCGGATCGTCTTTCACAAGGCGAAGTGGACGAGATCATCATTGCCACCAATGCCACCGTGGAAGGCGAAGCCACCGCGCATTACCTGGCGCAACTGGCACGGCAGCACAACGTGCGCCCCAGTCGGCTGACGCAGGGAATGCCGCTTGGGGGCGAACTGGAATACGTGGACCGTGGCACGCTCTCGCATGCCTTTGGCACGCGCAGTGAAATGCCCTTGTAGGAGCGGCCTTGGCTGCGATCAAGGTGTTGCGATGGGAAGCCTCGCGGCCAAGGCCGCTCCTACAGAATTGTTTTCCAGGAGAAACGCATGAGCGACACCATTTTCGGCAAGATCATTCGCCGCGAGATTCCCGCCGATATCGTCTACGAAGACGACGGGATACTGGGCTTCCGCGATATCGCGCCACAGGCGCCGGTGCACGTGTTGTTCATTCCGAAGCGGGTGGTGATTCCGACCATGGATGACCTGCAGCCGGAGCAGGCCACGTTGGTGGGGCAACTGGTATTGGCTGCCGCTGCATACGCGCGCCAGCAGGGATTGGCGGAAAACGGTTATCGCGTGGTGATCAATTGCCGCGAGGATGCCGGGCAGACGGTGTTCCACCTGCACCTGCACTTGCTGGCCGGTGCGCCGCTGGGACATTTCGGCGCAGGCTGAAACGCAAACGCCGCCCATGCGGGCGGCGTTGCTTGATTGCTCAGGCGGGAGTGATTACCACCACCAGCCACCCCAGCCGCGGCGGGGGCCCCACGGACCCCAGGGTCCCCATGGCCCCCACGGATCCGGGCTGACGCGGACCTCGACGGTCTGCGGCCACAGGTACACCACGTCGGCGGCCATGCGCGGCAACTGGTATTCGTATTGGCCGATGCGGGCGGTTTCCACGCCATCGATGCGGCCGATCAGCGTGAGCTCGCGCCCGGTGGCGAAGATCGCCGGATCGTAGAAGCCGGGCCGGCAGGCCACGAAACGGCCATGCGTGGCATCCGGGATCGATGAGCTGGGGCGGCCGTCCGGACCCAGCGGGCGCGACACCATGTGGAAGCAGGTGCTGTCGGGGCCGGGCATGGTATCGACGATGCTGCCGCCCCAACGCACCAGCGAGCCTTGCTGGGCGCCGCTGGTGGCATCCTGCGGCGTGGCGGCGGCGAAAGTGCCCTGCAGCGGTTTGGGTGCGGTGGAGGCGCAGGCAGCCAGCAGCAGTGCCGAGGCGGCCGTGGCGAGCAGTCGGAGTGTCATGGCGAATCTCCCGGGTTCATGGGCGGTGCCTGCGCAGGTCAGCGGACAGTGCAGGATCCATAGCCGTGCCAGCGTAGCGCGCCCGAACGAAACGCTGGCTGAGCGGGAGCAGGGTTTCGGCGACCTGTGGACGGGCTTCTGCCACTCGCTGTGCCCATTCGAGTGCCGGCTCGTGGGGTTCGCGGCCCAGCCCGAGGCGGGCATAGCGCTGGCCCAGACGATGCCAGGCACGCAGGAGGGGGTCGTTTTCGCGTTCGCCCCGTGCCAGCAGCCACGCCATTACGCCAAGTACCAGCAGGGAGATCAGGCCAAACAGCATCACCAACTGCCGCGCATCCAGGCGCTCGATGCCCAGCGGGCGCAACAACTCTTGTTGCCGGCGTGCGTCGAATCCCAGCACCAGGTTGTTCCAGTTGCGCCGCATCCAGTCGCCCACGTAGGCGAGCTGGCCCACGCGTGCCCACACCGTGCCGCCGGCGCCCAGGCGATCTTCGATGGTGTCGTAGATGCGCTCGGGGGCCACGGCGGCGGTGGGGTCGACCCGCGTCCAGCCAACATCCGGCAGCCACACTTCGGCCCAGGCATGGGCGTCCATCTGGCGGACCACCCAGTGCCCGCCCAGTGGATTGCGATATCCGCCCACGTAGCCGGTGACCACGCGTGCGGGGATGCCGGCACTGCGCATGAGCACGACGAAGGCGGAGCTGAAGTGCTCGCAGAAGCCCTCCTGGGTATCGAACAGGAATTCATCCACCGAATGGCGGCCGGGCAGGTCGGTGATCAGGGTGTAGGCGAACTCGGCCTGGATCCAGGCGAGCGCTTTCTCCACGATGGCGGCGTCATCATTCCCTGCTTCCTTGCGCCATTGCCTGGCCAGCTCCAGCGTGCGCGGGTTGTAGCCGGGAGGAAGTTGCAGGGCGCGTTGCCGCAACGCGGGTCGAAGCTCCGATTCCAGTTGGCCGGGCGGTGAGGACTGCAATCGCCAGCGCGTCAGCGCGATCAGGGGGCGATCCGAATACAGACCACGGTCGAACGACAGCCGGGCGCCGTCGGGTGCAGCCAGGGGAACATCCAGTGCGACCAGTTGCTGGCGGTCGGTGGGTTCGAATTCGATCTGGTAATCCCAGGTCACCGGGCCAGGCACGAAAGGTTCGATCGGAATGTCATGCAGTCGTGGGGGCTGGGTCCAGGTGCGGCCATCGAAATCCCACAGTACCGGTCCGCGCCAATACATCGCCTGCATGGCGGGGGTTTCCCCGAAAAACTGCGCGCGCAGGGCGGTGCTGTCGTTGGCCATCAGGTCGATCCACTCGCCGGGGCTCATGCTGTCGGACAGGCCGGGTTGGGCCATCGCGCGCTCGGGGACGCCCCATAACGGTGAGCCCAATCGCGGGAACAGCCAGAAAGCCGCCAGGGCCAGCGGCAATCCGACCAGCATCAGTTTTCCGACGCCGCCCAATTGGCGCAACGGTGAACGGGCGGGCGCATGCGCCTGTACTTCGGCATCGGCCAGTCGATGCAGGGCCATGAAGACCGAAACGATGGCCAGCAACCCCAGCAGCATGCTGACCGGCCCCTGGTCCAGCAGGAAGGCGGCGAAGGGCGCGAACATGGCGAAGCCCAGCAGGCTGCGCGCATCGCGCAAGCTGGTGGTTTCGGCGGGCTTGATGGCCAGCATGGCGGCCAGCAGGGCGCAGCCGGTGTCGCGCCCGAAGCGCAAACCGGTCTGCGAGATCAGTGCAGCCACCACCACCAGCACCAGCAACAGGCGCAGGATGGCAGGCACGGGCTTGCGCCACGACAGCAGGCTGACCAGTACGGCAGCCGCGGCAATACTGACGGCCAGCGTGGCGGGCAGTTGCAGCAGCAGCGGCAGCAGGCACAGGGCGGTGGCGGTCAACGCCCACAGCCGCTCCGGCGAGGTGGACCCGGACGTGTGGAAGGG